>DAOUTI010000153.1 GCA_030626795.1 Flavobacteriaceae bacterium
GGTAGCTAAATTTGCTGCTTCCGGTAAAAGGATAAAGAAAAAAGACCTTGGGGCTATATTAATGACTTATGGTTATATTTATGTTGCACAAATTGCAATGGGAGCTAAAGATGTACAATCATTAAGAGCTATTAAAGAAGCTGCCGAATTTAACGGACCTTCATTAATAGTTGCTTATTCTCACTGTGGTGAACATGGTTACGATTTAAAACATGGTGTAACCCAACAAGAAAAAGCTGTTGAAACTGGCTACTGGCCATTATTTAGATTTGACCCTTCTAAGCCAAAAGGCAAGAAATTCAAACTAGATTCTAAAGCTCCAGCTGCTCCTTTAGAAGAATTCATGTATAACGAAGCTCGTTTTACAAGAGTTGTTAAAGAAAATGCTGAATTAGGTAAAGAATTACTTGATCAAGCTCAAGAACAAGTTGAATCTCAATGGGAACGTCTAGAGTTATTTAAAAACATTTAATTTCATGAGTACAAACCTCGTAAGGTTTAAGAATCTTACGAGGTTTTTTTATTATTTTTTATTATGGATGAGAAATCGAAAAACCATTTCAACACTGCAAAAGAAAACCTAAACAATGCCAATAATGAACTCTTCAAACCAGAAGAAGATGTTGTTTCTTACTTGGTGTGTAAGAATTCGCAAGTGGCTATTGAAAACTATTTAAAAGGGTACTTATCTCTAAGATGTTTTGAAACTAATAAAGAAGAAACTTTACAAAGCCTTTTAAATCGCTGTAAATCTTTAGATAGTAAATTCAATCAAGTAGATATTGAAACCATTGACTGCAAAGCACATAAAATGGACTCAAGATATTGTCAAGATGTTAGCAAAGTAAGTTCTTGCTTTGATGCCGCTGATAATTTGGATACTTTTTTAAGGAAATTAAAAATTATTTAATCCATAAAAGCTTGAAGTTAACTCCAAGTCTTTGATTTTTTTTACTAATCATTTAATTTTAAAACTGCCATAAACGCTTGTTGCGGAATTTCAACATTCCCCACTTGACGCATACGTTTTTTACCTTTTTTCTGTTTTTCTAACAGTTTACGCTTACGCGAAATATCACCACCATAACATTTTGCTGTCACATCCTTACGGAGTGCTTTAATCGTTTCACGTGCTATAATTTTTGCACCAATTGCTGCTTGAATTGGAATATCAAACTGCTGACGCGGAATTAATTGTCGTAATTTTTCACACATTTTTTTACCAATATCATAAGCCGTACTATCATGTAATAATGCTGATAATGCATCAACTGGCTGACCATTCAGTAAAATATCTACTCTCACTAATTTTGATGTACGCAACCCAATTGGGTGATAATCAAAAGAAGCATAGCCTTTTGAAACGGTTTTAAGTCGATCATAAAAATCAAAAACAATTTCTGATAAAGGCATATCAAAAGTTAATTCAACTCTTTCGGTTGTTAAATAGGTTTGATTGGTAATTTCACCTCTTTTTTGAATACACAAACTCATAACAGGACCAACAAATTCGGCTTTGGTAATGATACTTGCTTTTATATACGGTTCTTCTACTCTATTTAATGTTGATGGCTCTGGCAAATCTGTTGGGTTATTTACCAAAACAATAACATTTGGGTGTTTATGTGTAAATGCGTGATAAGATACGTTTGGTACTGTAGTTATCACCGTCATATCAAATTCTCGCTCTAAACGCTCTTGAATAATCTCTAAATGTAGCATCCCTAAAAATCCACATCTAAAACCAAACCCTAAAGCGGCTGAACTTTCTGGCACAAAAACTAAAGATGCATCATTCAATTGCAACTTTTCCATCGATGATCTTAACTCTTCATAATCTTCAGTATCAACAGGATAAATCCCAGCAAAAACCATTGGCTTTACATCTTCAAATCCCTCAATTTTATTTTGCGTTGGGTTTACTGCATTAGTAATAGTATCTCCAACTTTTACTTCACTCGCCGTTTTTATACCTGTAATTAAATAACCAACATCACCAGTTTTAACAACTTGTTTAGGTTCTTGTTCTAACTTAAGCGTACCAACTTCATCAACAAAATACTCTTTCCCTGTGGCCATAAATTTAACTTTCTGACCCTTTCTTATTTCTCCATTTAAAATTCTAAAATAAGTTTCAACACCACGATATGAATTATAAACAGAATCAAAAATCAATGCCTGTAATGGTTCATCTGGACTACCTTTCGGCGCAGGAACTCGCTCAATAATTGCATCTATTATATTAGCAACTCCAAAACCTGTTTTACCACTTGCGTGGATAATCTCTTCAGGTTTACAACCTAACAAATCAACGATATCGTCTGTAACTTCTTCAGGATTTGCACTAGGTAAATCTATTTTATTTAGTATCGGAATTATTTCCAAGTCATTGTCTAAAGCCAAATACAAGTTAGAAATGGTTTGTGCTTGAATACTCTGCGCAGCATCAACAATTAAAAGTGCTCCTTCGCAAGCAGCAATAGACCTAGAAACTTCATACGAAAAATCAACATGCCCAGGTGTGTCAATTAAGTTTAAAATATATTTTTCACCATCTTGCTCATGCTCCATTTGAATGGCATGACTTTTTATAGTTATACCACGCTCTCTTTCTAAGTCCATACTATCTAATAATTGATCTTTTTTTTCACGATCAGTTATAGTACCAGTATATTCTAAAAGCCTATCCGCCAAAGTACTTTTACCGTGGTCAATATGAGCTATAATACAAAAATTTCGGATGTTTTTCATGCGCCGTTTACCTATCTACTTTATTTGCGCAAGATAACTAAATAGTTTTGTGTTCAAAACGAATTTTTGCTTTAATCATGATTAGGATATACTATGTTTGCTTCTTTTCGAACGGCATCCATAATTTCCATCAGGTCTAAACTAAACGCAAGTGGTAAAACCGGGCTTTCAATAAGCTTTTTATCAAGACAATCCATTACATGAGTCGCCTCTAATTCATAACCCAGACCAGCGATCGTATCAAATTCAACCGATTGATTTAAACCATTCTTATTCATTAAAATTGGATTATCTGAATTTCGTTCTGCTTTCATAAATCCATTTTCAAAACACAATTCTGTTTCATTTTTACAAGAACTTTCAAAACTAGATGTTAAAACAGCCATGGCTCCATTATCATAAGAAAATAACATGGAGATACTATCTTCAACACCTGTAGATCTTATATTTGCAATTGTTTTTATTTTATTTGGCTTACCCAATAAAAACAAAGCATTGAATATTGGATAGATACCAATATCAAGTAAGGAGCCTCCTCCCAATTTAATATTGTAAAGTCTTTTTTTAGGGTTGTATTCTCCATTAAACATAAAATCTGATTTTACGAATTTAAGTTCTCCCAATTCTTTCGATTTTACAATTTCAACCATTTTTAAAAATTGTGGCTGGAAAACAGTCCAAAAAGCTTCCATTAAAAATGTATTGTTTTCCCTGGAAGCATGGATCATTTTTTTAACCTCTTTAGCGTTCATTGCAAAAGCTTTTTCGCATAAAACCGCTTTTTTATTATTTAAACAAAGTAAAGTATGCTCTAAATGAAATGCATGGGGTGTAGCAATATAAACAATATCAACAGCTGGATCTTCAACCATATCTTTATAAGATCCATAAGCTTTTTCATAGCCAATCTTCGCTGCAAAACCCTTTGCTTTTTTTAAATTTCTTGATGCAGCTGCGTATAAATTTGCATTTGGCAATAATTTTAAATCGTTTGAAAACTTTTGTGCTATTTTACCACAGCCTAAAATAGCCCAATTGTATTTTTTTATCATCAATAAATCGAATTTAATCTACCCATTCTGCAATAAATAAATTGGTATCGTGAGTTCCGTTGTTATTTCTATTTGAGGAAAAAATCAATTTTGTTCCATCAGGTGAAAACATTGGGAAAGCATCAAAAACTCCATCAAAAGTTATTTGCTCTAAACTAGTTCCGTCAAGATTAATCATAAATAAGTTAAATCCATCATGTTTTTCTTTATGATGATTTGTTGAAAAAATAATTTTCTCACCACTTGAATGAAAAAATGGCGCCCAGTTTGCACTTCCTAAATCGGTTATTTTTTGCATATCAGTTCCGTCAATATTACAAACATACAACTCCATATTTGTTGGCATTACCAAGCCTTGTGCTAATAAATCTTTATATTGTTTTATTTCCTTTTCTGTTTTTGGACGAGAAGAACGGAAGATTAATTTTGTACCATCTGGTGAGAAAAAAGCACCACCATCATAACCCAATTCATGAGTTACTTGTTTTACATCTGACCCATCTATATTCATTGTATACAATTCTAAATCTCCAGAGCGCGTAGAAGTGAAAACAATTAAATCTCCTTTTGGAGAAACTGTTGGCTCTGCATCATAACCAGGCTCATTAGTCAATTGTTTCAATTGATTTCCCTGAGTATCAGCTACAAAAATATCAAAAGTTTCAAAAACTGGCCAAATGTATTTACCACCGTGATCTTCTTTTTTAGGTGGTATCGGACAAGTATCACCGCCTAAATGTGTTGATGAATAAACAATTGTTGAATCACCAGGCAAGAAATAACTGCAAGTGGTACGGCCTTTACCCGTACTAATCATTTTAGCTTTTTTACCGTCGCTTAAAATATCGTCAGCACTCATAATAAAAATTTGATCACATTCTAATCCCCATGCTTTTGTGTTTGCCTGAAAAACGATATTTTTTCCATCAAAACTCCAATATGCTTCGGCATTATCTCCACCAAAAGTTAATTGTTTGATGTTTTTTAAATGCTTTTCCTGCGAATAATGCACTGTATTTACAATTTTTGTTGCTCCAGATGTAGCATCTTCTTTTTTATGACTATCCTCTGAACTTGTTTTATTGTTTTTACAACTCAGCAGAGATATAGCAACTATAAATAATGTAATTTGTAATTTCATGTGTCTATAATATTTTTTAATTCGGTTACATGCTGTTCGCTATTAGCCATTATCCTTTGGTAATAAAAACTTTAGCATGCTCGTTTCATCTTATATATTTTATTAGCACAAAAGTAATTTTTTAAAGAATTATAAAACATCGCTTAAAGCGGAAAAAATAACGATAAAAATATTGTGATACATGGTTCCGTATTTAATACTATTTTTGCATTTCAAATTTTTGAAGTAAATGGCTAAAATTGGCGATATAGAATTAGGAAACTTCCCTTTATTACTTGCACCTATGGAAGATGTAAGCGACCCACCGTTTAGAGCTCTTTGCAAAGAGCAAGGCGCTGATGTTGTTTATACAGAGTTTATCTCATCAGAAGGGTTGATTAGAGATGCCGCTAAAAGTGTTCAAAAATTAGACATTTACGAAAGTGAACGACCAGTTGGTATTCAAATATTTGGCGCCAATTTAGAATCTATGCTAAAAACTGTAGCTATTGTTGAAAAATCAAAGCCTGATTTTATAGATATTAACTATGGTTGCCCTGTGAAAAAAGTGGTAAGTAAAGGTGCTGGAGCAGGAATATTAAAAGATATCCCACTTATGGTAAAACTTACCGAAGCCATGGTAAAACACACCAAATTACCCATTACAGTAAAAACACGTTTGGGTTGGGATGAAGACTCTATACATATTATTGAAGTTGCCGAACGGCTACAAGATATTGGTGCAAAAGCCATTGCTATTCATGGGCGTACTAGAGCTCAAATGTATAAAGGGGACGCTAATTGGGAGCCGATTGCAAACGTGAAAAATAACCCAAGAATGCATATTCCTGTATTTGGAAATGGTGATGTAGACACCGCTGAAAAGGCAATATTAATGCGTGATAAATTTGGTTTAGATGGCGCTATGATTGGTAGGGCAAGCATCGGTAATCCTTGGTTTTTTGCAGATGTAAAACATTTTTTTAAAACTGGTAAAC
>DAOUTI010000143.1 GCA_030626795.1 Flavobacteriaceae bacterium
TGTAAAAATAAAAAGTAGCACTTTTATCATTTTGTAATGACCCAACATTATCAAATGACCCAACTCCAGGATTAATTACTTCTTGCTCCTTTTTAATTCTTTCTTCTTCGTCTTTAATTTTTAAAGCATCAATATAATTTTGAAAAAAGGAATCTTGTTCTTCTTTTGACATTGCAGAAATGGTTAGAATACTGTCGTTTTTTTTTGCAATATTCTCATAAAAAATCACATCGTTTAAGCTTTCTCTTTTTCGAATAATTTTTCTAATTCTTTTCGTGTTTTGATTTATAGGAATTTGTAAAACACTATCGTAGTAAGAACCTGCAATTTTAAAATTGGTATTGTCAAAATATAAATCTCCCAATTTTTCATAAGAAAAACTTTTTTGAATAGGTTTTTGTTTATTGTATAAAACCGAATTTTCAAAGAAAGCCTTAGCGTTTATCGTATTGCCATTGGTTTGAGCTATTAAACCAGCTTGGTAATATAATTCGTCTAAATATTCGCGATTGTCTCTATCTTCAATTAATTCACGAAGTGCATATATCGTTGCATCTGTACTGTCGGCTTCAAAATAATTTTTGGCTCTTTCAAGCGTAGCATGAACTTTATACTTTCTAGGTATTTTTTTCATGTAAGCTAAAGATTCAAAAACCATATTAGAAGAATCGATTTTGTTCTCTTCTCTATAAATTTGACCTAAAACAAATAAGTTTCTAGCACTTTGTTCTTTATCAGTAAAATAATAGCTTGATTTTTTTAGATGATCAATAACCAAGTGTGTACTATCTAATTTGGTGTAAGCCATTGCCAATGTGGTATGTGCCTTTTCGTAATCTTCATCAGATAATTCTATGTTTTTTAAAACCAAATCTAAGGTCTCAATGGCTAATTCTTCGTTTTGTAATCGAACATGAGTTTTTGCTTTCCAAATACGCGTAGTATTATATAAGTTAGCATTTGGGTAGTTTTCAATTCCGAATGTGAATGCTTCTAGAGCAGGAATATACCTTTGTAAGTAGTAGCGCGATTTTCCTAATAATAAATAGGATTCATCAATTTGTTTGTTTTTTTCAAAATTATCAATTACCATCGAATGCTTTTGAATGGCTTTAACAGCTTTTTCTTCGGCCATATCAAAACCTTGAGCTTCACTAGGTTTTGTACTAGATTGCCCAGGCATCGGAATAAAATCTTCTTCAATTTTTAAAGGTTCAATAGGTAATCGTTCCCAAAAATTATCTTCATAAGTGGCATCTAATTGCTCTTTAGCAGCATTAAAAGCAATGTTTCCGTTATATAAAATATTATATTTGGTAACCATTGCATGTGTGTTTCTAGTGATAAAAGTATCTTTTTTAGTTGAACAACTAAATATAAAAACAAGAACGAAAAGAGATAAAATATAATAGGTTCGGTTTTTCAAAACAATGTCAATTAGTATAATTCAAATTTATTCCCACTAGTGGGTTTAATACCCAGACGCTTACGTCGAAATATAAAAAATCAGTTACTTTGTAATACCTCTGGGCTTGCCCCGAGGTTATTTACTTATAAAGTGATTCATGTAGTAGGGCGTGTAAAAGTACAAATAAATTGAATTATTTTTTATGCTTTCCTATAAAGTTTGTATTCGGGGTATAAACTTGTCATTCTTTCTGTCATCTTTTTAGGAATAACCTTAATAAGAATATAAGATAAAATTGAAAATAGAGCTAATATTGTGGAAACTATAATTTGATTTTGTAAAGACCAATTAATATTAGAAAAACGACTTACAACTTGTAACGGCATATACATTAAAAAACCAATGCCACCCATAGATGTAATTATATTGTCAAACATCCATTTTTTACCAGTAATGTTATTCTTTTTATTGATTAGAATCTGCTCATTGCCTAAAAAACCTAAAATAAGAATAAAATGTAATGCTAGGTAAATATAAATGAATGTAACTTTACTATTAAAGGCATTAATAATTGTAAAGATTACAAGTGTAATTAACATTGTTAAAATAATTTTTGGTAATTTAAAATAATCCTTAAAAATTTTCCAAACCATTTTCCAATAGTATTTATATAGGGTCTTTTTCTTTTTTTCAATCACATCACTAAATCCAAATATTCCAAACTTTTTAAATGCTTTGTTTTTTGCCTGATCAAAGGTGAGTTTTGGATTTTCTTCCCAAATATGTTCAATATCATTAGCAAGATGATCTACCAGTTCGGTTTGCAGGTCATACCACTCCACAAAATGTTGGCGTGTAAAAGTGTAGAGTTGGTCGATATGTTCGGGGCTTAGTTTCATGACAATTTTAGTTGCTTGTATAGTTCAGTATACTCTTTCTCAGTTTTACGATAAACTTTTAAACTACAAAAAAACCAAATAAATGAAAGAATAAAATAACTAATAATAATTGAATAGGATATATAAATCGGTAGATTAGTTTTTAAAACTAGATTAACAGTACCCAAAAGAAAATAGGGTAAAAACATCATACCATAAGTGAGATTTAAGCTTAAAGAATTATTCTTTTTTATGGTATTTTTAATAAGTATGTATAAGTAAATTATTATAGGAAAGATAGATGTTAAAAGATTCATCCTTAAAAAGGATTTATGATTAATGGATTTAAATAAAACAATTTCAAAAAGAATAAGAATAATTAGAAAAGCAATATTTTTAAACGATTTAAAAAAGTTTTTAAATTCTTTAAATATTAGGTTTCTATACTTTTTATGTAATTCTTGTTGTTTATTGTGAATCAATTTTTTATAACCATTTCCATTGGCAAATATGGAGTATTCAATATGGGTATTCCAAAACATTTTCATGGAGTTACCAAAACTTTGATGTACATCAATCATTGCATTATCAAATGAAATGCCTTGATCCATTTTGTATTCAACTGTATTTACGATATGATCTAAAATTTCATACCGAATATCCCAGTATTTAAACTTATGATACTTTAGGTAATCATCAATATATTGTATTTGTTCTTTACTTAGTTTCATCCTAAACTTAATTTTGGATTCACAATTGTCTGCATGGTTTTGATAAAATCTTCCAGTTCGGCTAGGCGATTAACGGTTTCTTTGGTTCCTTGCTCGGTAAGTTTGTAGTATTTACGCATGCGGTTACCAATATTTACGATCTCTACATCTAGAAATCCTTCGGCTTCTAATTTATGTAGGGCAGGGTAGAGGGCACCTTCGGTAATTTTAAGTTCTCCTTTAGTGATTTCCTTTACCTTTTGAGTAATCTCATAGCCATACATTTTATCTTGATCTTCAAGTAGCTTTAAAATGATGGTTTGTAATGAGCCTTTATATAGTTTTTGATTTGCCATATACAAATATACATAATATTCTTATACATAAGAAAATTATGTATATTTTATTTATACTTTACAAATCTAAAGGTTAAGCTTCGAGAATTTTTTATGATTAAACAGAAAAATAACCTTCCAGTTCTTTTAAAGTTTCAGCTGAAGTTGTAATGTCCTTTACAATATCACCTTTTTCTAAAACAACAATGCGTTCACAAACTTCGGTTACATGGTTTAAATCATGACTTGAAATTAAAAAGGTAACCTCTTTATCTTCCGTTAAGGATTTTAATATTTTTTTCAATCGAATTTGTGTAGTAGGGTCTAAATTAGCAAAAGGTTCATCTAAAATAACTATGGAAGGGTTGCCAATAAGCGCTGCAACAATACCAGCTTTTTTTTGGTTTCCTTTTGAAAGATCGCGTAAATATTTTTTATTTCCAATAATTTCGTTATTAAAAATTTCATCAAATTGCTGTAAAAATTTATCCACATCAGCTTTATTCATTCCGCGTAATTCTCCAATAAAATAAAAGTATTCTTCGGGTGTTAAATAACCAATTAAAAAACTCTCGTCAATAAATGCGGCAGTAAAAGGTTTCCAATCTTCACTTTTATCCACTTGAATGTCATTATTGGTTATAAATCCAGTTGTGGGCTGAATAAGATCTAATAATAGATTGAAAAAAGTAGTTTTGCCTGCTCCATTATTTCCAACCAAACCGAATGTTTGTCCTTTAGGAATTTCTAAAGATTCAATATTTAGTACAGTTTCTTCACCATATTTTTTAGTAAGATCAGTAGATGTTATCATGGGGTATTTTTTTAAGAGAATGAAATTAAGTTTTTAATTATCTTGTTCAAAAGCACTTATCATTTCGTATTTAGATTTTAAGTACCGTTTACTAATAAAAGTCATTATTTTTTGATGAAATAAAATTCCTAAACCACCTAAAATAAGCAATGCTGCAATGCCTGCTTCAAAAGCGATAAATTTATAAGGTAAATAGAAGATTAAAACTGGAAACACTAATAAAGGAAACCCGATAATCCATTGTACTGCTCCTGTACCTTGATAATTAAAAGCAGCTCGTTGACTTAAATTAATTTTTTTACGATTAAATGATCCTCCGAAAAGAAGAACATGTGAATTTACACCAATATTATAAACCATTGTAGCAAAATGAATTAGTAATATTTTCCAACCAAAATAAACATACGGAATGCTTAAAATAAATAGCAATAAAGCACTAATTATCATTAAAAGGTATTTTGATTTTAAGTAATCTTTGTATTTAATATTTTGACTCATCAATAATTTATAATAACTGCTATCCCATGCCGGAATAAATTGCCCAAAATTGATCATAAATATCCCTGTAATAAACACACCAACAAATATAAACATGGGTGTCATTTCTTGATATTTTGGGTTTGGATAAAATATCAAGCCATAGAAAAGTGCCAAAACCATAATAAATAATGTTGATCGTGTACGTTTATTACGCCATATTAACTTTAAATCTAGTTGTAAAAAAGGAGCAACATCGCCAAATCTTTTGGTCCAAGCCATATCTGTTGTATTGGCTTCTTGAGATTTAGATTTTAATGAATTATCAATGTATAAATTCTTTTTTAAGAGGTTATAGTTTAAGTAATATAAAAAGGCTAAAACAATTAATGGAATCGAAATTAAGATAGGATTTGCTGATATTGTATTCATCATGTTAGAGATTAATGATGAAAATGAAATGACTTCAAAATAATTTAATCCATATAAACTTGAAGTGATAAGTATTATTGGTAAAAAAGATAGTTCTGTCTCTGCCGATTTACTTTCGATAATAAAGTTTAAAAAATTAATTATTAATGTTAAGATAAACATTAATAGCATCCAAGTAATTGTAGTTGCAATATTATAATCTTTTGTGAGTAGTATAATTCCAAAAGGGATTACTGTAAAAAGAGGTAAAAAGTTAAAAAAAGAAATTACCGATTTGCCTAAAATATAATGTAAAATGTTCCTTCTTTTTATGGATAAAGTTAGCAATGGTTTTATTTGCATAACCGGTAGTTTTTGAAGAAAAAAACGCAACATTAAATCGCCAAGAAACCAATAAAATAAAAAACTGTTTACCATAAGAAATGGGTCAGCATTTGGGAATTGTTCTTTAAGAATTGGGTATAAACCAAAACCTAATCCTAAAAACATTAAGATAAAATAGAGTGCTATAAACACCATTAAAATATTTAGTGCAATACTTTTTTGCCAGTAAGATGAGCGAAAAAATTGTTTCCACTCTAGGCTTAAAAAATGTGATATCATTTTTGGTTAGTTTGTAACATTAGAAGCGTAAATTTAGCATTTGTTACAAACAATTCAAAAAGTTAACAATCTTTAATAAACAAACTCACCAAACTCACTTATAATGGTTAGTTTTTTTTCTGTTGAAGATTCTACTCTACCAACTATTTGGGCATCTACGTTGAAAGATTTTGAAATTGCAATAATATCATTGGCAATTTTTTGAGGTACATATAGCTCCATTCTATGTCCACAATTAAAAACTTGATACATTTCTCGCCAGTTGGTGTTAGATTGTTCTTGTATCATTTTGAATAATGGAGGAACTTCAAATAAATTATCTTTAATAATATGAAGGTTATCCACAAAATGTAGAATTTTAGTTTGGGCACCACCACTACAGTGAATCATTCCGTGAATATCATTGGCATGATTTTCTAAGATTTTTTTTATGATTGGAGCATAAGTTCTTGTTGGTGACAAAACCAATTTTCCCGCGTTAAGCGAAACATCCGCAACAGCGTCAGTCAATTTTTTAGAACCAGAATAAATCAAATCTTGAGGAACACTTGGGTCAAAACTCTCAGGGTATTTCTCGGCCAAATATTTACCAAAAACATCATGACGAGCACTAGTCAAACCATTGCTACCCATACCGCCATTGTATTCTTTTTCGTAAGTTGCCTGCCCAAAAGATTCTAAACCAACAATTACATCGCCAGCTTTGATGTTTGCATTATCAATAACTTCATTGCGTTTTAAACGAGCCGTAACTGTGGAGTCAACAATAATTGTTCTAACTAAATCGCCAACATCTGCAGTTTCGCCACCGGTGGAATGAATGGTAACGCCAAAACCTTTTAACTCTTTTAATAACTCTTCACTACCGTTTATAATTGCCGAAAGCACTTCGCCAGGAATTAGATTTTTATTTCTCCCGATAGTTGAAGATAGCATAA
>DAOUTI010000197.1 GCA_030626795.1 Flavobacteriaceae bacterium
AAAATAAATTCTTAAGTGAAATTAAGCTTAAAACCTGAGTTTGACCTAAGGTTTAATTTACAGAATCCTAAGAAGAGGTTAGATTTGAAGGGTGAAATTAAAAGGAATATCTAGATATTTTAATAATTTTACCCGAAAAGGTTGCCTTTTCTTAGGATTCTGTAAATTAAACCTTAGGTCAAACTCAGGTTTTAAGCTTAATTTCACTTAAGAATTTATTTTAAAAACTTTAACATTTTACACCTAAAATCTTCAGATTCTCTTCAGAAATCACACATATATTTGCCCCGTTATTGATTATTAAAAACAATGAATAACTATATTTCAGAAAGTTCAAAATTCATAAAATATGAATACTGAAATATATAGATTTGATATCTAAAAAATTTATCTTTATAATATATTTTGAGGGGAATGGTATTATTTAAGATAAAACAATGCAAATACTATGAAATATTAAACTATTTTAATTTGCGCATAGTCCTTATATTAATTTATAAGGACTATTTAATCAATTCTGAAATCAACTTCAGATTTTCTTCAGAATTCATTTGTACGTTTGTTATGTTATCAAAATTAAGTTTTTGGTTTCTTATTTCAGAACGTAATATGATTATGATAAAATACTGAAATAGATTTTTTAGTTTTTTAAATTTTATCTATTCCTTAATGTTTATCTGAGGGGAATAATATTAAAAAGTTTAGATAAAATTCTGCAAATATTTCAAAATATTAAGCTATTTTAATTTGCACAGATAAAGCCCATTAAAAAGAAAATTTTTAATGGGCTTTTTATTGATTAATTTAACATTATTTTATCAATTTACCTTTTAAAAAACTGTAGATTTGCATCGATTTTATTTCTATACTTCTTTTGTAAGAAATAAGGTTAATAAACAACTAATTTAAACTGGTTGTTTGTAAGATTAATTTCAATTAATTACCATACTGAGGGGAATGGGTATTTAACCAATGAAATTAATTTAGTTGCAAGAATTAGATATTAAGCTATTTATAAAATTGCAATGAATTTAAGGCTCATCTTATTTATTTAAGATGAGCTTTTTTATTAACTTTTAATTATTGATTTTCCATTAATTAATGTTGATAACTTCACACTTTAAAACAGTAAAAATCAAGTTAAAAAGTAGTGGTTTTATTATATTTGTGCGTTTATGAAATTTTGATAAAAATTCAACCAAAAAATATGAGTGAAGAAACTAAAAAAAATCAATATTCAGCTGATAGCATTCAGGCATTAGAAGGAATGGAGCATGTTCGTATACGCCCATCAATGTATATAGGAGATGTTAGCACACGAGGTTTACACCACTTGGTTTATGAAGTTATTGACAATTCAATTGACGAAGCAATGGCAGGTCATTGCGACAAAATTGACGTTACAATAAATGAAAATAATTCAGTTACAGTAAGAGATAACGGAAGAGGAATACCTGTGGGTATCCATAAAAAAGAAGGTGTATCTGCTCTAGAAGTTGTAATGACAAAAATTGGTGCTGGTGGTAAATTCGATAAAGATTCTTATAAAGTTTCTGGTGGATTGCACGGGGTAGGTGTTTCTGTTGTTAATGCATTATCAAATCATTTAACCGCTACTGTTTTTCTTGATGGGAAAATCTGGAAACAAGAGTATGAAAAAGGAAAACCGCTATATCCAACAAAAGTAATAGGAGATTCTGATGAAAATGGTACTGAAGTTACTTTTTTAGCAGATGATACTATTTTTCAAACTGAAATTAATTATAGTTATGAAACTTTATCCGCTCGATTACGCGAATTGTCATACCTTAATCAAGGTATAACCATTACTATTACTGATAAAAGAAATAAAGACGAAGAAGGGAATTTTGTTTTTGATAAATTTTATAGTGAAGAAGGTCTTAAAGAGTTTATTCGTTACTTAGATGCAACTAGAGAGCAACTTATTTCGAATATTATTAGCATGGAAGGAGAAAAAAACGGTGTTCCTGTTGAGGTAGCCATGGTTTATAATACTTCATATACCGAAAATTTACACTCTTATGTAAATAATATCAATACCCATGAAGGAGGTACTCATCTTTCTGGTTTCCGTAGAGGCTTAACACACACCTTAAAAAAATATGCAGAAAATTCAGGCTTATTAAGTAAATTGAAGTTTGATATTGCAGGTGACGATTTTCGAGAAGGGCTAACCGCAATTATTTCTGTTAAAGTTGCCGAGCCTCAATTTGAAGGGCAAACAAAAACAAAACTAGGTAACCGTGATGTTTCGGCAGCAGTAAGTCAAGCTGTTTCTGAAATGCTAACAAATTATTTAGAAGAAAATCCTGATGATGCTAAAATCATTGTTCAAAAAGTAATTCTTGCAGCACAAGCACGTCATGCAGCAGCCAAAGCGCGCGAAATGGTACAACGGAAAACTGTAATGAGCGGTGGAGGTTTACCTGGTAAATTATCCGATTGTGCTTGGAGTGATCCAGAAAAATGTGAAATTTTCTTGGTAGAGGGAGATTCGGCAGGTGGAACCGCCAAACAAGGAAGAGATAGAAATTTTCAAGCCATTTTACCATTACGTGGAAAGATTTTAAATGTTGAAAAAGCCATGCAACACAAGGTTTTTGAAAACGAAGAAATCAAAAGTATGTATACCGCTTTAGGTGTAACCATAGGTACAGAAGAAGACCCTAGAGCTTTAAATTTAAGTAAATTACGTTACCATAAAGTTGTTATTATGTGTGATGCCGATGTTGATGGTAGTCACATTGCAACCTTAATTTTAACTTTCTTTTTCCGCTATATGCGAGAATTGGTTGAAAATGGTAATATTTATATTGCCGCACCACCTCTATATTTAGTTAAAAAAGGTGCTAAAAAAGAATATGCTTGGTCTGATGAAGCTCGTGATGCGATTGTTGAAAAATTTGGTGGAGGAACTATCCAAAGATATAAAGGTCTTGGAGAAATGAATGCAGTACAACTTTGGGATACAACAATGAATCCAGAATATAGAACCATGCGTCAAGTTGCCATTGAAAACGGAACTGAAGCTGATAGAGTTTTCTCTATGTTAATGGGTGACGATGTTCCGCCTCGTAGAGAGTTCATTGAAAAACATGCAATTTATGCCAACATAGATATTTAAAAATTTGAAAAAATATTAATTCTAATATCTTTTTTTCAGGTAGCTAGAGTTACACAGTTTCTCATTTATTTTAAATATTTTTGTTCATTATAATTCATAAAATGAAACAAACTAATAAAAACAATCATTATTACTATTATTAGTAATGGTTGTTTTTTTGTATATAATAATCTAAAATAAAATATATTATGAAAGTAACCGTGGTAGGCGCAGGTGCTGTTGGTGCAAGTTGCGCTGAGTACATAGCAATTAAAAATTTCGCTTCAGAAGTAGTAATTATCGACATCAAAGATAACTATGCTGAAGGTAAAGCAATGGATTTGATGCAAACCGCATCATTAATGGGTTTTGATACCAAAATTACTGGTAGCACAAACGATTATTCAAAAACAGCTGGTAGTGATATTGCAGTAATTACAAGTGGTATCCCTCGTAAACCAGGTATGACTCGTGAAGAATTAATAGGTATCAATGCAGGTATTGTAAAATCTGTTACCCAAAGCGTTTTAGAGCACTCGCCAAATGTTATTTTTATTGTGGTAAGTAATCCAATGGATACCATGGCATATTTAACACATAAAGCTTTAGGTATTGCTAAAAATAGAATTATAGGTATGGGAGGCGCATTAGATAGTGCTCGCTTTAAATACCGTTTAGCGGAAGCATTAGGTTGCCCATCATCTGACGTGAACGGAATAGTAATTGGTGGTCATAGTGATACGGGTATGATTCCTTTGTCAAGATTAGCAGTTAGAAACAGTATTCCTGTAAGTAAATTTTTATCAGAAGAAAGATTAAGTGAAGTTGTAGAAGCAACCAAAGTTGGTGGAGCAACTTTAACAAAAATGTTAGGCACTAGTGCTTGGTATGCTCCTGGAGCAGCAGTTTCTTCAATGGTACAATCTATTGCTTGCGACCAAAAGAAAATGTTCCCTTGTTCTGCTTTATTAGAAGGTGAGTACGGGCTAAATGATATTTCAATTGGTGTACCATGTATTATTGGTAAAGGCGGAATTGAAAAAATAGTAGAATTAGATTTAAATGATGCAGAAAAAGCAAAAATTCAAGAAAGCGCTGCTGCTGTTAAGAAAACTAACGGTTTATTAGATGTTTAAACCCCGTTTTTAAATAATAAAAAAATCCGCCAATTGGCGGATTTTTTTATTATTTAAAAACGGGGTTTAAACATCTAATAAAC
>DAOUTI010000171.1 GCA_030626795.1 Flavobacteriaceae bacterium
TAATTGGATCTTGCACTAAATCATGTGCATCTTCATTATGAGAGTTTGTTTTTGAATCACCAGAACTCATATTTCCAATAACAATCCCAAGGATTAAAATTGCAATTCCGAATATGTAATTTTTATATTTTTTCATTTTGTTTATATTTTATTAATTTCCTAATAAATAATTCATAAATGCCACTGCAGCATTTTTATCGGTTATTGCTTTTTGTTGTGCTAATTTATACCCTAATAATTGTCTTTCTATACGCAAAACCTCTTCAAAATCTTTTGAATTGGTAGAATAAGAAGTGATTAAAACATCCAGTACTTTTTTCGCTATTTCCGATTGTTTTTTATTCAAAGCGATTCGCCGTTCACTATCGCTAAAATTTTTAAAAGTATCTCCATACAAATAACCCAAAGTGTTTTTAGTGTTTTGTTTATTGGCTATCTCTGTCTCTTGTAAATACTGCGCCTCTTTAATCATTGCTTTGTATTTTCTTCGATAAATCGGAATTGTAACTCCTACCGAAGGAAACAGCAAAGCATCTTTACCATTATTTGAGTCAGATGAATTTGGATTTTCTCCTATAATAATATAATTAACACCCAAATTAAATTTAGGCATACCTTCTTTTTTAGCAGCAATTTCTTGATTCATAAAAGCATTTAACTTATGATCAATACTTTTAATTTCGTGATTGTTATTATAAATAGAGTCTAATAAAAATTCTTTTTCATAAGGCAACTCTTCTATAGCTAGCTCTTTAGGTATCCTAACTGGCTCATATATTTCTCTATTCATTATGCTATTTAAACCAATTTTTAACGAATTTTTAGTATCAATATACAATGCCAATTGATTCTCTAAATCGTTTAATTCTAATTCAACTCTTAGTTCGTCAACTATAGAGGCATTCCCATTTTCAATTTTTACTAAAGAAAGGTTTTTAAAAATTTTTAAAATTTCGATATTCTCTTTTGTTATTTCAATCGCCTTTTCTGTATAATAATAATTGTAATAAATCGTTTTTAAGGTAAAAAACAAATTAGATTTACTATTTTCAAATACTTCATATTTTGCTTTTGCTGCAGCTGTAGCCACATCTTCTTTTGCTTCTAACAAGCCAAACCAAGGAAAAGCTTGCTTTAATCCAAACGTTGCTTTTTGTGGACCTAGTCTTGTTTCTACCGGATTGATAAAATACCCAAAAGCAAATTGTGGATCGGGTAAAGTACCCACTTGAGGCACTTTTTGCATCGCTGCCATATAATCGTTGAATTTTGCTTTTAATCCAGGATTGTTTTCTGCGGCTATTTTTAAATATTCCGCTAAAGTTGCTTCCATCTCTTGTGTATTTCCCACTAAAGAAATTAAAAGAAAGAAACTAAGTATGATAATTTTATTTTTCATTTTATTATTTTTTATTGTTACACAGAGATTCACAAAGAAATCACAGAGTTACACAGAGAGTTTTTAATCTTTAATTTTAATTCCTTTCTCTTTCCACATACTGTATAATACTGGTACAACAAACATAGTCATCACCTGTAATAACATTCCTCCAAATGATGGAATTGCCATCGGAATCATAACATCGGCTCCTTTTCCTGTTGCGGTTAATACCGGAATTAATGCTATTATAGCAGTGGCCGCAGTCATCATTGCCGGGCGAACTCGTTTTGAACCAGCATTCAAAACTGAAGTTCTAATTTCTTTTACTGTTTTAGGCTTTTCTTTGTCGAAAACCTGTGTTAAGTAAGTTCCCATAATCACACCATCGTCGGTGGCAATTCCAAAAAGGGCAATAAACCCTACCCAAACGGCGACACTCAAATTAATGGTGTGCAGTTGGAATAAATCTCGCATGTGTACACCTGCCAAACTAAAATTTAAAAACCAATCTTGACCATATAACCACATCATGATAAATCCGCCTGAAAAGGCAACAAAAATACCTGTAAAAACCATTAAGGATGGCGCAATGTCTTTAAATTGGAAATACAGAATTAAGAAAATCATTACCAAAGAAATTGGCACAACAATCATTAAGCGTTTGGAGGCCCGAATCTGATTTTCATAATTTCCTGTAAATTTATAGGTCACACCATCGGGTAATTTAAACTCGCCTGAATCTAGTTTTTGCTTGATAAAAGCTTGTGCTTCTTCAACAACATTGGTTTCGGCATAACCATCTTTCATATCAAAAATAACATACGACGTCAAAAAAGTATCCTCACTTTTAATCATTTGAGGGCCTCGAACATAATCTACCGAAGCCAATTCATTCAAAGGCACCTGCTCACCAGAAGGTGTTGGTATTAATATCTTTTTTAAACCATCAGGGTTATCTCTAAACTCACGTGCATAACGTACACGCACCGGATATCGTTCTCTACCTTCAACCGTAGTTGTTAATTGCTTACCACCAATGGCAACCGATAATTGATCTTGCATATCTTTAACGGTCAAGCCATAACGCGACATGTTTTGACGATTCAATTTTATTTCTAAATAAGGCTTTCCAACCACTCTATCGGCAAAAACAGTACTTGCCTCAACACTCGGCACTTCTTTTAAAATAGCCTCAAGTTCATAACCTGTTTTCTCAATAATCTCTAATGTTGGGCCAAAAACTTTAATTCCCATGGGTGCACGCATACCTGTTGCTAACATTATCAATCGTGTTTGAATAGGTTGTAATTTAGGTGCCGATGTTAATCCGGGGAACTTAGAATGTTTTAAAATCTCTTTCCAAATATCGTCTGATTTTTTTATTTTAAAGCGCCACTGTCTAAAGTATTCTCCATCTTCATCTAAAATCAATTCATCAAAAGTGATTTTTTTAAAATCATCTCCATTGTATTTGTATGTCGATTTATCTTTTAAAATAAAAGCGCCTTTATTATTAACTTTAAATCTTTCTCTTCGTCCGTTTTCATCTAAAATATACTCAGGAATATAATTAATAGTATTTTCGAACATGGATGTTGGTGCAGGATCTAAAGCCGAATTTACCCTTCCCCATTTTCCAACGGCAGTTGCAATTTCTGGTATAGAATTTATATGCTTATTAATACTTGCCATCACTTCTATGTTTTCGGTAACACCAGAATGCGGCATGGTTGTTGGCATCAATAAAAACGAACCTTCATCTAATGCCGGCATAAATTCATTACCTAGCCCTGGGAAACTTTCATCTAATTTGTTCCAAACCGCATTGTCTTTGGCAAAATTGGGTATAAAACCAAATATTTTTCCAAAACCTAACCAAATGGTCATCCCAAAGAAAATAATGACGATTGGAATGGATAAGAATTTCCATTTATTATCTAAACACCATTTTAAAATTGGAGCATAAAAATGTACAATTGTCATTAACAAACCCAATACAACGCCAATAATTAATACTACAAATAGGAAGTTTACAAAGGTAGAATTGGAGGCTCCTAGTGGCATCCATTGAATAGTTAAGAAATATACAACAATCAATATTGTAATTGCAATATTGATATAATTTGCGATTTTTTCTGAATAAGTAAATTTAATTTTACCTTTAAATAAATTAATTGTTGGGTTGTTTTGAGACAATATATTGTTAACGCCGTACGCAATCAATGCAAAAGCGATCATACTACCATATCCAACGATAAATACAATTCCGAATCCTATTAACAGAGAATTAAAAATTCTTCCTGATTTCTTTTTATCAAAACGGATAGAAAACAACACGTTTGCAATTGCTGGAATAAACATAATTCCGATCACCAAAGAAGATAATAATGCAAATGTTTTTGTAAACGCTAAAGGTCTAAACATTTTACCTTCGGATGCTTGCATGGCAAAAACAGGTAAAAAACTAATCACTGTAGTTGCCAAAGCTGTAATAATTGCTGATGCTACCTCTATTGTTGCTTCATAAATTACTTCTAATAATTGTTTTCCTCTAATGCCTTTATTTTCTGGCATATCTAAATGCCTGATAATATTTTCGGTAAATACAATACCAACATCTACCATGACCCCAATCGCGATTGCTATCCCCGAAAGGGCAACAATGTTTGCGTCAACATCAAAAAACTTCATCAATATAAAGGTCATTAAAACACCTATTGGTAGCAAACTTGATATTAAAATGGATGCTCTTAAATTCAATACCAATACAATTACTACCAAAATACTAATCAATATTTCATGCGAAAGTGAAGATTCTAAAGTGCCTAATGTTTCATGTATCAAACCAGAACGATCGTAAAAAGGAATAATCGTTACTTTTGAAACTGTACCATCGGCTAGTACTTTTGAAGGTAAACCTGGAGCAACTTCTTTTATCTTATTTTTTAAATTTCGAATGGTTTCTAAAGGATTCGCGCCATTACGAGCAACCACAACACCACCTACGGCTTCTACACCGCTTTTATCTAATCCGCCACGACGCGTAGCTGGTCCAAACTGAATTTTAGCCACATCTTTAAGTCTAATTGGAGTGTGACCATTCACAGCAACCACAGATTCTTCTAAATCTTTTAGGCTTTTAATATACCCTAATCCTCTCACCAAATACTCTGCCTTGTTAAACTCTAGCGTTCGTGCACCAATATCTAAATTGGAGTTTTTAACGGCATTCATGATTTTTTTGATATCGACACCGTATGCTTTCATAGCATCTGGATCAATTTCAATTTGGTATTCTTTGATAAAACCACCAATTGAGGCAACTTCTGATACTCCTTTTGAAGCCGTTAAATAATATCGAACGTAAAAATCTTGAATGGTACGTAATTCTTGTGGATCCCAACCGCCTGTAGGTTTTCCAGTTTGGGAATCTCTTCCTTCTAAGGTATACCAATATACCTGACCTAATGCTGTTGCATCAGGCCCTAAAGCAGGTTTTACTTCGCTCGGAACAGTACCTGGTGGTAAGGAATTTAGTTTTTCTAAAATTCGAGTGCGACTCCAGTAAAAATCTACATCATCTTCAAAAATGATATAAATACTTGAGAGTCCGAAAATAGAGTTTGAACGAATAGTTTTAACTCCAGGAATACCCAATAAAGCAGTGGTTAAGGGATAGGTAATTTGATCCTCAATATCTTGTGGCGATTGCCCCGTCCATTCGGTAAAAATAATTTGTTGGTTTTCGCCAATATCTGGTATGGCATCAACAGGTACAGGATTTCTTTCGATTAATGAGGTTTTCCAATTAAACGGAGCGGTTACATATCCTCCGATAAGAAAACCACCAAGAATCATGAATGTTATTAGCTTGTTTTCAAGAAAATAACGAATAGTTTTATTAAGCATTTTGTGTGTGATTTATAAAAATATTAGAATTTATGTTCATCAAA
>DAOUTI010000238.1 GCA_030626795.1 Flavobacteriaceae bacterium
CTTCAATCTCATCAACTTCAATAGGAATATTTGCCATTAAATTAAATGGATCTCCTTTTTCTTGAATTACATAATCATCTTCTAATCGAATACCTAATTTTTCGTCAGGGATATAAATTCCAGGTTCAACAGTAAATACCATATTTGCTTGCATGGGTTCCGTTAAAATTCCGTAATCGTGTGTGTCAAGTCCCATGTGATGCGAAGTTCCATGCATAAAATATTTTTTATAAGCAGGCCATTTTGGGTCTTCATTTTTTACATCCTCTTTAGTAATTAAGTCCAAACCAATTAATTCTTGAGTCATTAATTTTCCAACTTCCACATGATAGTCTGCCCAAATAGTACCTGGTACTAACATTTTGGCTGCTGCTTTTTTTACTCTTAAAACAGCATTATATACCTCTTTTTGTCGATCGGTAAATTTCCCAGAAATAGGAATACAGCGTGTCATATCACTAGCATAATTGGCATAACTTGCACCAACATCCATCAAAATCACATCGCCATCTTTACACTCTTGATTGTTTTCGATATAATGTAAAACACAGGCATTATAACCCGAACCAAGAATTGGAGTATAGGCAAAACCATCGGATCTATTTCTTATAAATTCATGAATATATGCGGCCTCGATTTCATATTCCCAAACACCAGGTTTTACATAATCTAAAATTCGTTTAAGCCCTTTTTCTGTAATATTACAAGCTTGCTGAATTAAAGCAATTTCTTCTTTTTCTTTAATAGAACGAAGTCTTTGCAAAATGGGTTGGCTACGTAAATAAGTATGCGCAGGGTATTTTTTTTGTAACCCTTTTATAAAACGATCTTCACGAGTTTCGGTTTCTACATTTGCACGATAATGTTCGTTGGTATTGATGTAAACATTTTCGGCTTGGGTCATTAATTCAAACAAAACCTTATCTAAATCTTGTAACCAATAAACCGTTTTAATTCCCGAAGTTTCTAAAGCTTTTTCTTTGGTTAGTTTTTCACCTTCCCAAACAGCAATATGCTCATTGGTTTCTTTTAAAAATAAAATTTCGCGATGCTCTTCTTTTGGGCAATCAGGAAAAATTATCAAAATACTCTCTTCTTGATCAACACCAGATAAGTAAAAAATATCGCGATGTTGTGCAAATGGCAATGTGCTATCGGCACTTACTGGGTAAATATCATTAGAGTTAAAAATCGCCAAAGCATTGGTTTGCATTTGTTTGGATAATTTCTTTCTATTTTTAATAAATAACTGATTATGGATTGGAGCGTATTTCATGAAATGAATTTTTAAAATGAGTTTAACAAAATTAGTCAATTGTTTGTAAACTTTGGTGATGAAGTTTTAATTGTTTTGTAAATTTAATGTAGAACTAGTGAAAACCAAAGCACTATTAAGAATCTTTTTAAACTACTAAAAAACAAACTCATTTTTAATAATTTAATTACTTTTTCAGTTACTATTTATTAAATTTACAGGACTTAAAAAAAATGAAATTATGAATAATTTTAATTCAATAGATGAAATATTAGACTTTGCTATTACTAATGAAATTAGAGCAGCAGAGTTTTACGAAAACCTTTCTGGTCAAGCCAAAAGAAAATCAATGAAAGAAACTTTTGATAAATTTTCGAAAGAAGAAAGAGGGCATGAAGCAAGACTAAAAAAAATTAAATCTGAAGGAGTTTTTGATGCAAAAAAAGAAGATATTCTAGATATGAAAATGAGTGATTACTTAGTAAAAAGTAACACAAAAGGTAAAATGACTTACCAAGACGCTTTGATTTTAGCAATGAAAAGAGAAAAGGCTGCATATAAATTATATATTCGTCTTTCAAAAGTTGCCACAACGAAAGAGCTAAAAACAATTTTCAAAAAATTAGCAGGCGAAGAAGCAAATCACAAAATGAATTTTGAGGTAGAATACGATGATTATATCAATATAGATAATTAATAATCATTGTTTTAAAAATTGTAACTCGCTTGGTTAAATCAAGCGAGTTTTTTGTTTATATTTATTCAAAATTTTAAAGAAATATTATGAGAAGTCTATTTGGTTTTATTTTTAGTTTTTTTATTTTAGTTAATAGCAATGCCCAAGAATCTATTGTTCAAAATGTTACATTTACATCTATAGGACCTTCAATAATGAGTGGTCGCGTGGTTGATTTCGATGTTAATCCGCAAAGACCAACCGAATTTTATGTTGCTTATGCTTCTGGAGGGTTGTGGTATACCCAAAATAATGGAACAACTTTTACTCCCGTGATGGATAATTCTCCTACCCAAAATATTGGAGATATTGCTGTTGATTGGAAAAGTGGAACAATCTGGGTGGGTACCGGCGAAAATAATTCTTCTCGTTCATCCTATGCAGGTATCGGAATTTTAAAAAGTACCGATAAAGGTAAAACTTGGCAAAATGTTGGTCTAACCGATTCGCATCATATAGGTAAAATTTTAATAAACCCTAATAATCCTGATGAAGTAGTTATTGGTGTTATTGG
This sequence comes from Flavobacteriaceae bacterium, assembly GCA_030626795.1. Taxonomy (GTDB): domain Bacteria; phylum Bacteroidota; class Bacteroidia; order Flavobacteriales; family Flavobacteriaceae; genus Lutimonas. The sequence continues at coordinate 2,506 of DAOUTI010000238.1, forward strand.
CCATTTATATACGCCAAACGCTGAACGCGGAATTTTTAAAACTACCGATGGCGGGAAAAAC
>DAOUTI010000198.1 GCA_030626795.1 Flavobacteriaceae bacterium
ATTTTTCCCAATTCTTGCCATATTTTTTCAAACTAACCCGTTAGTCCTTCAAAAAGACACCTACGAATTGAATAAAAATTCATTCAAACTGTAAACAAATCTTAGGTAGAACACAGGTTATTATGCTTTACGTGCGAAGTGTAATTTTTAAAACTTTACCTGATATATACGCAACACACTTAGCTTTCCGAATTTTTAATGTTTTCTTTTCCCTTTTATCTGCGTTAAAATTTGCAACCATAGCTAAGGTTATGCTTGAAAATTTTGCCTTGCTTAAAGAAAAATTAAATTTGTTAAATTCCCCGAAAACCTAAGTGTGTTGCGTATAGAAGAAAGGTATAGTTATAAGATTCCGTTTTATCATCATCATAAAAAACCATTATGTTATTTAAATGTTTTAAAAGGAACAAATTATGTAGATATTGCCTTTGTACAAGGTGTTTTTTTACAAGGTAAATTTCCACAATTAAAAGATAAAAATAATCGCAAACAAGTGCGATCAATACAAGTGAAAAACTTAGTATCTTTTAATGAAAAGGCATTTGTTACATTATTAAAAGAAGCGGTTATTTTATTGGATAAAAGTAAAAAAGCATGGAATCCATAATGGTTGATTTTTTACTTAACTTAGCAATCAATAGTATATTAAACATAGAATAAACTAAAACCAATAACAATGAAACAAAAATTAGTTATGCTGACTTTTTTAACCATGGCTGTTACCATGATTTACGCACAAGAAGTCAAATTTGAAGAATATGATTTAAATAACGGGATGCATGTTATTTTACATCAAGATAATGCTGCTCCGGTTGTTACAACTTCAGTGATGTATCATGTAGGAGCTAAAGATGAAAATCCTGATCGAACCGGATTTGCTCATTTTTTTGAACACTTATTATTTGAAGGTACAGAAAATATTGATAGAGGTGAGTGGTTTACTATTGTTAGTTCAAACGGTGGGACTAACAATGCAAATACCACGGATGACAGAACGTATTATTATGAAGTTTTTCCGTCAAATAATGTCGAGTTAGGCTTGTGGATGGAATCTGAAAGATTGATGCATCCTGTTATTAATCAAATAGGTGTAGATACTCAAAATGAAGTTGTAAAAGAAGAAAAAAGATTACGTGTTGATAATCAGCCATATGGTCATTTTTTAGAATATGTAAAGCAAGAAATGTTTAAAAAACATCCTTATAAAGGGACAACTATTGGTAAAATGGCTCATTTAGATGCTGCTACTTTAGAAGAATTTCAAGCATTTAACAAAAAGTTTTATATACCAAATAATGCAGTACTTGTTGTAGCTGGAGATATTGATATTCCTAAAGTAAAAGAAATGGTTGAAAATTATTTTGGACCAATTCCTCGAGGGGAAGAAATTGTGAGAAAAAAAATTATTGAAGACCCAATTATAAAACCTATTTCGGCCAAAGGATATGATGCAAACATTCAAATACCAGCGGTTGTAGCTGCCTATAGAACACCTTCTTTTAAAGAAAGAGATTCTTATGTGTTAGATATGATTTCTAGTTATTTAAGTAGTGGAAAAAGTTCAAGACTATATAAAAGATTGGTAGATGAGAAAAAAATGGCATTACAGGTAGGTGCCTTTAATATAAGTCAAGAAGATTATGGAATGTATGTGGTTTTTGGATTACCTCTAGGGGATACTAAGTTAGAAGATTTGGTTAAAGAAATGGATGAAGAAATTGTTAAAATTCAAAATAGTTTAATATCAGAAAGAGACTATCAAAAACTTCAAAATAAATTCGAAAATCAATTTGTTAATTCAAATTCAAGTGTTTCGGGTATTGCAAATTCATTAGCAAAATATTATATGCTGTATGGTGATGTTAATTTAATTAACAATGAAATTAAAATTTACGAATCTATTACACGAGAAGAAATTCAAGCTGTTGCAAAAAAATATCTTCAGCCAAATCAAAGATTAGTTCTTGAGTATTTACCCGAAAAAGATAAAAAATAAAAGACTTTAAATCATGAAAAATAAAATAACCACAATAATTGTATTGTTTTTAATATCTGTTGGAGTAAATGCTCAAATAGACAGGTCGAAACAACCTAAGCCAGGACCCGCTCCTAAAATTTCTTTAGAAACACCAAAAGAGTTTGATTTAAATAATGGGCTAAAAGTTCTTATTGTTGAAAATCATAAATTACCAAGAGTTTCTTTTAGTTTAAGAATTGATAGAGCTCCAGTTGTTGAAGGAGACAAAGCAGGTAAATCTGCTTTACTAGGCGCTATGATGGGTAACGGAACAACTAGTATTTCAAAGGATGATTTTAATGAGGAAGTAGATTTTTTAGGAGCTAGTATAAATTTCTGGTCATCAGGAGGTTCTGCAAGATCTTTATCAAAGTATTCAGAAAGAATATTACAATTAATGGCTGATGCTGCAATAAACCCCTTGTTAACCGAGGAAGAATTTGAAAAGGAAAAAGACAAGCTAATTGACGGACTAAAATCTGGAGAAAAAGATGTGAGTACCATTGCAGCAAGAGTAGGAGGCGCTTTAGCTTTTGGTACACACCATGCTTATGGAGAATTTGTTACCGAGGCAACTGTAGATAATATAGTTTTAAATGATGTTAAAGAATTTTACAACGATTATTTTAATCCAAATAACGCATATCTTGTTATTGTTGGCGATGTAGATTTTAAAACAATAAAAAAACAAGTTGAAAAATATTTTGGAAAATGGAACAAAGCAGACTTGAAAAATATTTCTATTATAACTGAGAAAGCAAATGTAAATCAAACAGAAATTGACTTTATCGATATGCCAAATGCAGTTCAGTCAAACATTTCACTTACAAATAATGTAAATTTAAAAATGAATGACCCGGATTATCATGCCGTTTTAATTGCAAATAAAATCTTAGGAGGCGGTTTTAATAGTTACCTAAATATGAATCTTCGAGAAGAACACGGTTATACTTATGGAGCACGTTCAAGAGTTAATGTAGATAAATATGCATCTCGATTTACTGCAGGTGCCTCTGTTAGAAATGCGGTTACCGATAGTGCAGTTGTACAAACTTTAAAAGAAATTAATCGAATTAAAAAGGAACCAGTTTCTGAAGAAGCTATAAAAAATGCAAAAGCGAAATATGTTGGAGACTTTGTTTTGGCATTAGAAAAACCTTCAACTATTGCAGATTATGCATTAAATATTAAAACAAATAATTTGCCAGAAGATTTTTACAAAAATTATTTAAAAAAGATCAATGCAGTTACTTCTGCTGATATAACACGTGTAGCAAACAAATATTTCAAAACAGAGAATGCAAGAATCGTGGTGGTTGGTAAAGGAAGTGATATTTTAGAAAATTTAGAGCAAACAGGTGTTCCAATCAAGTATTACGATACATATGCCAAATCTATTGCTAAACCAAATTTTGACATCGCTATTCCTAATGATGTAGATGTGAAAGTTGTTTTAAATAATTATATCAAGGCAATAGGTGGAAGAGCAAAATTAGATAACGTTAATTCTGTTTTAATGAAAGCTGAAGCTGAATTACAGCCAGGTATGATGTTGAATATGGAGATGAAGAAGACAGTAAAAAATCAGTTTATGCAAGATTTGAGTGCAATGGGTAACTCAATGAGTAAGCAAGTGCTTGATGGTAATGCAGGTTATGTTGTTGCACAAGGTCAAAAGAAAGATATGACAGCAGATGAGGTTAAAAAAGTACAAGCTGAATCTTCACCGTTTCCGGAAGTGAATTATTTAAGTCAAAGTGCAACACTTGAAAAAATAGAGAAAGTGAACGGAGAAAATGCCTATAAAATCAAAATATCTGATGAGTTATCCGTATTTTATAGTGTAGAATCTGGATTTAAATTAAAAGAGACCAGGACAATGCCGCAGGGATCTAACTCTATTTTCTATACAGATTATAAAGATGTATCCGGAATTAAATTTCCATTTAAAATGACCCAAACGATGGGTCCGAGAAATATTGATTTCATCACCAAAGAGATCAAAGTGAACGAAGGCGTTTCTGATGCTGATTTTAAATAGAAAATAAAAATTTCTATAAAAAAAACCGAAGTTTAACTTCGGTTTTTTTTGTTTATTGAAATATTTTTTAAAGTAAACAGTATCTTCTAACCTGAGTTCGGCGTAACGAGCAAATTAACTACTAGAATGTTAGATGTTAACGTTTTTGCGAAAGAGGTATCCCGAACCCTCGGGATGGCAATCTATTTTTCAATGAAGAGACTGCCACATTTTACTGAAAAAAGTAAAATTCGCAGA
>DAOUTI010000107.1 GCA_030626795.1 Flavobacteriaceae bacterium
ATTTACACATTTGTCCATACGCGAAGATGCTCATATTCTTTATGGATTTATTGACAAAACCGAGCGTGAAATATTTAGGTTATTGATCTCTGTATCTGGTGTTGGACCTAGTACCGCCATGACCATGTTATCATCAATGGATTGCAAAGAGATTCAGCATGCAATTGCTTCAGATGATGTTGAAAAAATCAAATCAGTTAAAGGTATCGGTATAAAAACTGCACAAAGAGTTATTGTAGATTTAAAAGATAAAATATTGAAAACTTTTGATATTTCAGAAGAAACTTCAACATCAAACAATACAATTAAAAATGAAGCGTTATCAGCTTTAGAAGTGTTAGGATTTAACAGAAAAAAAATAGACAAAGCAATACAAGTTATTTTACAAGATTCACCAAACATTAGTTTAGAAGAATTAATTAAAAAAGCGCTTAAAAACTTGTAAAAATTGATAGAAAAAAAACAGATTAAATATAAACTCCTCTTTATATTTTTTGTGCTATTATTTAGTGCATATTTTTTATCAGCTCAAAACAATCCAAGCAACATCAACTTAAATCAAAGTGCATCAGATGCTTCTGTAAAAAAAGACACTTTACCCAAATTAAAATATTCCTTTAAAAACTCACAATCTGGGAGCCTTTTTTTAAATAATAATTCAGAACAAGAAGTAATATTTGACCCGCAAACTGGCAACTATATTTTATATGAAAAGATAGGAGATTATTATCTCAAGCATCCTACTCATATGACTCCAAAAGAATACCAAGACTATCGACTACAGCGTGATATGCTAGAGTATTCAAAAACAAAGCTAAATGCCATAAGTGGTAAAACTAAAAATAGTACCGAAGCACAAAAAAACTTACTACCAACTTATTATGTAAATTCTAATTTTTTTGAAAGTATTTTTGGTGGGAACACTATTGAGGTAAATCCTCAAGGGTCTATTCTTATTAAAATGGGATTGATTTTTCAAAAAGTTGAAAACCCACAATTATCTGAAAAAAATAGACAAAGCACCACCTTCGATTTTGACCAAGAAATTAGTGCTAGTTTAAATGCAAAAATTGGAAATAGGCTAAGAGTATCTGCAAATTTTGATACACAATCTACTTTTAACTTTCAAAATATGGTTAAATTAGAATACACGCCAACAGAAGATGATATTATTAGAAAAATTGAAGTTGGTAATGTTTCTATGCCTATTAGAAATTCATTGGTTGCTGGTGCACAAAATCTATTTGGAGCAAAAACTGAATTGCAATTTGGAAAAACTACCGTTACCGGAATTTTTTCGCAACAACGCTCTCAAACAAGATCGGTTGCCGCTCAAGGAGGTTCAACCATAAACGAATTTGAATTTAAAGCAAGTGAATATGATAACAACCGCCACTTTTTTATTGCGCATGATTATAGAGACAAATACAACAATGCATTAATTAATTTCCCTTTAATTAACAGTTCTATAAACATTACTCGTGTTGAAATATGGATAACCAATAGAAATGCAACTACCGAAGGTACTAGAAATATTGTCGCCCTAGCAGATTTAGGTGAAAATAATCCGGTAAATATTGGTCCAGCAAATGTAAATCCTAATCCTGGAGCACCAGACCCTTCTAATGAAGCTAATGATTTAAATAATTTATTAACTCTTCATGGTGATATTCGAGAAATATCTGGAGTAAAAAATGCACTTGCTCCGTATAACATGTCTCAAGGAAGAGATTATACCATCTTAGAAAATGCCATAAAATTAGTGCAAGGCATCGATTTTACAATGAATGCACAATTGGGGTTTGTTACCTTAAATAGAAGATTGGCAGAAAGTGATGTTCTAGCAATTGCTTATGAATATACCGATGGAACCAATGTATATAAAGTTGGTGAATTAACTGATGATGGAGTTATTGCTCCAGACAATCTTGTAGTAAAGTTATTACGTAGTGAAATAATCAATGCAAGTATCCCTATGTGGGATTTAATGCTTAAAAATGTTTATGCAATTCCAGGAGCTTTTCAAATACAAAAAGACGGATTTAGATTAGAGTTGCTTTATAATGACGATAGTACAGGTGAGCCTGTAAACATATTGCAAAATGCACAAACTCCAAACATTAACGACATTACCATATTAAACTTAATGCGTTTAGATAGGTTAGACCAAAACAATAATATTTTACCCGATGGTGATGGATTTTTCGATTATGTTGAAGGTATAACTATCGATTCAAAAAGGGGATATTTTATTTTCCCAACAGTAGAACCTTTTGGTAAAGACCTAGATGATATTTTAGTTCCTCAAGATGATATTTTTGTTTTTAACGAATTATATGACCGTACCCAAAGTGAGGCCCAAAACGATTTTCAACATAAAGATAAATACTTTATTAAAGGTTATTTTAAATCAGAAGGTCAAAACGGTATTCCACTAGGAGCGTTTAACATTCCTCGAGGATCTGTAACGGTTACTTCGGGCGGAAGGGAATTAATTGAAGGAATTGATTATGTTGTTGATTATAACATAGGTAATGTACAAATAATCAATCCAACCTTGGTAGCCTCTAACGTTCCTATTCAAGTTAATGTAGAAAATAATATTGGCTTTAACCAACAACGACGTAGATATATGGGACTTGATGTTTTACATGTTTTTGATGAAAAATTAGCTGTTGGGGGAAATATTATTAATTTAAACGAAAAACCGCTTACTCAAAAAGCACAATTCGGATCTGAGCCTGTAAATAATACTATTTTTGGTGCCTATTTAAGTTATAAAACTGAAGTACCAAAATTTACAAAATGGGTAAATAAATTACCAAATATTGATACGGATGCGCCATCCTATGTTTCCATTAGATCGGAAGTTGCCTATTTATTACCTGGAACACCAAGTGGTATTGACTTAGACGGAGCTGCCACATCATATATTGATGATTTTGAGGGTGCCCAAATTCCTTTAGATATTAGATCTCCTAAACAATGGTTTATGGCAAGTACACCACAAGGACAAAGTGGAGATTTAGATTTCAACAATGGTGATTTAGCTTCAGGTTTACCCAACGAATTAAGATCAGGTGCGCAACGTTCCAAACTAAGTTGGTATAATATTGATCGAATTTTTTATGGGTCGTCGCTCAAACCAGGTAATATTGATGGTGATGAACTATCAAGAGCTGAAGTTAGACAAGTAAGTTATAGTGAATTATTTCCTCAAGTTGATTTAGATATAACACAATCAACAATTATAAGAACACTTGATTTGGCTTATTTTCCTCAAGAAAGAGGCGCATATAATTATGATGATGGGTTTAATAATGAAGGTAAATACCCTAATCCCGAAGATCGTTGGGCTGGTATTACAAGAGCGCTTACCACTACAAATTTTCAACAAGCTAATATCGAGTATGTACAATTTTGGCTAATGGATCCTTATGAAAATTACTCTATTACTGCCAAAGAAGGAGGATCAATTAACCCTCCAACTAATGTTGATTTTCAAGGTGAATTATATTTTAACTTTGGTAGTATTTCAGAAGATATTTTGGCTGATGATAGAAAAATGTTTGAAAATGGATTACCAACAGATGGTATTCAAATTCCTGACGGTAATGTCGAAATAACACCTTGGTCATCAATTCCAAAGAACCAGTCTTTACTTTATGCATTTACCGAAAATGATACAGATCGAATTAATCAAGATTTAGGTTTAGATGGAATCAATGATATTGATGAAGCAACTAAATATGGAAATACGTTTGGAGTCGATCCATCTGCTGATAATTTTCAATATTTTAGAGGTTCAAACTTGGATAGCGAAGATGCTTCTATTTTGACGAGATATAAAGGTTTTAGTTTAACACAAGGTAATTCCCCAACGGTAAATAATTCTACCGAAAGTTATCCAACTTCAGCAACTTCTTTTCCAGACGTAGAAGACATCAATAAAGATCAAACTATGAGTGCTGTTGAAAGTTATTATCAATATAAAGTTTCATTAAACAGACAAGATTTGGTTGTTGGTAAAAATAATATTGTTGATAGCCGAACTACAACAGTTAATTTGCCTAATAACACAACGCAAACCACAACTTGGTACCAATTTAGAATTCCAATAACTACACCAGAAGACCCAAACAATATCATCAATAATATGACAGGGTTTACTTCCATTCGATTTATGCGAATGTTTTTAACTAAATTTAAAATTCCTGTAGTTTTACGTTTTGGCGAATTACAATTGGTTCGTGGTGATTGGAGAAGATACACCAAAACTTTGGATGAAGCCATTCAACCACCTCAAGATTTAACTCCTATTGAAAATCAAAAATTTGAAGTGGGTGTAGTTAATATTGAAGAAAACGAAGACAGACAACCTATACCTTATGTTTTACCTCCAGGTATAAAAAGAGAACGTTTACAAGGAAGTACTTCTATACAACAGCAAAATGAACAGTCACTTTCGGTTAAAGTTACCGATTTAGAACCAGGTGATACTCGAGCAGTTTTTAAAAATACAACCTTTGATATTCGAATGTTTAAAAACCTAAAAATGTTTTTACATGCCGAAAGTATTTTAGGAAGTATTGAAGTTAATGATGACGAGTTATTAGCGATTGTTAGGTTAGGAAGCGATATTGAAGATAACTATTATCAAATAGAACTTCCATTAAAAATAACTCCTTTTGGAGCTCAAATAGCTGAAGACATTTGGCCCGAAGACAATAATATCAAAGCTAAGATTGAAGAATTCGGGCAGTTAAAATTAGACAGAATTGACCAAAACGCTTCTGTTGGAGAATTATTTCCAAAACCTGTACCAGGGGAAACTACGGAGTATAGAGTTCGAATTAAAGGAAATCCGAATTTATCGAATATTCGCACCATCATGCTAGGAGTGAAAAACAATTCTTTAAGTCCAAAAAGCGCCGAACTTTGGTATAATGAATTGAGGGTTTCTGATTTTGATAATGATGGAAGTTGGGCTGCAATAGTAAATGCTGACGCTAATTTTGCTGATTTTGCCGATGTTTCATTAACAGGTAGCATGCACACTATCGGATTTGGCTCTTTAGATCAAGGCGTAAATGAAAGAAGCCAAGATAATTTAAAGCAATATGGTGTTATATCTAATATCAATATTGGGCAACTACTCCCAAAGAAAATAAATATTAGTATCCCTATTAATTTTAGTATTGCTGAAGAATTTAGAGACCCAAAATATGACCCTCAATTTCAAGATGTGCTTTTTGACGATGGAAACACCAATAGTGATTTGGCAAGAGATTATACAAAACGTAGAAGTTTAAATTTTATTAATGTACGTAAAAGTAAAGCGGAATATAATCGCAAGCCACATTTTTATGATGTAGAAAACCTTTCGGTTTCTTATCTTTATAATGAAATTTATCATCGAGACTATAATGTTCAAAAATTTATTGATCAAAAATTAAGAGCATCTGCAAATTATAACTATAGTTTTCAGCCAGTAATTATTGAGCCATTTAAAAAGTGGGGCTTAATTAGTGACAAAGCATATTTACAATTTATTAAAGACTTTAATGTAAACCTACTGCCTACATCAATTTCTTTAAACTCAAATATTATAAGAAATTATAATGAACAATTATCTCGATCATTGGTTGAAGGTTTACCTCAATTACCAACATTAAAACAAAGAAATTACATGTTTGATTGGGATTATTTATTATCCTATAATATTACTAAATCCATTCAATTTACATTTAGAGCCTTAAATAATTATGTTTATGATGAATTTGAAAATTCAGAAGATATTCAACTTTACGATAACCTTTTTAGTATTGGAAGACCAGAACATTATCATCAAACATTTGATATGACTTATAAAATTCCGTTTGAAAAATTCCCTGTGTTGAGTTTTATTAACGGAACTTATAATTATACTGCTGATTATGATTGGCAAGCCCCATCCTATTCTAATATTGGAAATGTTGGTAATACAATTCAAAATGCAAACACTCATAATTTTACTGCAGATATGAGCATGGATAGGTTGTATAAACACATTGGAATGGATAAGTTATTTACGAAGCAAAAAACAATAAATGCCACCCAAGATTCAAAAACTAAAGCAATCACTAAAACTAAAAAAAATCTTTCAACTGGACAAAAAATCGGGCGGGTTGGGGTTGATATTTTGACCTCGGTTAAAAATATTCGTCTATCCTATACCGAAAATAATGGTACCTTCTTACCCGGTTATGTTCCTCAGTTCGGGTTTTTAGGTCGTAGTAATTCATCAGGAACTTTAGCTCCTACATTTGGGTTTGTTTTTGGAAGCCAGGCAAGTATACTAGATAAAGCATTAGCCAATGGCTGGTTACTTTCAAGAGATATTAACGATAATTATTATTCAAAAAATTATAGTAAATCTCATTTTGATAAATTTGATTATTCGGCCATAATTCAACCAACACGCAATTTAGATATTGAAATTTTTGGTAACAGAACCTTTACCAAAAGTTTTACCCAACAATTAGATGTTGTAAATGGAGTTCTAAATGAATCACCTATAAATGCAATTGGTAATTTTAGCATTTCCTATTTTATGTTAGGATCTTCTTTTAATGATGAAGATGCTGTTTTTCAGGAATTTAAAAAAAATAGAGCAATTGTTTCACAAAGACTTGCAAATAAAACAGGAGGTAATATTGATGGTTTTGGTAGTACAAATCAAGACGTTGTTCTCCCTGCATTTTTAGCAGCATACTCGGGTAAGGATGTAAATTCAATTCAATTGTCAGCTTTTAGAAATACACCTATTCCTAACTGGAGAGTAACCTATAAAGGGCTAATGCAAATTGGTTGGTTCAAACAAAATTTTAGAAGCGTAACACTCGAGCATAGCTACCGTTCTGTTTATTCTGTACTATCTTACACCAACAATCTAAAATATGATGCAAATGATCCTTATGGGAATAATAATAGAGATATCGCAGGAAATTTCAATCCAAAAAAATTATATAATGGTGTAAATCTAATTGAAGAATTTTCTCCATTAATTAAAGTGGATTTTAAAATGAAAAATTCATTTTCATTAAGAGCAGCTTATAATAAAGACAAAGCATTAAATTTAAATTTCAACAACAATACCGTTACCGAAATTATAGGAAATGAAATTATAGTTGGATTGGGCTACCGTATTAAAAATGTGAAAATGCAATTTAAAACAGGTAATCGAAAAACAAAATTTCAAGGAGATATTAATTTTAAAGCCGATGTAGGTATTCGTGATAATTTAACCACAATAAGAGCCTTTGGAATATCTGATGACATTGATAATAATCAAATAACAGGAGGGCAAAATCTAATCTCCTTTAAATTTTTAGCAGATTATTCTTTAAATAAAAATTTGCTTACTTCCTTTTTCTTTGATTATAATAAGTCTAAGTTTGCAATATCAACAACTTATCCACGTACATCAATTAATGGTGGAATTAGTATAAGATATATAATAGGGAACTAATAAACTTGAATAAAATGAATATACCTGAAAATTTAAAGTACACTAAAGATCACGAATGGATTAGCATTGAAGGTGATGTGGCAACTGTTGGAATTACTAGTTTTGCACAAGGTGAACTTGGTGATATCGTTTATGTTGATGTAGAAACAGTAGATGAAACTTTTGACAGAGATGAAGTTTTTGGAAGCGTTGAAGCTGTAAAAACCGTGTCAGATCTGTTTATGCCATTAAGTGGTGAAGTTATTGAATTTAATGAAGCACTTGAAGATGCTCCAGAAAAAGTTAATTCAGATCCTTATGGTGGTGGTTGGATGATTAAGATAAAAATATCTAACAATTCAGAAATAGACAACTTATTAGATGCTGCAGCGTATAAAGAAGTTATTGGAGCATAATGCATTAATGATAGCTATAATAGCTACCATTTTTATAGCAATATTGAGCTTAACTTCAGTTCCTAAATTTGATTTGGGCTTTAAATTAAAATCAAGCGATAAATATTTACATGCTTTAGCCTACTTTACTTTAAGTTTAATTTGGTATTTTGCACTTCAAAATAAATTAAAAAAAATTAGCTTTAAAATTTTTGTGATTATAGCCCTTATTTTTTATGGCATTATTCTTGAAGCTCTACAAGGTGGATTAACAAATTACAGAACAGCTGATTTATTTGATGTATTTGCTAATATATTTGGAATAGCTATTGCCACCCTATTATTTAGTAAATTATTAAGATGGTATAAAACAATTTAAAAAAAATACTTGTAATTGTGCTAATTATTTCATTAAATTAGCGCTTCGTAAAATTTTTATAGAGATGGAAGTTAAAAAAAACCCGAAAGCAAATTTAGAAAACCACAATAAACAATTTATGTTATTAGGTTTAGCACTTGCTTTATTACTTATTTATATAGGTATTGAATGGAAAACATTTGAACGTACTGTAGGTGACTTAGGTATGGCAAATACAGAATTAGAAGACGAAATTGATATTCCTATCACGGAAAGAATTCAAGAAATCAAGCCTCCACCTCCGCCTCCACCAGCTCCAGAAGTAATTGAAGTAGTAAAGGATGAGGAAGATATTATAGAAACAGTTCTTGAATCTACTGAGACTGATGAAACCGAAGCTGTAGAAGTTGAAGAGATTGAAGAGATTGTTGAAGAAGAAGAAATGGTTGATGATGTTCCTTTTGCAATTATTGAAAATGTACCTGTTTATCCTGGGTGTAAAGGAACCAATGCACAGAAAAAGAAATGTATGGTTGAAAAAATTACCAAGCTAGTTGGTAGAAAATACAATACTGGTTTGGCTAGCGATTTAGGTTTAAGCCCTGGTAAAAAAAGAGTTTATGTTCAATTTAAAATTGATAAAACTGGTAAAGTTGTAGATGTAAGAGCTAGAGGTCCTCACAAACGTTTAGAAAAAGAAGCCATTAGAGTAGTAAACTTGATACCAGATATGACTCCTGGTAAACAACGTGGTAGACCAGTTTCACCAAAAATGGCTGCGGGTGCCATGGCAAGGAAACCAAAGATCATTGCAGGGAAATAGACTTTCC
>DAOUTI010000043.1 GCA_030626795.1 Flavobacteriaceae bacterium
TCTTTGACTTCTTCTTTTGATCCAAAAACAAAATACCATTTATCTACGTTAGTAGTAACACCCAATTCTTTTTTTAATTGTTTTGCTTTTTCTTCTGCTCCTTTTGGCAAAACAACTACAAATTGAAAATCATCAAACCCATAAAAATGTTTGTATATCTTTTCATTTAAATTTAAAGCATTGGTTTTATGTTGTAATAAATCATCTCCTAAAAAACAAACAATACTAATATTGTTTTGAAATGTAATTTTATGATCTGCGCTTAAGTTTGATATGTCATTAACTTTATTTGTAAGTACAGGAAGTTTGGCAAAATTATTAGTTCCGGTAAGTAAAAACAGATAAAAAATTAAAGGGCCAAAAAAAATGGTTGCTAGTACAATTTTATTTCTAATGGTTTTCTTTTCCATAAAGTAAAGGTATAAAAAAAGCGTTTTGAAGTAACAAAACGCTCATTAATTTATTCTTATTTTTTTAGTAAGTCCATCTTGTCCATTCGTTAAGAATATCACCTAAAGCGCCTCCTTCGTACAAAACAAAAAATGTTAAATAAGCAATTAAAAAAACAACTGGCCAAACAATAGATCTTCTTAGCCAAGTTTTTTCATCTTTTAAGTGCATAAAATACCATGCAATTCCGTAAGCTTTTACCAAGGTTAAAATTAAGAAAATCCAGTTTAAGATACTTGTCCCTAAAACCTTAGTTAAATATAAAAAATCTGGTTTAGAAATCCCTAAAATTACTTCAACTATAGTTATTATAGACAGAAAAGCAAATACTTTCCAAATTAATGCTGTATGTGATTGTGCGTGTGACATTTTTATTTTTTGATATTAAATTAAATAGAAGAATGTAAATACAAATACCCAAACTAAATCAACAAAATGCCAATAAAGTCCAACTTTTTCAACCATTTCGTAATGACCTCTTCTTTGGTAAGTACCAACAATTACATTAAAAAATATGATTATATTAATTAAAATTCCAGATAAAACGTGAAAACCGTGAAAACCTGTTATAAAGAAAAAGAAGTCGGCAAATAAAGTTTTACCGTATTCGTTTTCTTTTAAATTGGCTCCTTCAACCACATGGGTTGACTTATTTAAAAGCTTATTTGCCTCACCTCTACTAACAATAGTCTTCTTTTTTGTATCTAAATTAATCAATTCTGTACGTAAAGATATTTCTGGATGGTTTGCAAAACCTTCTTTTACTTGTTGTAAAGAAACGGATGGCAAACTAGCTTCTGATTGAAACCAAATACCATTGCTTCTTGTTTGTTGTATTCTTTCGCTTGAAGCGGATGATGCAAAACTTTCTAAAGTAACTTGATGACCTGTTTCGTCAACAAATTGTACAATTTTACCGTCATTCAAAGCAACTGCTCCGTAAGACCCTTTGATAAAAGTTTTCCATTCCCATGCTTGGGATCCTAAAAATATTAATCCCCCAATAATGGTTAGAAACATATAAACAATTACTTTGTTTTGTTTCATGTGCTTACCTGCATCAACTGCAAGAACCATTGTAACTGACGAAAATATCAACACAAAGGTCATAAATGCCACATAATACATTGGAAAATTACCGTGTATAAAAGGAATGTGAGTAAAAACTTCATCGGCAATAGGCCAAGAATCTAAAAACTTAAAACGCATTAAACCATAAGCTCCTAGAAATCCTGAAAAAGTAAGTGCATCAGACATGATAAAAAACCACATCATCATTTTACCGTAGCTAGAGTCAAAAGGTTTGTTTCCGCCGCCAGACCAAGTGCCTTTATTTTGGGATTCAGCAATAATTGCCTCCATATAAAAAAGATTATATTAATTGATTAAAAATTATTTTTATCACAAAATATGACAAATATCATCTTTTGTGATAAAAAGCAAAAATATAAAAATATTTGTTAAATAAAATCAATAAGTCAAAAATATCGCGTTTAGCCTATAAAATAAAAAAATAAGAATAGATAAACCCATAGTAAATCAACAAAATGCCAAAAAATTGAACCCAAATCTATGCCTAAATAATTTTTAGAATTATACTTGCCTTTTATATTTTGATACAACACGGTAATAAGTACAATGATACCAACAAAAATATGAACCAAATGTGCCAAAGTAATTACATATAAAAAAGAAGAAGAAACATTACTTTCTTTTCCTGTAAAGTATAAACCGGCATCTATCAATTGTTTAAATCCTTGAAATTGAAAATATACAAAACCTAAACCGAGCAATAATGTTAAAACTAATAATGGGGTTACCATTGTTGTTTTATTCTGTTTAACAAATCTTTTTGCAAAATAAAAAGTAATACTACTTAATACTATTAATATGGTACTTATATAAAATGCTTGTGGTAATTCAAACCTAACCCAATCTTCACGATTTTTACTTACTACATACGCACTTGTCAATCCGGCAAACATCATGGTCATGCTTATCATCGAAAACCACAACATTTGTTTATGTGCTTTCTCTTTAATTTTTAGTTCATTCATTTTAATGTAAAAATTTATCTATTACGAATATTATTTGAATCAAAGTTATATATAAAACACTTGATAGCATTAATTTTCTTGCCATAATATCTGTTTGTTCTTTATGTAATTTAATTCCATAAAACAACATAACAGCTCCTAGTAAAAATATTACTATTGCCGATATTGGTAACAAATATAAATCACCTGATAATCTTAAAACTGGAAAGACCGATACTAATAACATGAAAATTGTGTAAATAATAATGAGTTTTGTTGCTTTTTTATTTTTTTCGCCAGTAGGCATTAAATTAAACCCTGCTTTTTTATACTCGTCAAATTGTAACCAACCAATAGCCCAAAAGTGAGGAAACTGCCAAAAAAATTGAATCATAAATAACATTCCGGCTTCTATTCCAAATTCACCCGTTGCTGCAACCCAACCTAACATAAAAGGAATTGCTCCAGGAATGGCACCTACAAAAACGGATAATGGAGTGATTGGTTTTAGTGGTGTATAAGCACTCGTGTATAAGAAAATAGATATTGCGCCAAACAAAGCTGTTTTTGCATTGATGCTATATAAAATTAAAATACCTATAATGGTTAAAATAACTGCAATGGTCATGGCTGCATTTACTGATATTCTACCTGTTGGTACAGGTCTATTTTTTGTGCGCTTCATTAAAGCGTCTGGCTCTCTTTCAATAATTTGGTTAAATGCATTGGATGCGCCTACCATACAATAACCCCCAAAAGCTAATAGCATTAAGGTTTTGTATTCTACAGTATTTACAGCTAACAAATAACCTGCAACCGATGAAAAAACAACACTAAGTGACAAACCAAATTTAGTTAGCTGCTTAAAATCGTTTAATACACTATTCTTATTTTGTGAAGTTTCCAATACAGTTAATTGCTTAATTTTAAATCGCTGCAAATATATTTATTAATTAAAGATAAGCAACAAAAAAATTATTCAAAAAAATAAATTAAAAAAGGCTTTGTGAATTGTAAAAATGTTTTAAATTTGCACCCGCATTTGGAGCAATAAATGCACAGTTCTTTAACAAATAGACTTTGCGAAAGTAGCTCAGTGGTAGAGCATCACCTTGCCAAGGTGGAGGTCGCGGGTTCAAATCCCGTCTTTCGCTCAGAAATATACCAAATTATCGTATTTTACGATAGGATGCTCGAGTGGTGGAATTGGTAGACACGCTGGACTTAAAATCCAGTGGTCAGTAATGGCCGTATGGGTTCAAGTCCCATCTCGAGTACAAAAACCTCATAATCTTTTGATTATGGGGTTTTTTATTTTTAAGAATTATTAATATTCCAAAATGAAAATCCCATTAAATGAATTTGAACTGGTTATAAACCAAACAATACTTAAAAGAGGTTTTAATTATTTTAAAAACGGCTTTGTAACCGATCTTGTTGAAGTTTCAAATGGAGAATTTGAAGCAATTGTTTTAGGAACAGAAGATTATACAGTCAAATTAGAGATCAAAAACGAAATAATTGTTGAACATAATTGTGATTGCCCATACGATATGGGCCCCGTTTGCAAGCACGTTGTTGCAGTGATTTTTTACTTGCAAAAAGATTTATTGCAATTTCAAAAAAATACAATTCCTAAGCCAAGAAAAAAAAGATCTGCTCAAAGCAATTCCGCAAAAAGATTTAAATGAATTTATAGAAGATCATTGCAAAAAGGATAAAAAATTTCGAAATTATTTTTTATCTACATTCGGGTATTTTATTGAGAATCCATCAAAAGAATTCTATCAAAAACAAATCCATTCTATCCTAAAATTTGCAGCAGGAAGATCTGGCTGGATTGATTGGCATGACATGAAATATGTTGTAAATGCAACACAACCATTTATAGATAATGCCGTAAAAAATTTAGCAAATAATAATTATAAAAATGTTTTTTTTATAAGCGCAGCACTTTTGGAAGAAATGACTGAAGCACTACAGTTTGGAGACGATAGTAATGGAGACATAGGTTATTTTATAGACTCTTCAATGGAACTTCTTTCTCAAATTTCGGATAAAAAACTCTCAAAACCTCTTAGAGAAGAAATCTTTTCTTATTGTATTTCATCCTTTAATAAAAAAATATTTTCTGGCTGGGACTGGCATTTAGGAGTTCTCTACATCGCTTCTGATTTAGCAGAAAATGAAAATGAAGCCGATCTGATAATAAAATGTTTAGATACTGTTGAAAACGAATATGAAAAGGATCAAGCGCTATTTTTTAAACTGAAATTGTTAAGAAAACACAAATCTATTAATGAAATTGATAACTTTATTGGTAAGCATATTGGAAACTCAAGAATACGAAATGATGAAATTTTAAGAGCATTTGAAAACAAAAACTTTGACAAAGCCATTAAGCTTGCCAAAGAGGGTGCTATAAATGACAAAGAAGACAAACCGGGCTTGGTGAAAGACTGGTATAATTGGTTGTTGAAAATTGCTCAGATTCAAAAAAACACCTCTAAAATAATCGAATATGCCAGATTTCTATTGGTTGATGATTTTATGCCAGAGCAGGATTACTACCAAATATTACAAAATAATATTGAGGTTGAAAACTGGAATCCTTTTTTGGAAGAATTAATTCATGAAATATCAACAGATAAAAAATGGCGGTCAAGAGAATTAATAAGAAAAATTTACATCAAAGAAGAATGGTGGGACAGACTATTTTTGATGTTAAAACAAAATTTAACTTTTGAAACTATCAGAGAAAATGAAAAATATTTAGCTAAAGATTATTCTTTAGAATTAATTACATTATACAATAATAGTATTCCTAATTATTTAAAAAATAATATTGGAAGAAAACACTATCAAACCGCATGTAGATATATTCGCAGAATGAAAAAACTAGGAGGAACTAAGGAAGCAACGTTAATGATTGAACAATTAAGAAAAGAATATCCCCGACGCCTCGCTTTACTGGAGGAGTTAAATATGGTATAGAACACTTGGGTAGATTCCTATTATTGGGTTCAAGACTTGCCCAGATGTTTAATACCTTATATTTTAGGTAAAAATCAAGGCTCTAGTTTACTATGGCGTTGCTAATTAGTCGAGCCTTAACAACTCAACTTTGAAACGCATTAATTTTCAAAAAGATTAGTTGATAAATATAGAGCACAAGATTTTTGAATTCTTCTTTCAATTGCTTCATCATTTTCTTAATATTCCATCCGGTTGCTGTTAAAAAAGCATTGATTTGTGGTGAATCTTCTCCCCAAAGGTAGTTTTGATTCATTCTAAAATCTGTTTTCAAATGTCCGATAACAGGTTCTATAGCAGCTCTTCGTCTAAATTTTTTACGTTTACTTCTTTTCTGATACTCCGTATCTCGTTTTAAGGGTCTATAATCTGGTGTCGATATTCGTGTACTTCCAATTTGTTTTACTCCTTTCCCGCCTCTATCATAAACCACTTCCTGGAGAACATAATTAAGGTTGGATTGCATCTGGTCTAATAAAGGCTCAATTGTTTTACTGTCATGAGGGTTCCCCATAAAGCTTTTTACAGCTGTTATGATTAAGCGTTTTGAGGTTGTAATGATTCCAACTTTAGTCCCAAACTCATATTGCTTATGTGCTTTCCCTTTTGCAATACATGCCGTAAAGGGTTTGTAAAGGCTGTATATCTTATCACTATCTGTTCGTTTTTGATTTAAAACAGAAGCGGGTAACTCCCTCTCTAACTCACAAAGTAATCGCCCTGCAATTGTTTTTAGTTTAGCATCTGCTTTCTTTGCTTTTTTACGCCTTTTTGGATGACTCCTGTTGTGAGTTTCTCTTATTAGTTGTTTAGATATTCTAACATAAGTTTGGCGTTGAATTAACTTCTCCTTTTTAGCTATTTCATTGCACTTATCAATAATCTTTTTGGCTAATTTAGAGTCAGTAGGGAATGTTGTATTGTTTTCTGCTACTGTCGTATCCGAGAGACTAACCTTTTCTTTTGCCTGTTTTCCAAAAAGATGAACAGAGTATGCAAAAATAAATTCTACTCCTGTTTTACCTATACGATTTCTAAAGTGAACAGTCACTAGGGTCAGTTGGGAATTGATGGGTGAAATGAGCCATACCACAAAAATATTACATGTAAGGATTCATTTCCCAAGCCTCACAAACTCGTTCATCGGATAAATTATAAATACGCTTTAAAAGTAAACTACCAACCATTAAACGTATTGGCATTGGTGGTTGACCTGTGTTAGAATAGTATTTTGAAAACTCGTCTTCAAAGTGTTTCCAGTCAATTTTATCACTTAATAAAACTAATTCATGACTCAAATCAATAAAGTCTTTGAGTAAAGGTTGGAAGAAATTTACTTGATTTTGGTTTACTGATTTTCCTATCATATATTACAAGGTTTATACCACAAAGTACGAATTTTCTTACAATCTAAGTCATAATAAAATACCTAATAATCAACATAAATTGCTGAATAACAAAAAGATAAATAGTTGTTCAGGGGCGACTAAATAATAAACTATGCACGTGATTTTTCTTTTTTTTTGGGAAACACAAATGTGATAAATTAGACTAAATTTTAATTTAGTATTTGTCTAGAAATTTTTGAATATTAAATAACTTATTTCGCTACCTCGCCTCTATGAGGTTTTAAAGCATCTCTATAGGTAATCATATCTTTTTCATTTACAGTTATAAAGGCGATACAATACATTTCTGAAATTTTATGAGTATTAATTTCGTAAAAAGAAAGGTTTTCTTTAACAGCAAACTCTTCTAAATGAACACAATGATGTTTGGCAATTTCTAGGGCTTCAGGACCACGGAAATCCCATATTAACTTAATTTTTCTATTCAATTTGTTTTTTGACAAAGATATATTATTGTTTTTTATATTCTCTCATTTGTTTAGTAGGTTCAATTATTGAATAGCCTTTCCATAAATTATCATCAAATTGATCAACATAAATCATTTTCATAAATTGTTTTTGTTTAAAATCTTGAAATTGCTTTTTTGAAATTGTTTTATGATTTAAAACTAATATTTCAAAAGTACTTTCTTCTGAAACAGAAAAATTAAGCTTTACCTTGATTTCATTAAGTTTTTTATCGAGTAAAAACCTGTCTTTTTTCTTTATAAGTGATATATTTCTGTCAACACTCATGCTTGTTCCTTCTTTTTTTGAACAATATTTTAACTGATATGTATCCTTATTTTTTTCAAAAGATATAGATCCACTAAAAACATTCATTGAATAACCTACTCCTAAAAGATGAATATTTGTACCTGTTTTACCTAATGCATATTCATAATCGGCTCTTATTAGGGCAAAAGTTTTTAAGGCAATAAATACTCTTCCTTTAAATTTTCCTTTTCCCTTTGGAACAAAATCAATTACATAAACATCTTCACCATTTACAACTGTTCCTCCAATAAGCGTATATTCATATTTACCTGTATGGTATAAAAAATCCCAGTCTTTTATGTTTTCAAAAGAGCTGTATTTTAATAAGTAATTTGTAGAGTTTTGGTAGTATTTAGTTTTAAATTCTCTTTCATTTAGTAATTTTAGAGAATCTTTTTTTTCTTTATCAATTTCCTTTTCAAATTCGACTTTACCACCTAGTATTCCACTTTTAATTTTCCAATACTATTTTTC
Organism: Flavobacteriaceae bacterium; assembly: GCA_030626795.1. GTDB lineage: Bacteria > Bacteroidota > Bacteroidia > Flavobacteriales > Flavobacteriaceae > Lutimonas. The sequence continues at coordinate 8,159 of DAOUTI010000043.1, forward strand.
TTTTGTATTGGCTAAAAGTTTTTCAAAAATAGATTCTAATTGTTCAATATCTGCAAGGTTTTTATCTTTAAGACTTACCATTTTTATGGGATTTACTTTGAGACGTAAAGAATCTACCTTACTATTTGAAAAATATAAATCTCCTAAAAAATCTGTAAATGAGACGGAATGTTTTGGTGTTTTTCTTTCAATCATTTTAATCTTCTCTTCACGAAATTGAGGAAAAGAACTTTTATAGACAAAAAAATTCACTTCAACAAGTGAAATGAATTTTTTGAATTTTAGTATAATTTTAAAGACTTTAATCTTTTTGCATCCAAGTTAAAATAATGATTCCTAATCGGCCAACCAAAAATATAAAAGACCCAAAAACAGGAACCAATAGACTTATTTTAATACCTGCAGCCATAACAGCTGGTGATATTTCACCAACAGCCTCTATAGAATCAAACGCGCCAATCATACCTACAATATGCCCTAAAAAACCCCAAACCAAAGCAAATAAAGTTATAGAACTTATTAATTTGATAGTTTTTGGTACGCCTTCTTTATTAAGAAAACCTTTTACAATTAGGATTAATACTAAAATTAAAATTACTAACAAGGGATACATAAAAAAAGGACCCCCTTCATTTAAAAGTGAAAAAAACATAATATTTAGATTTAAAGTTATACAGGACGAAAGTAAAAATAAAACAACCTGTAAAAATAAAATTGCGATGACTTAACCAAATATAAAGTTATTTAACCATTTTTATAGAACAAATCAAAATTCCCCAATAAATTGGTAATAAATGGAGTTAAACTTGAATTTCGTCCATAATAAAATGTAGTTTCAAATTATTTAGCCAACTTGCATAGATGAATTTAAACCAATTAAATAAAACAAAGTTTATACCCTTACATTTTATATTTTGGGTGGCTGTATGGTTTTTCTTTGTGTACTTTTTTAGTTACAATTCAAACAACACAAATTATGTAATCTGGTTTTCTAGTTTTTTATTACCCATAACCATGATTACAACCTATTTTGTAGTTTACTATTTAATTCCTAAATATCTACTTACAAAAAAATACAAACACTTTGCTTTATACAGTGCTTATACTTTAGTGTTTTCAACCTATTTAATTATAATCGCAATTTTTGGAAGTTTTGTATTCCTTTCTAATATGGAGTTAAAGAATATGCCGCCGATGAGTCGGAATTATATATTTGTACTAATATTGGTTTACCTAGTTGTCTTTATAGTGAGCTTTATAAGTTTATTAAATCATAACTTTAAAACACAAACCGAAAACAAAGAGCTTCTAAACAAAATATTAGAAACCCAATTACAAATTAAAAGTCAGGAGTTACAATATTTAAAAAAACAGATTCACCCACACTTTCTATTTAATACATTAAATACTATTTATGGTTTTGCTCTAAAACAATCAAAAAATACACCTGATATTATATTGAAACTCTCTAACCTATTAGATTATATTTTATATCAAGTTGATAAACCAAAAGTAAGTTTAAAAGAAGAGATTTCGCATATCAAAGAATATATTGGTTTAGAGAAAATGCGGTTTCAAGATACACTAAAAGTTACTTTTATAGCTGATGATATTTTAGAAGATATACAAATTGCCCCCATGCTATTAATCCCATTTGTTGAAAATGCATTTAAACACGGTAGTTTAATTGATGGGTTTTTAAAAGTAGAAATTCTAGTGAAACTTAGTGAAAATCAATTACTTTTTTCAATTAAAAATACGGTATTTACTGATGAATTAAAACCCAATAAAGTTGGAATAGGATTAGAAAATATTAAAAAAAGATTAGATTTACTTTACAAAAACAATCACAAATTAGATATTAAAAATAAAAATAATTGGTTTATAGTTAATCTTACAATTTTAAATTTAAATAATCTAAAAAATGTCTAAAACCATATCTTGTATTATTGTTGATGATGAACCTATAGCACGTGAAATTTTAGAAAATCACTTGCAAAAAATAGCGATTATTAATATTGTAGCAACTTGTAAAAATGCAATTGAAGCCTTTAATGCGATTAACTCAAATAAGGTAGATGTTATTTTTTTAGATATCAATATGCCTGAAATATCGGGCTTGTCTTTTGCTAAATCAATCAATAAAAATATTAAAATAATTTTTACTACGGCATATAGAGAATATGCTGTTGATGGTTTTGATTTGAAAGCTGTAGATTATTTATTAAAACCTATTTCTTTTGAAAGGCTATTACAAGCTGTAAATAAGTTTTTAGACGAAACTATTTCAATTAATAATGATGAGAATGAAGAAGTCTCAAACGATAAAAGTGATTTCATTTTTGTACGCTCTGATAGGAAGATGGTTAAAATTAATTTTGATGACATTAATTATATTGAAAGCCTAGGCGACTATTTAAAAATTCATTTACCAAATAAAATCATCATTACAAGAGAAACTATTACTAGTATCGAGGCAAAACTACCCAAAAATGATTTTTTAAGAATTCACAGGTCTTTTATTATTTCAATAAACAAAATTGAATCGTTTACTAACGAATCTGTTGATGTCAATAAAAAAGCGATTCCTATAAGTAGAAGTTACAAAAAAGATGTATTACTTAGATTAGAAAATGTTTAGTTAAAAAATTATCTTTGACAAAAATTAAAAATTTTGACTGAAAAAGATTTTATTTTAAAAAAAGTAGATTCCTCTAAATTAAACAAAGGTTCATTTACTTGGCAAAGTCCGAGTAATATCGCTTTGGTAAAATACTGGGGCAAAAGCGACCCCCAAATTCCTAAAAATACTTCTATCAGTTTTACATTAAATAATTGCCACACAACAACAACTTTAGAGTTTTCTAAAAAAGAAATTCCAAATAAAAATTTTAGTGTCCAAGTTATTTTTGAAGGGTTAATAAATGACGATTTCAAACCCAAAATCATAAAATTTTTTGAACGAATTGAAAAATATGTCCCGTTTATCACAGAATATGATTTCGTTATCAAAACCAATAATTCTTTTCCACATAGTAGCGGTATTGCATCTTCAGCAAGTGGATTAAGTGCCCTAGCCCTTTGTTTAATGCGTATAGAAAAACAGTTAGACCCAAATGTTTCTGAAGAATTTTTCAATCAAAAAGCATCCTTTTTATCTCGATTGGGATCTGGTAGTGCGGCGAGAAGCATAGAAGGCGAATTGGTAGTTTGGGGTGAACATAAAGAGATTGATAACAGCTCAAATCTTTACGGAATTAAATTTCCTTATACCATACACTCAAATTTTAAAAACTATCAAGACACAATTTTACTGGTTGACAAAGGCGAAAAGCAAGTTTCTAGCACCATTGGACATAATTTAATGTATAAGCATCCTTTTGCTAAACAAAGGTTTAATCAGGCAAATAAAAACATCACCAAATTAAGCCAAATTCTTCAAAATGGAGATTTAAAAGCTTTTGTTAACTTGGTTGAAAGCGAAGCCTTGACGCTACACGCTATGATGATGACTTCCAATCCTTATTTTATTTTGATGAAACCAAATACTTTAAAAATTATTGAAAAGATTTGGGAATATCGAAGAAGAAATGATTCAAACATTTGTTTTACCCTTGATGCTGGAGCTAATGTACATATACTATTCCCCGAAAGGGAAAAAGAAAAAGTTAACACTTTTATTACAAGTCATTTACTAGATTTTTGCCAAAATAATCAGTATATTTGTGATGAGGTTGGAACTGGAGCAAGACAACTGTAAAGTGATATTCCGGCATATTTATTAAATGAATTTATAAACAGAGAAAATTAACCCTATATATCTTATTTCAACTTAAGCGTTGTTTTAAAATATGTATTATTTTAACTTCAATTTCTCTGATTATGAAAAAAATGGTTCTCACTTCAATCACCCTATTATTTATTTTTTCTATTACTTCTTCTCATGCACAAAAAGATACTATTTGGTATGATACCAACTGGAATATAACTGCAAAAAGTGAAGCGAGTTATTTTCGTTGCCATTGTATTCAAGTAGATAATGGATATTGGTTTACAGATTACTACATTTCGGGAGCCAAACAAATGGAAGGTTTATCTATTGAAAAAGAAAAAGAAGTATATCAAGGTATTGTAAAATGGTATCATGAAAATGGCAACACTTTTCAAATAGTAAATTACGATAAAGGTATTTTAAATGGTAAGCGGCAAGTGTATTATGAAAGCGGCAAACTAAAAACACAAGAACACTATAAAGAAGGTAAAAAAGAAGGAAACTGGGAAGCGCATTATGAAAATGGAAAACCAAAAGAAAAAGGCCAGTATGAAAATAATCAAAAAGAAGGTGTTTGGAAGACCTACTATAGTAATGGAAAAGTGAAAAATGAAGGTAAATATGTTTTCGACAGAAAAGTAGACATTTGGAAAACTAATTATTATGATGGCACTATGGAAAATGAATAATTTTTTTTTGTTAAACAAGTTTTTACATAACTTATCGTTTAATAAATGGATGCACAAATATTTTCTATTATATTTGTACCCAAATTGTTATACTAATTAATGCACATCTAATGAAAGGACCTTTGTTTTATGCCAAAATATTGCTTTTTGGTGAATATGGTATCATTAAAGATTCAAAAGGATTAGCAATACCTTATAATTCATATCAAGGTGCTTTAAAAGTTGCAGATAACACTACGGATATTGCTAAAAATTCCAATCAAAAATTACTTGATTTTTACAATTATTTATTGCATTTAAAATCTGAAGATGTACAATTAAGATTGGATGAATTTAAAGCGGATATTAATAAAGGAATGTTTTTTGACTCAAGTATTCCTCAAGGGTACGGTGTTGGTAGTTCGGGAGCATTAGTTGCTGCTATTTATGACAAGTATGCCAATAATAAAATTACAGTTTTAGAAAATTTAACCCGCGATAAGTTATTAAAATTAAAAACTACTTTTTCACAGATGGAATCATTTTTTCACGGAAAAAGTTCAGGTTTAGACCCATTGAATTCTTATTTAAGTATCCCTATTTTAATCAATTCAAAAGACCATATAGAAGCAACAGGAATTCCGTCACAAAAACAAGGAAAAGGGGCTGTTTTCTTATTAGACTCTGAAATGATTGGAGAAACGCAACCTATGGTAAAAATCTTCATGAATAAGATGAAAAATGAAGGTTTTAGAAAAATGATTGATCAAGATTTTGCTCGACATACTGATGCTTGTATTGACGATTTTTTACAAGGCAATGCAAAAGCATTATTTGGAAATGTAAAAAAGCTTTCAAAAGTTGTTTTAAAACATTTCAAACCTATGATTCCACAAACTTTTCACCAATTATGGAAAGATGGAATTGAAACCAATGATTATTATCTTAAGCTTTGTGGATCTGGCGGAGGAGGCTATATATTAGGATTTACTAAAGATTTTGATAAAGCAAAAAAAGCACTAAGAAATCATAAATTAGAATTGGTTTACCGATTTTAAACTTCGACACTTAAACCATGGATTTATTAAAAATGGCAGAAGAAAATACGCCAAAAAAACCTAATAAATATTCGTTTATTTATAAGTTTTTAAGCTTATTATCAGTAGTTAGAGGTTATAATATTGCTATTATTGTACTCGCACAATATTTGGCTGCAATTTTTATTTTTTCACCAGAAAAATCCTTAAAAGAAATACTTTTTAATCTTGACCTCTACTTTATAGTTTTGGCAACGACTTGTGTTATTGCGGCAGGTTATATCATTAATAATTTCTACGACAGTAAAAAGGATAAAATAAACAAACCTATAAAGTCAAGAATTGATAGCATTGTTGGTCAGCGAACAAAACTAAATATCTACTTTTTACTCAATTTTGTTGGAGTTTCTTTTGCTTCTCTAATTTCATGGCGAGCAGCCTTGTTTTTTTCTGTTTATATATTTTTAATTTGGTTGTATTCACATAAGTTAAAAAAATATCCTTTAACAGGATTGTTTTCTGCCGCAACTCTAGCAATCTTACCTTTTTTTGCCATTTTTATTTATTATAAAAATTTTTCAACTATCATATTTACACATGCAGCTTTTTTGTTTTTGGTGCTAATGATTAGAGAACTAACTAAAGATTTAGAAAATATAAAAGGAGATATTGCTCAAAATTACCAAACCATACCAGTAAAGTATGGTGAATATTTTACCAAATTATTAATTACTATTTTGGTTGTTTTTACATTAGATCCTATTTATTTTTTATGGAAATATCCCGAAATAGGCTTGATGAAATACTATTTCTATTTTGTAGGTATTGTATTTGTTCTATTTCTTTTTTTATTGCGGAAAGCAAATACAAAAAAAGACTATGTTATATTACATAATATTATCAAACTAATTATAGTTATTGGAGTTATGAGTTTGATGCTGATTGATACCTCAGTAATTCTCCAAAGAATTTTAAATTCATAACTTTTTAAGTTTGCTTTAACACATTGATATGGAACGGATTTCGTATTTTTGCAAAAAATTTAAAAAATGACTGCAAAAAGCAACTCGTCGCGAGGACGACAAACAGGTTCAACAAACCAAGAAGCAAAAAAAAGAGCTTCATCTTCTGATAAGCCAAAAAAATCTCACGAAAAATCAAAAGACAAAAACTTTAGACCGCATCCACAAAAAATTAAAAACTTTAAAAAGAAAACAGCTACAACTTCTAAAACGAGTAATTCTGATGAAATTCGTTTAAACAAATACATCGCAAATTCGGGCATTTGTTCACGTCGAGACGCAGATGTTTATATAAAATCTGGTAGCGCCACGGTTAATGGTGAAATTATTACCGAAATGGGTTATAAAGTAAAGCTAACCGATGAGGTTCGTTTTGATGATGCTTTAATTTCTCCCGAAGCAAAACGTTATGTTTTGTTAAACAAACCAAAAAATTACATCACCACAATGGATGATGAAAGAGGTAGAAAAACAGTTATGGAGTTGATTAATAATGCTGCTAAAGAACGTATTTATCCTGTTGGAAGGTTAGATAGATTAACTACAGGCTTGTTGTTATTTACCAATGATGGGGAAATGGCTAAAAAGCTAACCCATCCAAAGCACCAAGTAAAAAAATTATATCATGTTAGTTTAGATAAAAAACTATCTATGGCAGATTTAAACAAAATTTCAGAAAATTTTGTGTTAGATGGTAAAATGGTTTTTGTAGACAATGTATCTTATGTTGAAAACAAGCCCAAACATGAAATTGGTATTGAGATTCACTCCGGTAGAAACAGAATTGTACGTCGGATTTTTGAACATTTTGGTTATAAAGTAACTAAATTAGATCGAGTTATTTTTGCAGGCCTTACCAAAAAGAACTTATCTCGTGGTGTTTGGAGACATTTAACCCAACAAGAAGTAAATAATTTAAAGATGATTTAGCAAGTAATTCTTAAATATTTCAAAAGCTATCGTATAGATAGTCGCCCCTGAATAACTATTTATCTTTTTGTTATTCAGGGGCGACTATTTATTGATTTGATGTTGGCAACATCTAACCCTTTACCTTTCAAATATTTTTTGAATACATTAACTCTATTCAGATAGCCTTTGTATGTACTTGAACTTACAGTTGATTTTTTTAACTCTAAAGCAAAATCAAAGGCGCTATTAGCAGAGTACTCATTCTCAATAATTTCATTTTCATAAGGAGAATAACCCTCTTTTAGCAGTTGTTCAAGTGTGTCTCTAAGAATTTTGAAACTCGTAAGTCGTTCTTTCTTAGTTTTACATAGTCGATTGAAATTAGCAAAGATTGGATTTTGCCTTACTAATTTAGCAGTTTCAGGATCCCCGTATGAGTAATAAACATACCAACGTTTGGTTAGGTCATAGTTATCACCCCCATGGTAAATCTTTGGAATTGAGTAATTCTTGTTCATTTTTAAACCGTATACATTTTCGTATTCAGTACAAAGTAACTCTAAAATCTTAGACATAAAAAAAGTGTTTAAAGAAATTTCTCTAAGCACTGATTTTACTACTGTTTCATTAACATTTCTGTCATTGTACCTTGGGTGGGAATCGAACCCACACGATCTTGCAATCACTGGATTTTGAATCCAGCGCGTCTACCA
>DAOUTI010000049.1 GCA_030626795.1 Flavobacteriaceae bacterium
AGTTTTAGTGTTTTTTTGAACATGTTGATTTAGTTTTTAACTCTGTAAACAGGATATTGTAAATGCGCTTTTTCGTAATATTTTGAATGTTTGTGAATATAGTTTAGTTGGGCGTACCAATTATTTGCAAAATCTTTGCTTTCTATTTTCTTTTTCTCAAAATCAGCTTTAAGCTGTGGATTATTATTTAATATATCTAATGCAATATCTTCAAATACATAAGGAGAGAAATATTCTTTTTGTTGCAAAATGGCATCAAAAAAATTCCAATTAAAAAATGAATCTGGAGCTTCAGGTTCAAGAGTTTCTATTAAATATCTAATTCCGTTTTGCTGTGTAGGGATTATTAAATCACCTTTGTAAAAAATTACTTTTTTGATATTTTTTGAAACCTCTGTATTAAAATGTAAATAATGACCTTCATAAACATTTGTTCTAGTTTTATAATTTGCAATACGATAAGATTCTACTACAATTGTAGTATCTTTTTTAAGCCTTTGGTATTCAATTTTATTAAGGTCTAATCGTTTAATTACTTTATGCCAAGCTTGAGGTATTATGTAGGCTTTAGGTATTTCGATAGATTTTTTAGGCTTAAAATTATTATAATAAATAACTGACTTTGTAAAAGGTTTTGACCTATCGTATTTTAGTCTATTAAGTCCAGTAACTTCACTTTTTACGTAATCGCCTTGATAACCTTTAAAATTTAATGTAGAGGTTTTACTACTATCTATTTCCCATTGAATGGGATAAGTTTTATTTGCAAAGACTTGTTCATTTGCTTGTTTTCTTAAACGTTTAATTTCTACAGCATTATTATTTATAAATTCAAGTGTAGAAATCATAATTTCATAAGTGCCTTCAACGCGTTGTTTGTAAGATTTTAACATGTGAGTTTCTACCATAAAACCCAAAGTGTTAAATAAAGAGGTATAGCCAGTTGAATATCTCGGGGAATCAAAAAATTGAGAAAAACCAGTATCAGGAACTCGATTAAAAACATTTACGTAAGGAGTAATCTCTAAGTTTTTATCTTTTAAGCTATTTTCAATTTGGGGCTGCATTTTTACATTGATAAATTCGCCTAACTCTCCTCCAAGTTTGTTGTGTTGCGTAAATAAATGTGTTAGTGTATATTGATAGTCGGCACCATTACTAACATGATTATCAATAAATACATCTGGATTGATCGAATGAAAAATTTTGACAAATGTTTGTGCATTTTTGGTGTCGTTTTTAATAAAATCTCTATTCAAATCATAGTTTTTAGCATTGCCTCTAAATCCGTATGATAATGGTCCGTTTTGATTGGTTCGACTTGTACTGTTTCTGTTTAAACTACCACCAACATTGTAAATGGGTATGATATTGATAATAATATTTTCGAATTTTTTCTTTAATTTTTCATTTTGAACAATATCTCTTAACAGCATCATACTTGCATCAATGCCATCAGGTTCACCTGGGTGAATACCGTTGTTGATAAGAATTGTATTTTTTGAAGCGTTTAAATTAGAATTTTCAGAAGTGTTAAAAGTAATTAAATGCAAAGGTTTTCCTGAGTCGGTTAAGCCAATTTCTTGAATGTTAATTTCTGGGTACTTATTTGCCAAACTTTGGTAAAAAGCAATGGTTTGAATATAGGTTGCAGTTTCTGTTCCTTTACTTTTTTCAAATACTGTTTCAAAATTTTGGGCGTAAGAGAATGATGCAAAAAGGAAAAATATTAATGAAAAATGTTTCATGGAGGCGTGATTTTTGAAATTCACCGCCTCACTAATATTTAAAAGGATAATAGTGAGGCGGTGATTAATCATTTATTTTGTGAGCACAGCTTTAGGAACAAAAAGTGAAACATCTCCTTTGTTTCGTAATATATCACGAACAATACTCGAACTAATATAAGAAGTATCGGCACTAGTTAATAAAAATACCGTTTCAATTTTCGACATTTTTCTGTTGGTATGCGCAATGGCTTTTTCAAATTCAAAATCGGCAGGGTTTCTTAAGCCCCTTAAAATATAATCGCTATTTACTTTTTTACAATAATCGATGGTTAAACCTTGATATGTATCCACTTTTATTTTTTCTACCCCTTTATATGTTTTTTTAATAAACGCAATGCGTTGTTCTAAAGTAAACATATACTTTTTAGAAGAATTAGTGCCAATGGCAATAATAATTTCATCGAATAGAGGTAAGGCTCTGTCAATAATATCTTTGTGTCCCAAAGTTAGTGGGTCGAATGATCCTGGGAAGACTGCTCTTTTCATGTGTTTCTTTTTATTGATCTTTATAAGTCACGTTTTGGTTGAGGTTTTGTAATGGATAAAAATAAGGATAATTTTCCGCAGGAAAAATATCCTCTATAAAATTACGAAACTTTGAGTTTAGCCAAAAGCCTTTGTAAATTTTAACCGTTGGAAACAGTAATTTTATTTTACTGCATATTCTTGTACTAGCACTTCAGTAGGAATATGAAGAGAATAACTTATTTTTCTAATCATTTCCAAAGTCAGTTTACGCTTTTTATTCAAAATTTCACTTACTCTACTTTTAAATCCAACAACTTCAGCAAGGTCTTTTTGTTTCATTCCCATTTGTTCCATTCTAAATTTAATTGCTTCAATTGGATCAGGCATTCCGATTGGAAAATTATCACTTTCATATTTGTCAATTAGGATAGAAAGGATTTCCAATTCATCTCCTTTATCAGTTCCTTTTTTAGCATCAAAAATCAATTCAAGTCTGTTAAGTGTTTGTTGATAATCTTTTTCGTTTTTTATAGGTCTAATTTCCATAATTACAATTCGTTTCCTTTAATTTTATCATATTCTGCGTGAGTTCCGATAAACAGTATCCAAGATATTTGAAATTCAAAGTTCATTTTAACTATCAACCTGTAATTATTTCCTTTGATGTTGAAAACTATCTTATTGTCTTTTAAAATACTTGCACTTGGATATTCCTTTTTTAATTTATTAATATTCTTCCAAGATGCTTTTATGGCTTCACGATACCAAGATTTTAATTGTTCTTCACTATCTGCGTGTTTTTTCCAAAATTCTTGAAGTGTTCGTCTTGATATTACTCTCACAATTTTATTTCTTAAATAATACAAATATAATAAAAAGTTCCCAATTTGGTAAATTTTTACAATTTTTTATTATTGCCAACTTGGAGTATCCATTATAAAATTTTATAATTTACTAATTTTGTAATGCGTTTTCAATGCTACTTTCAAACAATTCTTGTAAGCTTATTCCTGCAGCTATTGCTTGTTTGGGTAATATACTTTCGGAAGTGATTCCAGGTACCATATTCATTTCAATAAAATAAGGTATATCTTTTACAATAATAAAATCAGCTCTTGATAACCCGCTTAAATTTAGTGATTTGTATATTTTTTCTGCAGATTTTATGGTATTTTTTTGTTGCGTGGTTGAAATTCTTGCTGGAGTTATTTCTTGTGATTGCCCCAAATATTTTGCTTCAAAATCAAAAAACTCATTTTGAGTTACAATTTCGGTAATTGGTAAAACTTTGGTTTTTCCTTTATATTGAATAATACCAACCGAAACTTCAATACCATCTAAAAATTCTTCAATAAGTATTTCAGTATCTTCTTTATAAGCTTTTTCAATAGCTGGAATTAATCCTTTTTTATTTAGAACTTTAGTGATTCCAAAACTAGAGCCTCCTTTATTGGGTTTTACAAAACATGGTAAGCCCACTTTTTTAAGAATAAATTCTACATCAATTTCATCACTTTTATTCATATAATGTGAGGTAGCAGTTTTGATTCCGTAAGGTTTTAAAAAACTTAAAGTATCGCGTTTGTTAAATGTAACTGCCATTTGATAAAATGGGGCAGAAGTATGTTTTATGCCTAGTAACTCAAAATAAGCTAAAATTGTTCCGTCTTCGCCAGGGTGACCATGAATGGCATTAAAAACACAATCAAATTTAATTTTATATCCGTTTACTGTGGTTGTAAAATCGCCAACATTTATAGGGTGCTCGGTTTTGTTTTCGTCAACATAAACCCATTTTTCTTTTAATATATGAAGTTGGTATAAGTTGTATTTTTCTTTGTCTAAATTCTCATAAACCACATTACCACTTTGTAATGAAATTTCAACTTCACTGGAATAGCCTCCCATAATAATGGCAATATTTTTCTTCATTTATTTTTGATTTGTCTATTTACAAACTTACAAAAAAGAACTTGAATTAATTATTTAGATGCATTTACATTGATATTTATTTAAAGTATATTTCCTTTGAAAAAATATATGTAATTTTGAAAAATAATTTTTGATAATGAATTTATTTACCTATTTGAAAAGTAAAGAGTTTTTAAGAACACTAATAACTGTTGTTGTAATCGTTATAATTTTGATATTTGGATTAACAAAATGGTTGGATTATTTCACAAAACATGATGAAAAAATAAAAGTCCCAAATTTAGAAAAATTGTCTTTAGTTGATACTGAAAATGCATTGAATCTGGCAAATTTAAATTATGTTGTTATTGATTCGGCGAGTTTTAATCCAAAATTTCCACCAAATTCGGTTATTGAGCAAAACCCTATGGCAGGTGATTTTGTTAAAGAAAATCGAAAAATTTATTTGACTTTAAATCCTTCTGGTTACCGAAAAATAACCATACCAAACATTTTAGATCAAACTAAAAGACAGGTGGTTATTCAATTAAAATCAATAGGTTTTAGAATAGGTAAAGAAAGATATATACCCGATTTAGGAAAAGATGTGGTAAGAGGTATGGAAATAAAAGGTTTAGAAATAAAGCCAGGAGACGAATTACCTAAAAACACCTTAATTGATTTGGTTTTAGGAGACGGTTTTGAAGATAGAAAAAAGGATAGTATTTTAATAATTGACACCATTATTAACTGATGAGCACTTCGCTAGAAGAAATAAACAACGACGAATTATACGAACACTATAATTTTACTGCAAGCGAAGGTCAAGAGCCATTGCGTGTAGATAAATATTTAATGAATTTTATTGAAAATGCTACTCGTAATAAAATTCAACAATCCATAAAAGCAGGTAACGTTTTGGTAAATGATACTGTGGTTAAAGCCAATTATAAGATGAAACCCAATGATGTGGTAAGAGTTGTTTTGGCACATCCACCTCATGAAAATTTATTGGTAGCCGAAGATATTCCTTTGGATTTAATTTACGAAGATAATGAAGTTATTGTAGTGAATAAATCGGCAGGTATGGTAGTGCATCCCGGACACGGAAATTACAGTGGCACTCTAGTAAATGGTTTGATTTACCATATTGAAAATTTACCAAAAAACAGCAATGAACGACCCGGTTTGGTGCATAGAATTGATAAAGATACCAGTGGTTTATTAGTGGTTGCAAAAACAGAATATGCCATGGCTAATTTAGCTAAGCAATTTTTTGATCGAACTACAGATAGATTGTATTTGGCCTTGGTTTGGGGAAATGTTGAGGAGGAAGAAGGTACCATTGTAGGTAATATTGGGCGTAGTTTAAAAAACCGTTTACAAATGGATGTTTTTCCTAATGGTGATTTTGGCAAACATGCAGTTACGCATTATAAAGTTATTGAAAGGTTTAGTTATGTTACGCTTGTGCAATGTAAATTAGAAACAGGTAGAACACATCAAATTAGAGCACATTTTAAATATATTGGTCACACATTATTTAATGATGCACGCTATGGCGGAGATAGAATTTTAAAAGGAACAACCTTTACCAAATACAAGCAATTTGTTGATAATTGTTTTAAAATATTACCGCGTCAAGCTTTGCATGCCAAAACTTTAGGATTTGAACACCCAATAACTAAAAAGTATATGAGTTTTAACTCAGAATTACCCGAAGATATGCAATTGGCTATTGAAAAATGGCGTAATTATACGGTAAATCAAAAATATTGATTTTTTAGTTGCGTTTATCGGTTAGTGTATAAAGCGTTATTTATTTGGTTTTTAAATTCAATTTTATCGTCAACGTATAATGCTAAATTCTTGTATTTTCTTTTTACTCCATAAAGCCCAATCAATTCGTTTTCTTTTTTCAAGCGAATCATAATATTATGACCTTCTAATTCGCCTAAAAACGATAATTTTCGAGTTTCTTTATTTATCTCAATATCTTTTGAAGAAATTTCTACAATATCAATATTTTTTAAGTCGATAGTGGTTTCAGTCATAATTCCATATCGAAGATACAATCGGTCGTTCTCGATTGCTATTGGCCTTTTAAACATTGATTTTATAAATCCAAAAATTTGAATACCAGAATAAATGCTTAAAAATGTGAAAATCCAAGCAGTAATACTGCTCCATTTTACAAGTAAAATATGAAATACAACTGTCTCAATTGCTACTATGAATATGATTGCAATTAATAATGATATGGTTCCGCTGTTTTTGTGATAGGAAAATTCATTTTCTTTCAATTCTCTTTTTTTCCAATATATAAATCCATAATAAAAAACTGCGATTTCTGTAACAACAGGAATTACAGCACCTTTGGGAAGGATTTCGTAGCAAGTATTCTTTAAAGTCGTGAAAAAATCAAACGATTCTGTTTTGGTTAATTTATAGCGTTTTATTCCTTTCCTAACATTGTAGATTACAAATGAGAGAATTGATAACTCCACGATTGGAAAAATCCAAGTCTTAAAAAATTTTAAGTAGTATTGGTTTTCTGAAGGAAGTATAAGTGTACAAATGATTAAACCTAAAATTAAAAAAGGAACAACAGTTATTTTTGGAATTTTAGTTTTTCTGATTAATAAAAAATATACTAAAGGAACTGTTAACAGCAAGTCAAACGTTATTCCAATTGATAATTCATTCGGGCTATTTATGAATATTGATGATTTAGAGATTACGACCATTAATACAATAATCAATAATGGTATCCCAAATATTATTAGGCTTTTCTGAATATTTATTGCCTTGTTCATATTGTTTTTAAATGACTTATAATTTGTTTTTATATGAAAATTAGCAGGTTTAAAAACGCAATTCTCCGATGTTTAAAATTAGTATTTTTCTATTTTAGAAACATTTTATTTTACTTAAAAAAGTAATTATTTATTTGTGGTATTGTAATTTGTAGCTTTATAACCTAGTACTAAAAATCTATCTGTTTTAATTTTCAAATCCGCTATGATTTGCAGCTTACATTGATTTTTAGTTAAGTTGCAATTAATCTATTTAGATTTCTTTAGTCTCTTTTCTGCTTTTTTTTCTTTTGGAGTTTTAGTAGCTTCTTTTTTAACGTTTCTCCTTGAGTCTTTACCTTTTGCCATGATATTATTTCTTATTTATTATTATTATGTTTTAGTTATTCAATTTTTAATTCGTTTTTTTTTTTAACTACTCTTTCCCAAAATTAGAAGTGATACTCCAATCGCGGTAACAACCCCAGCAATTGTGTCTAAAGTATTAATTTCATTAACCAGAGCAAATACTATTGCAATAGTAGCTATAATTATTCCTGCGACTTGGGCTTTATTTAATTCTTTTATGTAATCTTTCATAGTCAATTTATAGGGGTTAAATTTCTTTTTTTCGATTTCGGATAGTCAAATACATACCTATTATTAATAAGATACTTGAAGAAACTCGTAACCAAAATCCGATGGAATGGTAATCCGTTTTGAAAATATTCAGAATGATTAAAATAAAACTAAAAATTATAAGAACCAATGCCGTCTTTTTATTCATATTTCATTTTTACCTGCAACTACTAGCAATGAGTAAATGTCGTTACGTTTTAATTAACGATATCGGTTGATAAGCGAATTTAGTAGAAATTTGATTAAGAAACAAGCTAAATTCTTATTCAGGATATCCAAAAATGATATGGTGTGTAAAAATCATTCGTTCACCAAACTTCCAAAATAAGCGATGAAACTTAGATGTTTTCTTTGGGTTCTAAGATATTTATTTTTCGCTTTTACTTTTCAAGTATGTATCCAACGGAACAATTAAGTTATTTGCACTACTCAATTTATCTGAAAGTTTTTGAGCCTCTGCAATCATTTCTGTTGATAAACCTCTTGTGCTTGCAATATTTCTCCTTGCATTATTTTGAGTAGTCACATCATTGGTGGCCGATATCAGTAATAATGCAATACCAACTATTTTGTCTTGTTTTACTCCCTGGCCACGAATATATAACATTCCTAAATTACCAACAGCCAAAGCATCTCCTTTAGCCGATGCTTTTCTATACCATTCCCTTGCCTTTGTATAATCAACCTTGGTACCTCGACCATTTTCATACAATACGGCTAAATTAAATTGCGCGTTAGATAAGCCTTGCTCAGCTGCTTTGTCATACCACAACACGGCTTTTTTCTCATCTTTTGCAACTCCAATCCCATTTTCATACATTAAACCAATATTAAATTGGGAGTCTGGATGCCCAAGCTTGGCAGCAGCCAAAAACTCATCAAAAGCGAGTGGAAAATTGTTAGTTTTGTATGCTGTTAAACCGGCAACGAAATGAGTATTTTTTATCTCTTGGGCTTCTATTTTATTAGAAAATGCCAATGAAATAATTAAGCATAGGCTAAATAAAAATAGTTTGAGGTTACATAACTTCATTTTTAATAGTTTTTGATTCGGTTAGTTTAAGGTATAAACATATAATTTAAATTATTCATGACCAAAAGTATTTCCAATTAAATCAGATCAATTTTTGTTGACAGAAAGTCTGGACTACCTAGTAAATTTGTGACTATTTTTTCTAAGCCGCTATTTTAATAAAACCTCTTAATTTGACTTCCATTTCTAAAGGAGAGAGGTATCCTAAAGAAGAGCGTAATCTTTCTGTATTGTACCAATTAATATAATTTTCAATACTGCTGTATAATTACGTTTTAATTAACGATATCGGTTGATAAGCTAATTTAATAGAAATTGGAATAAAAAACAAACTATATTCTTATTTTGGATATCCAAAAATGATATGGTGTGTCAAAATCATTCGTTCACCAAACTTCCAAAATAAGAGCTGAAGCTTAGAGATATTCTTTGGGTTATTGGAAGGAAACATGGAGTAATCAATATCAAATTTAGAAAAAACAGCACATGATCTTTTTATATGAGGTTCAGAGGTTACAATTGCAGCCGATGCAAAATTGTGTTTCTTCATTTGTGCAGTAGAGTAAAAAGCATTTTGAAAGGTGTTTTCTGCTCGCGTTTCTTTTAAAATATTTGTTTTAGAGATACCTTTTGAAATTGCATAAGCTGCCATTACTTCAGCTTCTGTACAATTATTTTGAACTGAACTTCCAGTAAATAGTATTTTTTTTGCAAATCCTAATTTGAATAATTCAATTCCTTTTTCAACTCGATCTTTCATTATAGATCCTGGTTTACAATCGTCTGTTGCAGGGCTTCCTAGTACAATAATTACATCAAACTTTTTAAGATTAAAATTGTCTTTACAAGAACTACCAAAGTAGGGTACTATTAAGGTTATAACAACTACTAGGAGCCAACTTATAAAGAAAAACTTTATAATGCCTATTAGAATCTTCTTTATTTTATTCATTTGATTTTAAGTAGTACCGAAATTAGTTTTAATTATTGCGAAGTTAATTGATAGAAAACAAATTCGCAAAAGTGATTTGCGAATACTTTTTTTGATTTTGTATCTTTACAAATATTTTAGTACCATTAACCAACAACTTGAAACTAACAACAAATAATGAAAATAGTAATATCACCTGCAAAATCATTAGACTTTGATTCGCTTGTACCAACTGATAAATATACAGCACCTCAATTTATAGACCAGGCAGAAAAATTAAATATCGTTTTAAAAAAGAAAAGCCCCAAACAGCTTTCTAAATTGATGTCTATTTCTGAAAAATTAGGTGAATTAAATTGGCAAAGAAATCAAGATTGGCACTTGCCTTTTACAACAAAAAATGCGCGTCAGGCAGTTTATGCTTTTAAAGGAGATGTATATTTAGGACTAGATACTTATACAATTCCTTCAGAAAAAATAGACCAATTGCAAAATAAATTGAGAATTTTATCAGGGCAATATGGACTTTTAAAACCATTAGATTTGATGCAAGCTTATCGTTTAGAAATGGGTACAAAATTGAAAGTGGGTAGAAAAGATAACCTGTATCAAATATGGGGAAACACAATAACAGAAGCATTAAATAATGAATTAAAAAATGAGGAGGTTTTTGTGAACTTGGCTAGTAATGAGTATTTTAAAGTGATAAAGCCAAAATTATTAAAAGTACCTGTGGTTACACCTATTTTTAAAGATTACAAAAATGGTAAATTAAAAATAATTAGTTTTTTTGCTAAAAAGGCTAGAGGTATGATGGTGCGTTATATTATTGACAATGATATTGAAAATAGGGAAGATTTGAAAGGATTTAATTATGGTGACTATGCTTTTGATGCAAATTTATCTTCAGGTAACGAATTGGTTTTTACACGTTAAATAATGAATAGAGCGTTTGTAGATGGCCAAGAATTTAACGGTGTAGATTTTTCAAAAAAACATTTAGAAATAGGTGATTACGAATATTGCACTTTTATTAATTGCACTTTTTCTGATGTTGATTTAACAGAGATCAGTTTTATTGAGTGCGAGTTTGAAGATTGTAATTTGAGTATGGCAAAGCTGTACAATACCATGTTTAGAGAAACTCATTTTAAAAATTGCAAGCTTTTAGGTTTGCGTTTTGAAAGCTGTAATAAATATTTTTTTGAAATAAATTTTGAAGCATGTATTTTAAATTTATCTTCTTTTTATCAGTTAGACTTGACAAGAATGAAGTTTACAGATTGCAATCTTCACGAAGTAGATTTTACCGAAGCCAATTTAAAAGGTATTTCATTTAATAATTGTGATTTAACAGGTTCAATTTTTGAAAACACAAATATTGAAAAAGTTGATTTCAGAACAGCTATTAATTACAATATAGATTTAGAAAAAAATCAAATAGAAAAGGCCAAATTTTCTATACAAGGAATCAAAGGTTTGTTAGAAAAATATAATATTGAGATAGAAGATTAAGTTATTTAGTGCGTCTTTGCGAAAACCAATATTTTTTTAACAATTAGCTAAACTTACAGCAATTGCTAAACCACCTTCAGAAGTTTCTTTGTATTTATGGTTCATATCTTTGGCAGTTTCCCACATGGTTTTTATAACCTCATCTAAAGTTACTTTTACAGAATCAGGATTTGTTTCTAAAGCCAATTCTGCAGCATGAATTGCTTTGATTGCACCCATAGAATTTCTTTCAATACAAGGTATTTGAACCAAGCCTCCTATTGGGTCGCAGGTTAAACCCAAGTGATGTTCCATGGCGATTTCTGCAGCGATAGTAACTTGTTGAGGTGTACCACCTAATAATTCCGTTAAGGCACCAGCGGCCATAGCCGAAGAAACTCCAATTTCTGCTTGACAGCCACCCATAGCGGCTGATATTGTTGCATTCTTTTTAAAGATACAACCTATTTCACCAGCGACTAATAAGAATTTTTTGATGTGATTAAAGTCGGCATCATGATTTTCAATAACCAAATAATACATCAAAACAGCAGGAATAACTCCTGCGCTACCATTGGTTGGAGCGGTTACAATTCTTCCTAAAGATGCGTTAACTTCGTTTACACTTAAAGCAAAACAGGATACCCATTTTAATATTTGTCTAAATTTAACTTCGGTATTTCTAATTGATTTAACCCAGTTTTTTGTATCGCAGCAATTTGCCGAACCAATTAATTTTTTATGAATTTCGAATGCTCTCCTTTTTACATTTAATCCGCCAGGTAAAACTCCTTGTTGATGACAGCCTTGAAACATGGCATTTAGCATAGTTTCCCAGATTAATTTTATGTCGGCATCAATTTGTTCTTCTGTTTTCCAAGTCTTTTCGTTACGTAACACAATTTCAGAAATAGTAGCATTTTCTTGAGCACAATGTTTTAGTAAATCTTTTGAAGACTGAATAGGGTAGGGCAATTGAATAGTTTCAATATTATTTGGCTCTTGATTTTCTTTAATAACAAAGCCCCCGCCAATAGAGTAAAACGTACTTGTTTGTGTACCGCCATTATTTAATTTTGCAGTAAAAGTGATTCCGTTAGGATGAAAGTCTAAAAACTCTTTATGAAAAACAATATCCTTTTCAGGATTAAAATCTAGAGAAAATTCATTATTGAAATTAATTCTATTAAAGGTTTTTATCAACTCGATAGTAGCGTCAATATTATCAGGGTCAAAAGTTACTGGGTCTGCACCTGTAAGACCTAAAATTATTGCAATATCAGTAGCATGACCTTTTCCGGTTAGTGATAGAGACCCGAATAAATCTACTTTAATATGAATACAATTATTAAAAATATGGGCATCTTTTAATTCGTGAATCCATTGCTCAGCTGCACGCCAAGGGCCAAGTGTATGAGAACTCGATGGACCTACACCAATTTTAAGCATATCAAAAATACTAATACTTGACATTTATTGTAATTTGGTGTCAAAAATAGGGAATGAAGAATTGATTAAGGTATTATTTTCTATAATAGGTAGGGTTGCTAATATTGTTATTTCTATTTACAGCCTGAATAATAAAAACAGCTCCTTTTGGTAAATCTTTTTTGTGTAAAATAATGTGTTTTTCTCCTGTTAAAGCAATTACATTAGATTTACTTTTAGTATTTACTTTTTCATCTTTACCAAATTGATAAACTAGAAATTTTACAGCTTCTTTTTCTGTATTTTCAGGAATTGATTCCCATGATAATTTATATTTTTTATTTTTTTGTTTGGTAATTTTAATATTGTAAACAGGCTCGGGAATATATTTGTGTGTGTGATTGGTAGTAGGTGGAAGTATTGGATTTTGATAATAGTTGTTTTTTAGAGTTTCATTAATTCCGAAAGGATTTTTTACAAATGTTTTGGCACTGAAAAATACGGATCCTTGAACTTGAGAGATGCTTTTATTTAAATTTAATTGTTTTTCAATTTCTGTTGGATTATTTTTTTTCCATGCTCTATGATCTTTTTTCCCGTTTAATCGATAAGAGCCAAGACCAATATATAAATTGGTATTAAAATTATTATTAGCCCACCAATGTACAATTTTATCATAGTCTGCTTTTTTATGTCCAATATGCCAGTAGGCTTGAGGTAAAACATAATCTAACCAATCATTTTCTAACCATAATAAAATATCGGCATACAAATCATCATAATTGGTTTGTCCTGCTTTGGTGTCAGAACCTTTGGGGTCATCACTTATATTTCTCCAAACTCCAAACGGACTTATACCAAATTGCACCCATGGTTTAATTGTTTTAATTGTAGTGTGTAATTCTTCAATAATTATATTAACATTGTTTCTTCGCCAGTTGTCTAAGTTATTTGGATAAAAATCACCACCAAATTCTTTAAAAGCATCTTCATCCGGAAACGGTAGGTCTTTAATTTTATATGGATAAAAATAGTCATCAAAATGAATGGCATCTATATCATAGTTTTGAACAATATCAGCAACAATTTTATTGGTGTACTTTCTTACTTCGGGTAAACCCGGATTAAAATATTTATTTTTACCATAATTGATAAACCATTCTGGCTTTTCATAAGTCAATCGAAATGGGTTGGATTGAAACTCCGTATAATTAACTACTGCTCTGTATGGATTTAACCAAGCATGAAATTCCATACCTCGTTTATGCGTTTCATTAATAATAAAAGCCAAAGGGTCATAATATGGTGTAGGTTTTTTATCATTTGTGCCAGTTAAATAAGCCGACCATGGTTCGTATTTTGAATTGTAAAAAGCATCTGCCGAAGGGCGAATTTGAAAAATGATGGCATTAAAATTTAAACTTTTGAATAAGTCTAAAAGTTTTAGAATTTCTTTTTGTTGTTGATCGGTACTTAAATTTTTTGAACTAGGCCAATCAATATTTTCAACAGTTGCAATCCAAACACCTCTAAATTCATGATTTTTATTTTCTTGCGAAACCGAATAAGTAGTTATTAATAAAAAGAATAAAATTGACAAGAGCGGTTTGCAATATTTCATGGATAGCAATTTAGTTTTCAAAAATACATTTTAAAAGGGAATTACAAAATAACAAAGTTTGAATAAAAATTCTCTTTTTTAAAGAGCTGTATAAAAATATAATTTATTTTACAACAACCATTAACACTGTCAGTATGTCATTATAAAACGATAAATTCTGCCAAAAAACAATATAATAGCGAATGGCATAAAGATTGACTATACAGAATCGTTAAACAAAAATAAAAAGACTAAAATTTAAAATATAAAATTATGAGTAAAATAATAGGAATAGATTTAGGAACAACCAACTCATGTGTTTCTGTAATGGAAGGAAATGAGCCAGTAGTAATACCTAATGCAGAAGGTAAAAGAACAACACCTTCAATTGTTGCCTTTGTAGAAGGAGGCGAAAGAAAAGTTGGTGACCCTGCAAAACGTCAGGCAGTTACTAACCCAACTAAAACGATATATTCTATCAAAAGATTTATGGGTAATAAATTTTCTGAATCTAAAATGGAAGCAGAAAGAGTACCTTATAAAGTTGTAAAAGGTGATAATGATACACCTAGAGTTGATATTGACGGTAAATTATATACGCCTCAAGAAATCTCGGCAATGGTTTTACAAAAAATGAAAAAAACTGCTGAAGATTATTTAGGGCATGATGTAAAAGAAGCAGTTGTAACTGTGCCAGCATATTTTAATGATGCACAACGTCAAGCCACTAAAGAAGCTGCTGAAATTGCAGGTTTAAAAGTTAGCCGTATCATTAACGAACCAACAGCCGCAGCTTTGGCTTATGGTTTAGATAAGGCAGGTGAAGATAAAAAAATAGCAGTTTATGATTTAGGTGGAGGTACATTTGATATCTCAATCTTAGAAATTGGAGATGGTGTTTTTGAAGTACTTTCAACCAATGGAGATACACATTTAGGTGGTGATGATTTTGACCAAGTAATTATTGATTGGTTGGCAGAAGAATTTAAAAAAGAAGAGAGTATTGATTTACGGAAAGACCCAATGGCTTTACAAAGATTAAAAGAAGCTTCAGAAAAAGCGAAGATTGAATTATCTTCAAGTACACAAACGGAAATTAATTTACCTTATGTAACTGCTACAGCTTCTGG
>DAOUTI010000182.1 GCA_030626795.1 Flavobacteriaceae bacterium
AGCAAAATATGATGTAATTGGATCATTGGCTCATGCCAAAATGTTACATAAAATTGGTTTACTGAGCAAAGAAGAAATCGATTCTGTAGAGATTGAACTCAATAATATTTTAGAAAGTATAAATAAGGGAGAATTTACTATTGAAGATTCTTTTGAAGATGTACATTCTAAAGTAGAACTTTTGTTAACCGAAAAACTTGGAGACACAGGTAAAAAAATTCATACAGCAAGATCAAGAAACGATCAAGTATTGGTTGATGTCCATTTGTATTTAAAAGATGAATTAAAAGAAATAAAAAGTCAAGTAAAAGAACTTTTTAATCTGTTGATTGATTTGTCAAAAAAACATAAAAAAGTACTTTTACCCGGTTATACGCACTTACAAATTGCTATGCCTTCTTCTTTTGGAATGTGGTTTTCTGCTTATGCCGAAAGTTTGATTGATGATGTTTATTTTTTAAATGCTGCTTATAAGGTGGTGGATCAAAATCCGCTGGGTTCGGCTGCAGGTTATGGTAGCTCTTTTCCAATTGATAGGGCAGATACTACCAAGTCGATGGGTTTTGAAACTTTAAAATACAATTCGGTTGCTGCACAAATGAGTAGAGGAAAAACTGAAAAATCAGTGGCTTTTGCAATGAGTTCTGTTGCCGGAACTTTATCAAAATTTGCGTACGATATTTGTTTGTATATGAGTCAGAATTTTGGTTTTGTTTCCTTTCCAGATGAATTAACAACAGGTTCGAGTATTATGCCTCATAAAAAAAATCCAGATGTTTTTGAGTTAATTAGAGGAAAATGTAATAAAATTCAGGCTTTACCTTTTGAGCTGACCATGATTTCTAATAATTTGCCAAGTGGTTATCATAGAGATTTACAATTGTTAAAAGAAGGTTTGTTACCAGCGATTCAAACTTTAAAATCATGTTTAGAAATGTTTACCTATTCACTGCAAAATATTCAAGTAAATAAAAACATATTAGAGGATAATAAATATGATTATTTGTTTAGTGTAGAAGAGGTGAATGAATTGGTTCAAAAGGGAACCCCATTTAGAGATGCTTATAAAATTGTTGGAAGTAATATTGAAAAAGGAGACTTTAAACCCAACAAAAATATAAATCATACCCATTTAGGCAGTGTTGGTAATTTGGCTTTGGAAGAGATTACGGCAAAAATGAGAAAAGCTTTTAAATAAATAAACTCATTTAATGTGTAAGAAGTAGAGAGTAAATACATTATATTTTTTTAAAACCTTAACAAAAATCATATAATCAATTTTTTAAATGTTTTACTTTTGTAACAATTATTACAAATAAAAATTGATGGATAATTCTCAATTACAATTAGAAAAAACAACCAATTTACTTTTAGAAATATCATCCATGTTGATGGCTTCTGGTGCTAATACCAATAGAGCCAATTTAAGTATTACCCGATTTGCATCGGTTTTAAAGTGCAAGGCTTTTAGCATGGTTAGTCATAAAACGATAGTAATGACTTTAATTGATGAGAAGACCTCTGAAAGTTGCACAAGGGTGCAAAATATTCCGCCATATTTTATAAATTTTGAAACGATTTCATTACTTAGTAAAGCGAGTTGGAAATCAATTGATGAAGGTTGGGATATGGTTACAATTGAAAATGAAATTTCAAAAATTAAAAATAGAAAAAGGTATCCAAAAATTTTGGTTTTAATTGCTGTGAGTTTTTCAGGTGCTGGTTTTTGTAATATTTTTGGAGGCGATTATCTAAATATGTTAGTGGCATTTGTGAGTACTTTTTTAGGGTTATTTATAGTGCAAACAACACATAAATTTAAATATAATGTATATATCCGTACTTTTTTAGGTTCATTTTTTGCTTCCGCTTTAGCGTCATTAGGTATTATATTTCAAATAGGAAATCACCCACACTCAGCATTAGCAACTTCTATATTATTTTTAGTACCCGGAGTAGCATTGATTAATTCATTTACTGATTTATTTGATAATAATGTATTGAATGGGATGGTTAGGTTTACTACTGGATTGATGACTGTTTTAGCAATTGCATTAGGACTTTTCACGGCAATGATAATTTTTCAATTGACTTAAGATGGTAAATTTAGTTTTAAATATTTTGGAAGTAGCAGTTTGGTCGGGCATAGCAGCAGTTGGATTTGGTATTTTGTTTAATATACCTAAAAAAGCAATTTTTACTGTTTTTGTTTTGGGATTTACAGCGGGTTTTATAAAATTTGTTTTATTAAAATTATCTATTGATATTATTTTAGCAAGTTTAATTGCAGCACTATTTGTTGGAGTCTTAAGTATGCCACTGGCTCATAAAATTCACCAGCCACCAGTTGTTTTTTCAATTCCAGCAGTAATACCAATGATACCAGGCTATTTTGCTTATGAAACAGTTTTGTCTGTTATGAAATTTACTTTTATGGAAACAGATATGGCAAAAAGAATAACGTTGATGGATACGATGTTTACCAATGGATTTACCATGTTTTTTATTTTAATATCCTTAACTATTGGAGTTTCGTTTCCTATGTTAATGATGCGTAAAAATAGAATTAAAAAGATGTTTGACTAAATTGTTTTATGCTTGTAATGCCTTTTTCATAGCCTCAGCTTTTATCATACATTCTTCATATTCATTTGCAATGATTGATTTAGAAGTAATAGCTCCGCCAACAGTAAATGAAATATATTCTTTACTTTGATTAAACAAAATGCTTCGAATTACTACATTAAAGTCAAAGTCATTATTTGGAGTAAAATAACCAATTGCACCCGAATAAAGTCCACGTTTTGTTTCTTCTTGTTCTTCTATTATTTTCATTGCTGATATTTTTGGAGCACCAGTCATGCTCCCCATCGGGAAAATACTTTTAATAATTTCAACAGGATTGGTATCTTTCTCTACTTTCGAGACTACTGTAGAAATTAGTTGATGCACCTGTTTGAACGAATAAACTTTACATAATTCTTCTACTTTTACACTTCCTTTGATTGCTGTTTTTGAAAGATCGTTACGCACCAAGTCAACAATCATAATATTTTCAGATCGCTCTTTTGGGTCATTGAAAAGTTGTTTTGCAATCTCGGTATCTTCCTTTTTGTTTTCTAATCTTTTGGCAGTTCCTTTTATGGGCTGAGATATGATTTTAGTATTTTCTTTTTTTACAAACCTTTCGGGAGAAGCCGAAAGTAAAAAATGATCTCTTATTTTTAAAAAAGTTGCAAAAGGTGGACTAGATATTTCATTTAATTTTTGATAAACAGTTAAGGGGTTTATTTTAGCATTTTCCGCATAAAATTCCTGACAAAAATTAACCTCATAAATATCACCTCGGTGGATGTGATTTAAAATATTTTTTAGCTTTTTAGCATATTCAGTTTTTGAAATTCTTTGTTTTATTTTAATGGGGTTTTGAACTTGTTTTATAGCTTCATTATTATTTTGAATATCTTCTAAATCATTTTCAATCTCATTTTCATACGCTTCTAAATATTGAACTTCTAAAAGGTTACCTTTTAAGAAAAATATTTTTTTAGGCTGAAAAAAATATAAATCAGAAAAACCTAATCCATCATAATTTTTTGATCTTAAATTCTCTAAGTCATTTTTTAGATCATAAGCCAAGTAACCAAAAATATAATCTTTGATATTTGATTGAAAATCTTGAAGTTTATCAAATGCATTTTTGCAATCACAAGTAAGAAAACTTTGAACGTCAATAGCTAAAACAGCATCATATGAAGTATGCTTTAGATTATAATTATTGCTATCCATCCAAGAAAAAACTTCAAATTGCTGTGCCCAAGAAAGTAAATTTTCTTTGCTTTGTGAGATGTCTTTTATCTTTATGGAAGTAGTTTTTCTCAATGAATTGTAGTTTCTAAATACTAATAAATCAAAAAAAGGTTCTTATAATTTAATAATAAAAACCTTTTATGATATACTTAAAATATTTACTATGCATGAATTGCTCTGCCATCAACCGCCAAACACGCTTCTTTAATGGCTTCAGTAAAAGTTGGATGCGCATGACTCATGCGTGCAACATCTTCGCTTGAAGCTCTAAACTCCATGGCAACAACTGCTTCGGCTATCATATCTGCAGCTCGAGCACCAATCATATGAACTCCAAGAATTTCGTCAGTTTTTGCATCAGCCAAAACTTTTACCTGCCCTTCAATATCCATACTTGCTCTTGCTCTACCTAAAGCTCTCATCGGAAAACTTCCTACTTTATAGTCTATACCAGCTTCTTTTAATTGTTCTTCTGTTTGACCAACTGCAGCAACCTCTGGCCAAGTATAAACAACCCCAGGTATTAAATTGTAATTGATATGCGGTTTTTGACCTGCAATAATTTCAGCAACCAAAGTACCTTCTTCTTCTGCTTTATGTGCCAACATGGCTCCAGTAATTACATCGCCAATAGCGTAAATATTACTTGCTGTAGTTTGTAAATGTTGGTTGGTTTTAATTTGTCCACGTTCGTTAATTTCTACTCCGGCATTTTCTACAGCCAAGCCATTTGTAAAAGGTTTTCTTCCTACAGAAACCAAGCAGTAATCTCCTTTGAATTCAACAGGGTTTCCTTTTTTATCATCTGCGATAATAATTACTTCTTTTGATGAAGTTTTTATAGAAGAAACTTTATGACTTGTATAAAATTTAATGCCTTGTTTTTTAAGTGATTTTTGTAATTCTTTTTGTAGCATACCATCCATGGTTGGAATAATTTTTGGCATAAATTCAATTACAGAAACGTCCGCTCCCAAGCGTTTATAAACCGAGCCTAATTCTAAACCAATTACGCCAC
>DAOUTI010000088.1 GCA_030626795.1 Flavobacteriaceae bacterium
GGTTACAATCGACAATAATAGTGAAAAAAATGTTAATCTTTACTATATTGTCTTAAAAAAATAAAAAAACACTAAAAATCATACAATTAACAGTGTTTTTTATACTTCTTTACGATACTATTATTACCTTAAAATTTATATAATTAGCATTATTTTTTTTGCAAATGTATACTTTTGTTTATTAATCAAATTTCCTATAAAGATAAAAACTCTTTAAAATTCCCTTCTTGAAAACGAGGAGCAATCTCCAATCCAAATTTATTTTTCTCTTTTTTATCTTCCCATATAATCTTTAAACCCATTTGTTTATTAATTTCAAAATTATCATGTCTTAACGGTATAGAACAAAATAAATAATTTTGATTGGATAGATCACGTACAAAACGGAATAATTGATTTGCGATATAATAGATATTATCATTACAATCTGCAGTAATATCAAACCCAAAGAAAATGGGTTTATTTTGAGTTTTATAATTTACCAGATCGGTAACATTTAATCCATTATCTGAGAACTTTCTTTCTTTTATTTTTTTATAAGCAGATAGGCTTAAGGGAAAGACCAAACTGTGTCCTGAATAAGAACCTGAATCATCTTCAATTATTAAGTTCATTTCTGGAAGCAGTTTGATGGATTCTCTAATAACATTTGCAATATCTTTAGAAATAGGTTTATGAAATTGCATCTGTTTAATAATGTAATCAATATCCTTCTCATAATCAATGGTTCTAACTCTTTTGGTTGCACTATTCATAAGAGCTTTAAACCAGGAAGCTTCAGGGAAGGAATTGGTCAGTTTAGTCAATGCATATTTTCTGATACTAAAATCATAAAAAGTAGGAATTGAATTAATTGCGTTCAAATTTCTAATTAGTTGATGGGGTAAAAGTGTTTCTTGCACCAAAACAATTTCTTTATTCGGCTTAACAAGTGTTATATTCTTCTCCCATCTTTGAATTGTTCTAACATCAACATTTAAATTAGCTGCAAAATCAGATTGAGAAATTTTATTGATTTTACGATAGTCAATTAAAAGCTTACCTAAGGAAGTGTATTTTTTCATAAAGGCTCGAATGGTAATGTAAAATTACTAAAAAAGTTTTGTTATAAATTGAATATCGGACATAAAGTGTCGTATTACTTTCTATGCATGTAGTATACATTTGTTGAGAATTAATTTTTAAACAACAGCAACAACATCCTGAATTGATTTACTGAACAATAGATTAGACACTATTTAGACAAGGTCAAGTTAAGGAAATCTCAATCACGTCGGATTAATGATGATTAGTAATAATGAGGGGATAAAAAAATACTAATCAAAGATTTAATGAAGTAGAATTCGATGGGTTGAGATCATTA
Organism: Flavobacteriaceae bacterium; assembly: GCA_030626795.1. Taxonomy (GTDB): domain Bacteria; phylum Bacteroidota; class Bacteroidia; order Flavobacteriales; family Flavobacteriaceae; genus Lutimonas. The sequence continues at coordinate 1,364 of DAOUTI010000088.1, forward strand.
AATAAATAAAAAATGATTATAGAAAGACTTTCAAAAATAGAGTTAGAAGCTAAGTACAAAATTAATAATGAATACAGAAAAATAGAAACGGTTAGATGTTTAAAAACACTCTTAAACCAGATAGATTTTACTGCCGAGATAGTGTCAATTGAAGATAGTAAAAGACTCACCAAGGTATTAACTTCATTAAAAGGGAAAGCTTTAAATATAAGTGAATCTAAATTGGTTGAGGAAATAATTAAAAAATAAAATCAATAGTTAAACAAAAATAAAATTAGAGGGTTATGAGAAAAAAAGCTTACATCTTTATAGTAATCGTAACAGTATTGATTTCAAAAAATATCAATGCTCAAGACAAAATATTCTTAAAATCAGGCGATAAAATAGAAGCAAAAATTATAGAAGTGAATATTGATAATCTAAAGTACAAAAAAATCTCTAATCAGAATGGCCCAGTATTTACAATTCCAAAAAAAGACATACATATGGTTGAATACGAAAATGGTGAGAGTGATATATTTAAAGAAAAAACCATTGAATTTAAAAGAAACCGTATAAATTTAGATGTTTTAGTTTATATGTATAATGGCCCATTAAGTATTTCATATGAAAGATTAAATGAGAGTGGAAAAATTGGTTATGAGATACCTATAAACTTGCATATGAATGAAGGTGAATACGTAGGTCTAACAACTGGATTAAATATAAAATATTATGTTTCAGGTAGTGCAAAAGGTTTCTATGTTGGACCAACATTGGCTTTAGGTGCTTTCGATTATTATTATGAGGATGGTGATTATTATTTTGATTATGATACTGTTTTTAGTGTAGTTCCAGGGGCAAAGCTTGGCTATCAATATCAGCTAAGTAATCTATTTGGGCTTAGTTTGGGTGGAACTGTTGGCTATATAATACCATTTGAGGGCAATTATCAAGGAGATATTGCTTATTCAATTAATTTTGGGTTAAATTTTTCTTTGGAAAAAAAATTGAATACAATAATTAAATAGGGAGTTGCCATGAAAACACAATTAAAAAAAAATGAAAAAGTAATTTTAACAATTAGAAAACATTGGTTTGTACTTTTAAAACCAATTCTATGGACATTAATTTTGTTAATTATAGCTATGGCTGGTTCCAATTCTGAATTTGGAAACTTTTTACTTATTGGATTAGGGCTTACAGTTGTTTGGTTTATCTACAGGATATTAGATAGAAATACTAATTTATGGGCAGTGACTAATTTAAGAATAATAGATGAATATGGCGTATTTTCAAATAATTCTAAAGAAACACCATTAGACAAGATAAATAATATTTCATATAGACAACCACTCTTAGGACGAATGTTTAATTATGGACATGTTCAAATTCAATCAGCAGCTGAATCTGGTTCTACAATACATAAAATGGTTGAAAGACCAAAGGTTTTAAAAGACACAATTACTCAATATCAGGAACGATATAAACAAGAACAAATAAAAGAGCAGGCTCAAAGTTTAGCTAATGCTGTAGATGGACAAAAACCTTCAGGTGGGATTGATATTTATGAAGAATTGATAAAATTAAACGACCTTAAAGAAAAAGGAATAATTACCGAAAATGATTTTCAAAAAAGGAAAGAGAAGGTATTAAATAATTAATACCAGCAATGTGCATTTGGCAAATAGTGCTAAAATTGATGATGGTAGCAGCTAATAAACATATTAGTAAATTTAAAATTTAAATCACGTATCATAACTAACGGTATCGCTAACCAAAAAAAGAGAGTTAAATTAAGACCAACTTATAGGTATGAAAACAATTAGAATTTTAACAATTATCATTGTAAGTATTGATAAATAGTTGTGCTCCATTAAAAGCACCTACAGTCATAAAAAACTTAATCTAAATAAAAAAAATAACATCAATTTCTTCACTAATTATATTTTTTATTTTGGTTGTAGCATGCACTACAACCAAAACAGTAGTTTCAAGTTCGGCTAACCTTGAAAAATATAATTATGCCACAATTACTAATGTAATGAATTATAGTGGAGCTGCTGCATTAATGAATATTGAGATAGAAATTTATGACACTCTATCTTCAACCAGATTGCAAGTTATTGGTGATAAACAAATAGAATCTTTATCTTATAGTCAAAAACAAGAACTTTTACTTCTACGATTTTCAGCATCCCAGAGTGAAGATGAATCTGTTTTGAGCATCAATTTCACCGATTATATAACTGGAAAACCAATAGTATCTTTCAGAGGTGCACATGGTTTAGGGTGGACCAAAGAAAATGATATGAGATTAGCAATCAGTAAAGCAGTCGAACAAATGAAAAAATTGTTTTAGATAGTGTGTGGAGATCTTGCACTAAATCAAAGCAGAGTATTTATTCTATCACTTTATTAATGCACAACGGGTAATCTATATTTAAAGTTAAAACAAATACTATATTCAATAAGTTAAGCAATTACTTTAACCTTTCTATAAACAACTTTTAACAACTCATTAACAATGCCAATCAAGGTATATGTCTACATTTGTTTATCATGTTTAAATTAAATTGTTTGAAAAAAAATTACTCTTTCTTTCCGATAAATTCTTTAACATTAATTGGTATTTTATTCCTTTTTGTAGGATGTAATACCAATAAGAATACTGATATTACCTTTTTTGGCGGTAAAATTAAAAACCCTCAAGGGGAATATGTTTATTTTAGTAAGGATGAAAAAGTTATTGATTCTGCAAAATTAAACAAAGAAAATAGATTTTCTTTTCAATTAGACTCTATCAAAACTGGATTGTATAGTTTTAAACATGGTCCAGAGTTTCAATATTTATATTTAGAACCTCAAGATAGTTTACTTATTTATTTAAACACTTGGGACTTTGACGAATCACTTATTTTTAGTGGTAAAGGAAGTGCTGAAAATAATTACTTAATTAGTCTATGGTTAAAGCAAGAAAAAAATGAAAAAAACTTCAAGTATAATTATAGATTAGATGAAGCTGAATTTTCTGCAATTGTAACAAAAGGCATTCAAGGTGAGTTAGACAACTACAATCAATTTATAGAAGGCATGGAAGAAACTCCTTCTGAGTTTTTTGATAAGTTAGCAAAAGCTGGTATTTATTACCCTTATTATTTTATTAAAGAACGTTATGCATACAATCATAAAAGAGCTCTCAAATTAAAAAAATTACCAACTTTAAGTAACGATTTTTATAATTACAGAAGCTCCGTTGATTTAAATGATGAATCTCTTTTAAATTACTGGGCGTATACTCCTTACCTTTATGCTTACTTATGGAATTTGGCTTATGAAATGAATAATAATGATGCCTCAAAAAATAATATTGCATTAAATTACATGCATGTAGTAAATGATAAAATACACCTTGAAAGCTTTAAAAATGAGCTTTTAGCAAATAGTATGTGGAAATCATTATCTGATGTGTATTTATCCGATAAGGATTTTAACAAAATTAAAGATTGCTTTTTTAAAGATTGCTCAGATGAGCAAATTAAAAATGAATTAAAAAAATCAATTCAACAAAAAGAAAAATTAAAAAAAGGTGACACACTCCCTTTATTAATTGCTTCCAATTTTAAAGGAGAGAAAATAAATATCAATACTATTGCTAAAAATAATTCTACCGTTATCTATTTTTGGCCAAAAGATTTAGGTAATGCAGAAATGCTATATAAAAAATTGAATGTTCTAAAAAAAGAATACCCACATATCGTATTTATTGGGATTGAAAGAAATAAAAATAATGCAGATTGGAATAATTTCATCAAAACAAAAAACCTTTCTAAAAATAACCAGTTCAAGATATTAAAATCTTCTGAATACTACACTTGGTTTGATGGCGATATGGCACGTACTATTATTATTAATGATAAAGGAAACATCCAAAACGGTTATTTATTTTTTAATAACAAATCCTTTGAAAAGCATTTAAAAAAACTTAAAAGTCAATAACAAATAGTATACTTCGCTAAATTAAGCGTACTTTTGCAAACTCAAAATCACAAAAGCTGTATTTATTTGTAATTCAATATTTTACATAAAGAATAGAGTTTTACAAATTAAAATATATGTCGATATTTAAAGATCTTGGCTTAAACGAAGCCATAATAAGTGCTCTTGAGGAATTAGGTTACGAAAAACCTACTCCTATTCAAGAAATTGCAATTCCACAAATTATTAACTCAAAAGCAGATTTAAAAGCTTTTGCTCAAACAGGCACAGGTAAAACAGCTGCATTTAGTTTGCCTATTTTAGAAAAAATAGATGTTAATAGTAAAAATACCCAAGCAATAATTCTTTCTCCTACAAGAGAATTAGCAATTCAAATTGCAAGAAATATTGAAGAATTTTCAAAAAATATAAAAAACTTTCATGTATTAGCAGTCTATGGTGGAGCTGATATTGACAAACAAATAAAAGGGTTAAAAAGAGGCTCTCAAATTGTTGTAGGTACTCCAGGTAGAACTGTAGATCTAATTAAACGAGGTCGCTTAAATTTGAAAAATGTGCAATGGCTAGTTCTAGATGAAGCAGATGAAATGCTAAACATGGGATTTAAAGATGAGTTGGACAAAGTTTTAGAAGCTACACCAGACACAAAACAAACACTACTTTTTTCTGCTACTTTTCCAAGAGAAGTGGAAGCGATTGCAAAAAATTACATGACAAAACCAGTTGAAATATCAGCTGGAACTAAAAATGTTGGTGCGGATAGTGTGACTCATGAATATTATTTAGTTTCAGATAGAAATCGATACCAAGCTTTAAAGCGTATTGCAGATATTAACCCTGATATTTATAGCATTGTTTTTTGCAGAACACGTAGGGAAACAAAAGATATTGCCGAAAAATTAATTGCTGATGGATATAATGCAGATGCATTACACGGAGATTTATCTCAAGCGCAACGTGATATGGTTATGCAAAAATTTAGAAATAAAAATTTGCAAATTTTAGTAGCAACAGATGTTGCAGCTCGTGGACTTGATGTTACTGGTTTAACGCATATTATCAATTACAAATTACCTGATCAAACCGAAAACTACACACATAGAAGTGGTAGAACTGGTAGAGCAGGTAAAACAGGAATTTCAATTGCTTTAATAACCAATAAAGAAAAAGGAAAATTACGTCCAATTGAACGCAGAATAAATAAAACATTTGAACACAAACAAGTTCCTGGTGGGAAAGAAATTTGTGAAAAACAATTGTATAGTTTGATTGATAAAGTGCATGATATTGATGTTAACGAAAAAGATATAAAAGACTATATGCCCGATGTTTACAAAAAACTTGAAGGCTTAGATAGAGAAGAACTAATTAAAAGATTTGTTTCTATTGAATTTAACCAGTTCTTATCTTATTATCAAAACTCTAGAGACCTTAACGGAGATGATTCTCGAAATAAAGAAAGATCTAGCGACGATTCATTTACCAGATTTTACATCAACATCGGTAAAATGGACGATTTAAATCCGGCTAAATTAATTGGGGTAATAAATGATAATTTAGGTAAGAAAAATGCTGAAATTGGTCAAATTGAAATTTTAAAAAGCTTTTCATTTTTTGAAATTGATAAAAATTTCAGAGATGAAGTTCTTGAAAATTTTAAAAATGCTGAATTTAACAATCGCAATATTATTGTTGAAGTCACTACAAAACCAAAAACACGAAGTAGAGGTAAAAAAAGCTTTGGTGGTGGAGATAGAAATAGAGGTGGCGAACGAAGAAGCAGCGATGGCGATAGAAACCGAAGCGATAATCGTGGTGGAGACAGAGATAGAAATCGCAGTAACCGAGACAGAAGTTTTAGTGGCGGAGGCGATAGAAGAAAAGATAGCGGTAGAAGACGTAGAGATTAATTTCTACACCAAATGGATTGATAAAAAACTCGAAGCTAAAAGCTTCGAGTTTTTTTTATCCTAATGAAGATATTATTATAATCCCAAATTATCTTCTTGAATAGTTTGGAGCTTCTTTAGTAATCGTCACATTATGAGGGTGGCTTTCAGAAATTCCTGAAGAAGTAATTCTTACAAATTTGGCTTCTTTTTGTGTAGCGATATCTTTACTACCACAGTAGCCCATACCTGCTCTTAAACCACCAATAAATTGAAGCATGGTCTCAAAAACTTCACCTTTATAAGGTACTCGCCCAACAATCCCTTCTGGCACCAATTTTTTAACATCATCTTCAACATCTTGAAAATAACGATCTTTTGAACCTTGTTTCATTGCTTCAATAGACCCCATACCACGGTAAGATTTAAATTTTCTTCCTTCAAAAATAATGGTTTCTCCAGGTGATTCTTTTGTTCCTGCTAGTAAAGAACCTAGCATAACTGTGTCCGCTCCAGCTGCAATTGCTTTAGGAATATCTCCCGTATAACGAATACCACCATCTGCAATTACAGGAACTCCAGAGCCTTTAATTGCCTCAGCAACCTCCATAATTGCCGAAAGCTGTGGGAAACCAACTCCAGCAATAATACGAGTTGTACAAATTGAACCTGGACCAATACCAACTTTTACAGCATCAGCTCCTGCTTCTACTAAAAATTTAGCGGCATCGCCTGTAGCAATATTACCAACAATAATATCTGTATTTGGAAAGTCTTTTTTGATTTTTTTCAATAGGATAGCAACCCCTTTCGAGTGTCCATGAGCAGTATCAATAACCAAAGCATCAACACCTTCATTAATTAGAGCTTCTGCTCTTTCAATGGAATCTCCAGTTACTCCAATTGCAGCTGCCACACGTAATCTACCAAAAGTGTCTTTATTCGCATTAGGATTTTCACTTACCTTAATAATATCTCTATATGTTATTAAACCAACCAATTTACCTTCGTCATTTACAACAGGTAGTTTTTCAATTTTATGCTGCTGCAGAATTTCTTCTGCTTCTTTTAATGAAGTTCCTACTTTGGCCGTAATTAAGTTTTTAGAAGTCATCACTTCGGCAACAGCTCGCTCATTTTTATTTTCAAAACGCAAATCTCTATTGGTTAAAATACCTATCAATTCACCTTCATTATTTATCACTGGTATTCCGCCAATTTTATATTTTCGCATTAAGGATTTCGCATAAGCAACATCTTTATCTTTGGTAAGTGTAATGGGGTCAATAATCATTCCTGATTCTGATCTTTTTACTTTTTTAACCTCAGCAGCTTGTTGTGCAATGGTCATGTTTTTATGCAAAATACCTATACCTCCTTCACTAGCCATAGCAATTGCCATGGCGGATTCTGTTACGGTATCCATAGCAGCAGAAATAACAGGTGTATTTATTGAAATATTTTTTGTGAATCTAGATTTGATACTCACTTCTCGTGGTAGAATTTCCGAATATGCCGGAACTAATAAAACATCATCGTAAGTAAGTCCTTCTAGTAGAATTTTTGAAGTAGCCATAGTTTGCAATTAGAAATTAATTGCGGGCAAATTTACGATATTATATTGAATATTAAAATACTTTTTTAAGCTTTTTTAGCAGAATAAATAGTCTCTTTTAAAATAAAAAAAACAGATAAAATAAAGGATAAAACCATTGCCATACCTGAGAGCATAATAATATATTTAAACCAAAGCACACCACTCCATAAAATATAAATACCACCAAATGTTAATACAATAGATAAAAACGGTTCAAACATTAAAATAGTTTTCAACCTTATATTCATTGAAGTTAGAGACAAAATACCTCCTAATAACAAAAATATAATCGACATGGATAAAATGTGATTATGAATTAGAGTAAGTATTTCTTTTTCTGATTTTTTAAACTGCATTATTTCTGCTTCCTCATCGTTTTCATTACCTAAATAATTAGATTCTATACCACTAGATTGAAAAGTTGAAGTTATTTTTACAAAATTAATACCTGTAAAGAAACCAATACTTAAGGTAAGTACAAATGCTGTAATTAATAATTTAACTTCTTTTGGGAACTGTGATAATAAACCGTGAAATTGCATTTATAATTTGTTTTTATTTTGAAGGATTGTTAAACTCTGTAATAAATCATTAACGGCTTTTGTCATAGATTTTGCCGAAATTGTAGCTCCAGAAATTGCTTTGATATCCTTTTGATATTTAACTTGATCTCCTTTAGATAAATTATTAAATTGTTTTAACCACCTTTTACTTCCAATTTCCATTCCATAATCTTCTCGATAAGCTAAAATTTTAATTTTTTTAATGATTAAATCATCATCAAAAATAACTAAAAAATCAAACTCGTCTGTTTTGCTTGGTGCTTTTCCATAATAAAAGTATCCAATAAGATCTTTATCAACTAATATTTTGAAAAAATTATCTTTTTGAAATGGTATAGTTAAACTAGAATTTACATCTTTATCAATAATGATAATCTCTTTTGAAAATGATGCAATATTAAAAACCAATAAAACTTCTTTATCAATTTTTTTAAGCATATTTTTTGGAATCGAAAAGCTTAATGATATCGCTATAAATAATATAAATATTCTTTTCATTTTTTACTCATTTAAAAGGTCTTTCAAAATTCATTTTAAAAGACCTTTATAATCTTTTTAAAACATAATGCCTATACCTGCATTAAATATGTTATTTAAATTATTATTTGACTCTGCATTATCTAACCATTGGTAATCTGCTTTTATTGCAACACCTGGCGCAATTTTATAATCTATACCACTAGTAATAATGCTTCTATCATATGCCTTATTAGGCTCTAAATTCCCTTCTGTTTGTTTGTGAGTATTAAATTTTTCGTATCGTGTAAATAAAACTAACTTTTTATCAGATTCCTTATTAAGTATTGGCATAAAATCATAAGCTATTTCACCATATAATCCATCCATTTTTGAACCTAAATCTTTTCCTGTTAAATCATTATAATCACCTGTGTCAGATAAACTGGTATAAATATATTGCCCTCTTAACTCTAGTGAATTATAAATATATCTAGCATCAAAACCTATCATTGAAACACCAACTGTTGAAGCTTCAATAGAAGTGTCATCGGTTTGTGTTTCACCAAAATAACCAGCTAAACCAA
>DAOUTI010000046.1 GCA_030626795.1 Flavobacteriaceae bacterium
CAAAGTGTATTTGGTTAACTGCTTACTTAGTCCCCAAATTTTAGTATAGTTTTTCTCTCCCAATAATTTACCCGACATGATATTGCCAACACTAGAATACCCGTCAATAAAAAATGCAAAAAACAACCAAATTTGAAAAGCAATAGTTTGCGCTGCAATATAATTTGTACCGTACTTTGTTGCATAAGCATTTGCCATATACAAAGCAATATTTAAAGCGATGGTTCGTATAATTAGGTTAAAACTAAGTGACAATAACCGTTTAATTTCGGGATGAAATGATAAAGATAACTTTAAGTTAAAAGGTGTTTTTTTAATTAGTAGAATCCATGCTAATATTGCCATAATAACCTGTGCAATAATACTTGCCCAAGCGGCACCTTCCACATGCATTGCAGGAATTAATCCATCAATACCAAAAACCAAAACAAAATCTAAAACCACATTAATAATTGCGCCAATAATACTAATTATCATAGGCCAAAAAGTATTTTGTAAGCCTCTAAAAACACCAAAAACAGAAAAAATAAAAAGCGTTAGTGGTAGCCCTAAAGCTCGAATTTTATAGTAGCTAACAGATTGCTGTAAAATTAAGCCCGAAGCATTATACATTTTAAAAATTTCTTCAACAAAATAGACGGTTGCGAAATAAATAACGATACTTAAAATCAAATTAATAAAAATAATTTGAGCGGGTAATTTTAGAATGTTTTTGATTTTATTTGCCCCAAAATACTGCGCAATAATGGCTGATATGGCTGATCGGGTTTGTGCTAAAATCCAAACAATGGCCGAGATAAATGAGCCAGCAATACCAACTGCTGCAAGTGCTTCGGTTGGGTTGATTTGAATGTTTCCAACGATAGCAGTGTCGGTTATAGAAAGCAAAGGTTCTGCAATTCCTGATATAATTGCAGGAATTGCCAATTTATTAATTTCTTTAAAGGATATTTTATTCAATTTGAAATAAATGTTTACCACTGCGAAAATAAAACATTAAAATGGAAAGTAATCTAGGTGTTAAATTTAAAATTTTTACCGGTTCAATTCTCATTTTTCTTGATTTTAGGAATCGTTTTGGGGTTTACTTTTGAATTTTCATTGCCTGTAATTTTCATTGCTGTGTTTATTTCGTTGGTGTTTCTAATTTACTTTTACTTTAAAGCAGAAAGCTCTTTTAAATTACCTCTTTATTTTTCGATTTTCACATCCGTTATTTTTCTGCTTATAGGAGTTTTAAGAATAGAATTGCAAAGTCCGAAACATCAAAAAAATCATTATTCTAAGTTTGATTATTCCGATAATAAAAGGACTGTAAGAATTGATAAAATTTTGAAATCCAGTAAGTTTTATGATAAATATGAAGCTGAAGTAATTCAGGTAAATCAAATAAAAACAAAAGGAAAAATTTTAATAAACAAAGTAAAAAACGACATTGATAATCCTTTTAAAGTTGATGATATTTTATTAACCAACAACAATTTAATTGAAGTAAGTAATGCATTAAACCCAAATGCATTTGATTATCAAAAATATTTAAAAAAGAAAGGGATTTATCATCAAATAAAATTAGAGGTAGGTGGCTTTATCAAGTTGGCAAACAATAAAAAAACGCTAAAAGGAATTGCATTTATTTTTAGAGAAAAAATAAATAAGGCAATATTAAAATACAATTTTTCTAAAGAAGAATTATCAATCATAAATGCAATTTTATTAGGACAGCGGCAAGATATAAATCATGAAATATTTGAAAACTATAAAAACGCAGGTGCAATTCATATTTTGGCGGTTTCGGGTTTACATATTGGTATTATATTATTGTTTTTAAATTTTTTATTACTACCTCTAGAAAATTTTAAAAAAGGAAAAATTTTAAAACTAGTTATCCTTATTTTTTGTTTGTGGCTATATGCTTTCATCGCTGGTTTATCGGCATCTGTAGTGCGTGCAGTAACCATGTTTACAGCAATTGCAATAGGCTGGATGTCTAATAGACCATCAAGTGTAAAAAATAGTTTGGTGGTTTCTTTGTTTATTTTGTTACTGATTAACCCTTTATTTTTATTTGATGTTGGGTTCCAGTTGAGTTATACCGCGGTTTTTTCAATTGTAATGATACAGCCATTTTTTAAAGATTTATGGAAACCAAAATATAAAATCATCAATTATTTTTGGCAATTATTGACTGTTTCCTTTGCTGCTCAAATCGGAATTTTACCTTTGAGTTTGTATTATTTTCATCAGTTTCCTGGATTATTTTTTGTTTCAAGTTTGGTAATTATTCCTTTTTTAGGCTTTATTTTAGGAGGAGGAATATTTATTATTGTTTTGGCTTTATTGCAAATATTACCACAAATATTAGCTGATTTTTACAGTTTAATTATCGAGTTAATGAATAATTTTGTTGCCATTATAGCACAACAAGAAGTTTTTGTTTTTCAAAATATTAGCTTTTCATTCTTATTAATGATTACGGTTTATTTGTTTTTAATTGCTTTTGTACGGTGGATTTATAAAAAAACAAAATCGAATTTAGTTTATATCTTTTTTGCTATTATTTCTATACAATTGGTGTTAATTTACCAAAAGGCTGAAGCCCAAAAAACCAATGAATTTGTGGTATTTCATCAAGTAAAAAAATCAGTTTTTGGAATAAGAGAAGGAAACAAAATACAGGTTTATTATAATTCGGATAGTACTGGTTTTAAGTCAAATAATATAGTGGAAGACTATAAACTCGGCTTCTCAAATTTAGAAATCAGACAAAATTTTGGAATAAAAAACGTTTTAAAAATTAATTCAAAAAATGTCTTAATTATCGATAGTACTGGAGTTTATAATAACTTAGAATTTATTCCGGAAACGGTAATTTTAACACAGTCTCCTAAAATTAATTTAGAACGATTAATTCAAACAATTGAACCAAAAATAATTATTGCTGATGGATCGAACTATAAAAGTTATGTAAATCTCTGGCAAAATACTTGTGAAAACAAAGCGGTTTCTTTTCATAATACTTCAAAAAATGGCGCATATCCATACCGATATTAACAATATTTACCCTACAATTTTATGTATATTTGCTCGTTTATAAACAAAAAGAAAATATAAAAATCTAAAAATATTTTTCATGAAAATTATTGTACCCATGGCTGGGATAGGTTCTCGATTGAGACCACATACTTTAACCATACCCAAACCATTAACTTTATTAGCCGGAAAACCAATTGTGCAAAGATTGGTTGAAGATATTGTAAAAGTAGTTGATCAAAAAGTAGACGAAATTGCTTTTGTGATTGGTCCATCTTTTCCAAAAGATACCGAAGAAAAATTAATGCATATTGCCAAAAGCTTAGACGCTGTTGGTAAAGTTTTTGTGCAAGAACAAGCGCTAGGGACTGCACACGCCATTCAATGCGCAAAAGAATCTCTTAACGGCCCTTGTGTTGTCGCTTTTGCGGATACTTTATTTAAAGCAGATTTTACTCTTGATTCAAATACTGACGGTGCAATTTGGGTAAAACAAGTTGATGAACCAAGTGCTTATGGCGTAGTAAAATTGAAAGATGATATTATTACAGATTTTGTTGAAAAACCTCAAGAATTTGTTTCTGATTTAGCAATTATTGGTATTTATTATTTTAATAAAGGAGAAATATTACGTGATGAAATTCAATATTTATTAGACAATGATATCACAGAAAAAGGAGAATTTCAGTTGACCAATGCTTTAGAAAACATGAAGCAAAATGGAATGAAATTTGTACCAGGAACGGTAAGCGAATGGATGGATTGTGGCAATAAATACATTACTGTGGAGACCAATGGTCGCGTTTTACAATTTGCTCAAAAAGAAGGTCAGAATTTAGTTTCGGATAACGTAGTATTAGAAAATTCAAAAATTATTGAGCCCTGTTATATTGGTGAAAATGTAGTTTTAAAAAATACAACCATCGGACCAAATGTTTCTTTAGGAGATGGTAGTTTGGTTGAAAACTCAACGATAAATAATTCGTTAATTCAAACCAATACAACCATAAAAAATGCCAAGTTGAGTAATGCTATGATTGGAAATCATGCTTATTTTGATGGTAAATTTACATCGGTTAGTATAGGCGATTATTCTGTTTTAAATTAGAGTTTGATTAGAAAAGTAAAACATATCATTATAAATATTGGTGTTTTTATGATGCCGATATTTTTCTTTGCACAAGAAGATGTTGCTTCAAAAGAAGCGATGCTTATTGAGCAAGAAAACATCAATTTTCAAACTTTCTTTTTTGAATCATTACAGCAAAAAGCTATTGGTAATTACGACAAAGCTGTTTATGCTTTAGAAGCTTGTAAAAAGCTTGATAAAGAGAGTGTTGCGGTATGGTTTGAGCTTTCAAAAAATTATGTTTTTTTATTAAAATATACCGAGGCTGAATATTATATTTTAAAAGGCTTAGAAATTGAACCTTTTAATTTACACATGTTAAGGCACTTAAAAGAAATAAAAGCGAGACAAAATGATTATAAAGGGGCAGTTAAAATTCAATTAAAAATAATTGAATTATTACCTAAAGAAGAAGCTGATTTGGTTATTTTATATATCAAATCTGGTGAAATTGATAAAGCAATTACCCTAATTAAAAAATTAGACAAAGCAAATAGATTACCATCGCATTTAGTTGCTTTAAAAGAATCATTAATTCAGCCAAAACCAGTGATAACAGAAAAAAGAAACCGTAGCGCTTTTAAGGAAGAGCCAAAGAATAAAACAGAGCTACTAAAAGAAAACTATAATTTAAAAAAAGATTTTAATTCTTTAAAATTGGTTTTAGAACGAGAGCTAAAAACCAAGCAATATTTAGAGTTATTGAAAGATAGCGGTGAGGCAATAAATTTATATCCGGCGCAACCTTTTGTCTATTTAATGCATGGAATGGCATTTAACAATACTCGAAAATATAATGAAGCTATTAAAACTTTAGAGCAAGGTTTAGACTATTTAATTGATGATAATGATTTAAAATCGCAATTTATGGAGCAATTGAGTTTAAGTTATAAAGGTTTGGGTAATAACAAAACAGCATCTTCGTATTACAAAAAAGCCTTAGATTTGCGAAAAAAAGAATAAGATATATGTTAAAAAGTAGTGTTGTCTTTTTTGTCTTTATTTTCTTTATAGTTTCTTGTAAAAGTGCAAAAGTTTCTAATTCAAATATTAAAAACTTATCTGCCAAAAGCATTATCAAAAAAATGGCTAAGACTAGTTTTGACAAGAAAAGTGTTAGAGCAAGTTTAACAGTTAAGTATTACGGAAAATCAGAATTACCAAATTTAAAAACTTCTTTTAGAATGTTAAAAGACACCGCAATTTGGTTGAGTTTTTCAAAATTTGGATTCCCTGTAGCAAAACTTTTAATTACCCAAAATAGAGTCCAATTTTATGAAAAAATATCAAAAACTTACTTTGATGGTAATTTTGATTTAATAAGTAAAAAACTGGGAACAGATTTTGATTTTTATAAAGTCCAAAATTTATTTACAGGAGAGCCTTTATTAGACTTAAAAGAAGGAAAATATGTTGCGCAAATACAACAAAATCAATATGAATTAACACCTAAAGAAAGCCTTTTGTTTGATATTTCTTTTTGGATTAATCCGAATAATTTTAAATTAATTAAAGAAAAAATTCAGCATCCGCAAAAGGATCAAAATTTAACAATTGTTTACAAAGGATTTATAAATTTTGATGAATTTTTATTCCCGAAAGGGTTTGAAATAAAAGCGGTTGATAAAAAAAGAAAAACAGTTATTGATGTTAATTATAAAAATGTAATCTTTGACACTGCATTACGATTTCCTTTTAAAATACCGAAATCGTATAAAAAAATTGAATTGAAATGAGATTTTCATTTAGAATGAATAAGGGTAAGAAGCAATTATTTAAAATATGGAGAGGGGTTTCCTATTTTTTATTTTTTATTTTCCTATTTATTTCTTTTACAACTTCCGCGCAAAGCAGACAAGAATTAGAAAAGGAACGGATTAAAATCCAAAAAGAGATAAAAAAAATTAACACGCTTTTATTCAAATCACAGACAAAAGAAAAAAATTTACTTTCTGATTTATCAGATTTAAATATGCGAATTAATGCCCGAACAAAATTAATTAAAACTATTAACCTTGAAACTAAGCAGCTTGATAAAGAAATTACTGAGAACGAAAAAGAAGTTGCCCTATTGCAAAAAAGGTTAAAGGCTTTAAAAAAGGATTATGCCAATATGGTTGTACAATCCTATAAAAGTAAAACCAAACAGAACAGGTTGATGTTTGTACTTTCTTCTGATGATTTTTTACAGGCATACAAGCGTATTCAATATATCAAACAATATGCAGATTATAGAGCGAAACAGGGCGAAGAAATAAAAATTGAAACAATAAAACTTCAAAATTTAAATGATTACTTAAAAGAAACCAAAGCCGAAAAAGAAACTCTTTTAGCTATAAATGAACTAGAAAAAAAGAGTATTCATAGTGAAAAAATATCTCAAGAAAGCTTGGTGAAATCTGTTAAAAAGAAAGAGAAGAAATATATATCACAAATAAAACAAAAGCAAAAATCGGAAAAGGCAATAGATAAAAAAATTAAAAAATTAATTGCAGATGCTATTGCAAAATCAAATAAAGAAAATAAATCAAAAAATGTAAAAAGCTCAGGCTTTGCATTAACTCCAGATGCAAAATTGTTAGAAAAAGATTTTGTTTCGAACAAAGGAAAACTTCCATCACCTGTTAACAGAGGTGTAGTTGTTAGAAGGTTTGGTAAACAGGCTCACCCAACTTTAAGAGGGATAACTATTGAAAGTAATGGGGTTTTTTACGCAACTGAAAAAAATGCAAATGCTCGCGTAATTTTTAATGGTAAAGTTTTGGCAATTCAGGTTTTACCTGGCAAAAAGAAAGCCGTTTTAATACAGCATGGTAATTACATTTCGGTTTATAAAAACTTAGACAATGTTACTGTTAAAAAAGGTGATTTGGTTACTACCAAACAAGAAATAGGAAAAATACATACCGATAAAACTACTGGTAAAACTATTCTCGCCTTTGTTCTTTTTAAAGAAGTTACACGCCAAAATCCTGAAGAGTGGGTGTATAAAATTTAAACTAATGAGACCATATATTTTAGCCGAAACCAACTATGAGAATTTAAAAAATGCAAAATATGAACTTGCAATCCTTCCGTGGGGAGCTACCGAGGCACATAATTTTCACTTGCCGTATGCAACAGATAATTTTGAAGCAGATTATTTAGCTGCAGCATCAGCTAAAATTGCTTGGGAAAAAGGAGCAAAAGTAATTGTTCTACCAACCATCCCTTTTGGTGTAAATACTGGTCAAACGGATATTTATTTGAATATCAATATGAATCCTTCTACACAATTTGCAGTGTTAAATGACGTGATAGAAGTACTTAACCGTCAGGGTATCTACAAGCTTATCATCTTTAACAGCCATGGCGGAAACGACTTTAAAACTACCTTAAGAGAACTGGGTGTAAAATATCCTAAAATGTTTCTTAGCGTTTCTAACTGGTACAAATCTCTTGACAGAACAAAATATTTTGATGATCCAGGTGATCATGCAGATGAAATGGAAACTAGTTTAATGCTGTATTTAAAACCAGAACTTGTTTTACCAAAAGAAAAATGGGGTGATGGCAAAGAGAAAAAACATAAAATCAAAGCATTTTCTGAAGGCTGGCTTTGGTCAGAAAGAAAATGGTCGGCTATTACAGCCGATACAGGTGTGGGAAATCCGGCATTATCAACCAAAGAGAAAGGAGAAAAATTCTTTCAAGTTGTAGCCGAAAAAATAGGCAACCTTTTTTATGATTTATGTAAGGCAGACATCCAAGATCTTTATGAATAAATAATTTATCTTATTAATTAAGCTTCATGATTTTCAAACAATTCCTTGAAGGTAAATTATCTCAAAAAGCACTAAAGATTACTGGAATATCTGGAGGAGATATAAATGAAGTTTATTCCATTGAAACCGCAGTGAATATTTTCATATTAAAAATGAATACCTGTATAGATTTTCCCAAAATGTTTGAAAAGGAAAAGCAGGATTGGACAGAATTTCTAAA
This sequence comes from Flavobacteriaceae bacterium, assembly GCA_030626795.1. Lineage (GTDB taxonomy): Bacteria > Bacteroidota > Bacteroidia > Flavobacteriales > Flavobacteriaceae > Lutimonas. Next base: position 8,144 of record DAOUTI010000046.1, read on the forward strand.
ACAGGAGCAATAACCCCCAAAATAATACAGGTTTTAGAGAATTTAAAACACCAATTTTTGCTTCTAGAATTTATAGGATAAGAACATTTAAAAAACAATTTTTGGAAGTTTTTTGCAGAAGACCTTGTTGCAATTCACAAAACTACAAATAGCGCTATTGGATTGGAATATGATAATTATATTGGTTCATTAAATTAGAAAAATATAATAGAAAACACCTGGGAAATATTTTTTATTGAAAACAGTATTACGCCTCTTATTGAAGAGGCATTTAATAAAAGGTTATTAGGCACAAATCATTGAAAAGTTGTTTTTGAGATTTGATGATATTTTGCCTAAAGAAAAACCATCTTTGCTTCACGGTAATCTTTGGTTAGGGAATTTAATGTACATAAATGGTATGTCACCGGTATTTATAGATCCAGCTATATATTTTGGAAATCGTGAAATGGATATTGCAATGACACAAATGTTTGGAGGTTTTAGATTACCTTCAATTTTATATGGATTTATTTCCCTTAGAACAGGGATGGGAAAAGCGATTAAAAATTTATAATTTATATCCCAGTTTAGTCCACCTAAACTTGTTTGGCCAATCCTATTTAGGGTGTATTGAAAAAGTAATCAAGCAATTTTAAGTTTGTTTAATTAAGCAAATAAAGCTTTCAATTCGGTGGCATCACTTGGTTTCATTTTTTTTGACAACACCAAACTCAATTGTTTTCTTCGTAAAGCGCCTTCATACCTTTGCTTTTCTAAATCAGTTTCAGGAATTAACTGAGGAACTTTTACAGGAGTGCCCGTTTCATCAACAGCTACAAAAGTATAAATACCCTCATTTACTTTGGTTTTTTCGCCAGATTCTCGATCTTCAATCCAAACATCAACAAAAATTTCCATAGAGGATCTAAAAGCTCTTGATACTTTTGCCTCAATAGTTAAAACACTTCCAACAGGAACCGCTTTTGTAAAAGCAACATGATTTACAGTTGCAGTAACAACAATTCTTTTACAATGGCGGCGAGCAGCAATACTCGAAGCCCTGTCCATTCTCGCTAATAATTCACCACCAAAAAGGTTGTCTAAGGGGTTGGTTTCACCAGGTAAAACCAAATCAGTTAATATCGTTAATGAGTTTTGTGGAGTTTTAGAAATCATCAGAAATAAAATTAAGATTTACTTAAATCAAGTGCAAAATTAAGAAGAAAAATCGATTAAAACTCTTGAATTAACATCCAAGCTTTTTTTTCAACACTGTTTTTAATTTCGGCAAGTTTAGTATAAGCATCTTCTCTGTCTGAATAGCTTTCGTAAGAAACAACAGATAAACCCCATTTATTAACACCTAAAATTCGCGCTTGATAACCTTCGTTTAAAAGTTGCTTTACTTTTCTATCGGCATTTTCAGGAAAACGAAATGCTCCAGCGATAACATGAAAACCTTTTTTTTGTTTTTCAATTTCTAAATTTAATGTAGGTAGAGGTTTACTTATAACAAAAGTTGCACTTTCAATTTTTTGCTCAATAATTTCTTGCTGTTTTTTAGCAGCAACAACAAGTTGTTTGTTTTGATTGTCTTTATATAGTTTTCCTCCAAACCCAATTGCAGACAAACCAATAACAAAAATAGCAGCATATTTTAAATAATTTTGTGCTTTTTTGCTTTCAGGTGTAATTAGAAGCGGTGCTTTTTCTTCTAATTTAAGAACTTGTTTTTTATAAGTTTCTCGCTTGATTTCGTGACTAACAATATTGTTTAAACCAAATGAAGAAGTTAAATAATTAATTTTTTGATAAGGCTCAAAAATTAATTTACCATCAATCAAGTCAAAAGAGCCAATATCATTTAAAAAAAGTTCTTGAGATTTTAACTTATTTTGCCAAGATTCAATTTCAAATTGAATAAAATTCAAAGCACATTCGTAAGAAATTTTATCAGTAGAAGCAATATAATTAGCTAATAAACCATCATTATTTATTAAATGGCTGTTAAAAGTAATTTGTTTAAAAGGAGGTTGTAAAGTGTGTTTCGCCTCATCTATTTTAGCCGATTTATTATTGGTAACAAAACCTCCAAAATTAGGAACAATTACACATTCATATCGATATAATAAATCACTTATGTAGTTGGCTAATTTCAATAGGTCGGGGTTTAATAAATTCTAATAACAAATCTAAAAAAAATCAAATGCGAATAGCAATTTGTTTGATATTTTTATTAACAAATCTTTTGTATATTGAATTTCATTGCTTTAACATGAAAAACACACAGATTTTATATCATTTAGCACTACAATCGGTTGATGGAATTGGTGTAATTAGTGCAAAAAAACTGATATCTCATTGTGGGAGTGCTCAGGCTGTGTTTCAAGAAAAGGCTAATAAATTAAATAAAATTACAGGTATTGGGTCTAGAATTATCAAAGGTTTAAAAAACACCAAGCTGATGCATAACGCTGAGGCGGAATTAGATTTTATCAACAAAAATAATATTAAAGCGACTTCATTTTTAGATGAAGATTACCCCGAAAGACTAAAACATTGTATTGATGGACCAATTTTATTATTTCAAAAAGGGAATATTAATTTAAAAGAAAAAAGAATTATTAGCATTGTTGGTACAAGAAAAATAACCAACTATGGAAAGTCATTTTTAAAAGAGTTTATTAAAGATATTAAAAAATACGATCCAATAATTATTAGTGGTTTGGCTTATGGGATTGATATTTATGCACATCAATTAGCGATGGAAAATAATTTACAAACTATTGCTGTTTTGGCTCATGGATTGGATAATGTTTACCCCAAAATACATAAAAAAGAAGCAACCAAAATGTTAGAAAATGGAGGTTTGTTTTCCGAGTTTTGGTCGGATACAAATCCCGATAGAGAGAACTTTGTAAAAAGAAATCGTATTGTAGCGGGTTTATCAGAAGCAACTATTGTAGTCGAATCTGCAGAAAAAGGAGGCTCATTAATTACTGCCGATATAGCAAACTCATACAATCGTGATGTTTTTGCCGTTCCAGGAAGAGTTACAGATATTTACAGCAAAGGCTGTAACCAACTGATAAAGAGCAATAAAGCAGCAATGATTACTTCCGTTAAAGATTTAGAATATATTTTAAATTGGAAAACAGAAGAAAAACCTAAAGCCATTCAAAAGCAATTATTTGTTGATTTAGATGAACAAGAACAAAATATTTATGATTATTTAATCAAAAGCGGAAAACAAAATCTAGATGCAATTGCATTAGATTGTAAATATCCAATTTATAAAACTGCAACAGTTTTATTGAATCTAGAATTAAAAGGTGTAGCAAAACCTTTACCAGGAAAAATATTTGAAGCAGTGTAATTTTACTCCCTATTTTCAAAGTACATCACAATAGCTTCTTTCATCAAAACAGATTGTTCACCAGGTTTTAGGTTAGGTAATTCATCAATTACGTTATAGTGAGGCCAGCCGTCATCATCAAAAAAATCGAATTCATAAAAACCAAAAGGCTCTAATAATTTACAAATAGCAATATGCATAATGTCGATTTTATCATCTTTGCTGTTTTTTCGAAAACCTTGTCCAAGTTCTTGAATTCCAATCAAATAAATTATTGCGTCAACATCCATAGTTTCGCCACCGCCAAATTTTTGAGATAATTCTTTTTGAATGTTTTCCCAGCTTTGTTTTGTATTTTCGTTTCTTGACACTTTATCTAAATTTAAAAAACCAAAAATACAAATATCAAAAATTAAATAAGGGTTATTTTAGTACTTTTGTACAACTCAAAAGAAACAAAATTATGTACGGTAAAATAAAAGACAAACTACAAAACGAATTAAAGGATATAAAAGAAGCTGGTTTGTATAAAAGCGAGCGCATTATAACAAGCTCACAAGACGCAGTTATTAAAATCTCAACAGGCGAAGAGGTAATTAATTTTTGCGCCAATAATTATTTAGGTTTATCAAATAATTCTGAAGTTATTCAGGCAGCAAAAGACGCTATGGACACACATGGTTATGGTATGTCTTCTGTTCGATTTATTTGTGGAACCCAAGATATTCATAAAAATTTAGAGCAAAAAATAGCCGATTTTTATCAAACAGAAGATACAATTTTATATGCCGCTGCTTTTGATGCAAATGGCGGAGTCTTTGAACCTTTGTTGACTAAAGAAGATGCCATTATTTCTGATTCTTTAAATCATGCTTCGATTATTGATGGTGTAAGGTTATGTAAGGCAGCTCGTTACCGTTATTCAAATAATGATATGGCAGATTTAGAGCTTCAATTAATTGAAGCGAATAAACAAAATCACCGTTTTAAAATTATTGTTACCGATGGTGTTTTTTCTATGGATGGCATTGTTGCCCAGTTAGATAAAATTTGTGATTTGGCTGATAAATATGATGCCATGGTTATGGTTGATGAATGCCATGCCGCTGGATTTATCGGTAAAACCGGAAGAGGAACTCTAGAGCTTAAAAATGTGATGGGCCGTGTTGATATTGTGACTGGTACTTTGGGTAAAGCCCTTGGCGGAGCTATGGGAGGTTATACCACAGGGAAAAAAGAAATTATTGAGATTTTGCGTCAGCGATCAAGGCCTTATTTATTTTCAAACTCATTAGCTCCAGCAATTGTTGGGGCCTCTTTAAAAGTGTTTGAAATGATTGATACCGATACTTCTTTACGAGACAAATTAGAAGAAAATACCAATTATTTTAGAAGCAATATGGAAAAAGCTGGTTTTGATTTGGTAGGTGCTGATGCTGCTATTGTTCCAGTTATGTTGTACGATGCAAAATTAGCTCAAAATATGGCAAATGCTTTATTGGAAGAAGGGATTTATGTTATCGGATTTTTCTTTCCAGTAGTACCGAAAGAAAAAGCAAGAATTAGAGTGCAATTAAGTGCAGCGCATACCAAAGAACATTTAGATAAAGCGATAGCAGCTTTTATAAAAGTAGGAAAAAACCTTGATGTGATCGTATAAACTAAAAAGATTGAATAATTTAACTTTCAATCATACAATTATGAATAAAATAAGAATAACAAAACATTTCGATTTCGAATCAGCTCATGCCTTATATGGTTATGATGGAAAATGTAAAAACATTCACGGTCACAGTTATCATTTATATGTAACGGTTATCGGAGAACCAATAGAAGACTTAAAAAACCCTAAAAACGGAATGGTAATGGATTTTGGGGATTTAAAAAGAATTGTAAAAAAAGAGATAGTCGATGTTTTTGACCATGGGGTGGTGCTCAATAAAAATTCACCACATATTGAGTTGGCAAAAACCATTGAAGCGCATTCACATAAAATAATATTAGTTAGTTATCAACCAACTAGTGAAAATATGTTGTTTGATTTTGCCGAAAAAATTAAAGCACAATTACCTCAAAATGTTTTCTTACATTCGTTAAAACTAAATGAGACTGCAAACTCTTATGCCGAGTGGTTTGCTAGTGATCAAGAATAAAGTAAATTAAAAAATCTCATTCCCACGAAAGTGGAAAACTTGTAAAACCAAGGAAAACATTGCAATGAATAATAAAAAAATATACTTCGCTTCCGACCAGCATTTTGGTATTCCAGACCTTGAGAATAGTCAATTACGCGAAAAGAAATTTGTGCTTTGGTTAGATGAAATAAAACATGATGCTGAAGCAATTTTTTTATTGGGAGATTTATTTGATTTTTGGTTTGAATACAAAACAGTGGTTCCTAAAGGGTTTGTTAGAGTTTTAGGTAAACTAGCTGAAATTAGTGATAGTGGTATTCCAATTTATTTTTTCGTAGGCAACCATGATTTATGGATGAAAGACTATTTTGAAACTGAGTTAAGCATATCAGTTTATAATAAACCTAAAGAATTTACTTTTAATAACAAGACTTTTTTAATTGGTCATGGTGATGGTTTAGGGCCAGGTGATAAGGGCTATAAACGTATGAAAAAGGTATTCACAAATCCTATTTCGAAATGGTTTTATAAATGGTTACATCCAGATATTGGCGTTTGGTTAGCACAATATTTATCTACTCAAAATAAATTAATATCGGGCGATGAAGATGTAAAGTTTTTAGGGGAGGAAAATGAGTGGTTGGTTCAATATGCCAAAAGAAAACTGGAAACCAAACATTATGATTATTTTGTTTTTGGTCACCGCCATTTACCAATGGAAATAGAAGTTGGTATAAACAGCAAATACATTAACACTGGAGATTGGATAAGCCATTTTACTTATGCTGTTTTTGATGGCAATGATTTGGAGCTGAAAAAGTATGAAGGTGTCAGTTCGAGCGCAGTCGAGAACAACTAATAAAAAACAATTATTCCATGGCTAAAACCAAAACAACTTTTTTTTGTCAAAATTGCGGAACTCAATTCCCAAAATGGGTGGGTAAATGTACTTCTTGTAATGAGTGGAATACTATAGTTGAAGAAATTATTCAAAAAGAAGAAAAGAGAAATTGGAAACAATCAACTTCGGTTAAAAGAAACTCAAAAGCATTAAAAATTCATGAAATATCTATTTCTCAAGAAGAGAGAATTCCTGCAAATAATGAAGAATTAAATAGAGTTTTAGGAGGAGGAATAGTTAAAGGATCAGTTGTTTTATTAGGAGGAGAACCTGGTATTGGTAAATCGACATTGCTTTTGCAAATTGCTTTATTAATGCAAAGCAAAGTGTTGTATGTTTCAGGCGAAGAAAGCCAGTCGCAAATAAAATTACGAGCAGAAAGATTAGCAGGAAAAAATGAAAACTGTTTGATTTTAACTGAAACCAAAACTCAAAACATTTTTAAAGCAATTGAAGAAACAAGACCCGATGTTGTGGTAATTGATTCTATTCAAACTTTACATACTGATTATATTGAAGCCTCGCCAGGGAGTATTTCTCAAATTAGAGAAACTACAGCCGAATTGATAAAATTTGCTAAAGAAACCAATACTCCAGTAGTTTTAATTGGTCATATAACTAAAGAAGGTGCTATTGCTGGGCCAAAAATTTTAGAGCATATGGTTGATGTGGTTTTGCAATTTGAAGGAGATAGAAATCATACTTACAGAATATTGCGAGCACAAAAAAATAGATTTGGTTCAACCGCAGAATTGGGTATTTACGAAATGCTGAACACAGGTTTAAGAGAAGTTTCTAATCCTTCAGAAATTTTAATTTCAGAGAAAGATTCAGACTTAACCGGTACGGCAATTTCTGCAACCTTAGAGGGTATGCGACCTTTAATGATTGAAGTACAGGCTTTGGTGAGTACTGCAGTTTATGGCACTCCGCAAAGGTCGGCAACAGGTTATAATATTAAGCGATTAAATATGTTATTGGCAGTTTTAGAAAAACGGGCAGGTTTCAGGTTAGGAGCTAAAGATGTATTTTTAAATATTGCAGGAGGTTTAAGAGTTGAAGACCCCGCAATTGATTTGGCGGTTGTTTGTTCAATTTTATCTTCAAATGAAGAAGTAGCCATACCTCAAAATGTTTGTTTTGCTGCCGAGGTTGGTTTAGCAGGAGAAATAAGAGCGGTTAATAGAATTGAACAGCGTATTATTGAAGCCGAAAAATTGGGTTTTGATAAAATTATTCTTTCAAAATTTAATAAAATTGCCAATAAAAAATTTAAAATTGAAATCACAAGGGTTTCGAAAATTGAAGATATAGTTAGAGAATTATTTTAAATTTAATTCACTTTCTATTTTTAACTCAGTTGCCCATCCGCCATAGATTCCTTTTGAAGCGGAAACCAA
>DAOUTI010000186.1 GCA_030626795.1 Flavobacteriaceae bacterium
TTGTACCTATTTAATCCATGAATTACACGATAAGTTACCAACTTATAGAAGTCGAAAATCTATTTTTGTCTAGTAGTATGCTCCATTTGTTAATCTAGGAGAACTAGGATTTAATTTTGGAGTACAGGGAGCTCAATTTACAGCAACCTCAACTACTGCTGAAAATCAAATGCTTTCGAATTCTATGTATGTGCATAGTATTCCTAACAATAATGACAATCAAGATATTGTTAGTATGGGTACTAATGCCGCATTAATGACAAAAAAAGTTATTGAAAATGCATTTGAAGTTATTGCTATAGAATTGATTACTGTTGTTCAAGCTATTGAATATTTGGGCTATCAAGATAAAATTTCATCCAAAACATTGGAAGTGTATCAAAATATTAGAGAAATTGTTCCTATCTTTAAAGAAGATATGATAATGTATCCATTTGTAAATAAAGTGAAGCAGTATATTATGAAAATAGACTAAATAATTATTAACTTAAATCCCCCTTAAAATGAAAAAATTAATTTTATTATTAATGACCGCTGTAATGTGTCAAACATTATTTGCACAAAGAGTAGCCTTGGTTAGACAAGATGGAAAATTTGGTTATCTAAAAGAAGATGGTAGTTGGCTTATTGAGCCCAGTTTTGATGGAGCTTTTAGTTTTTCAGATGGCTTAGCAGGTGTTCATAGTAAAAAATTATCAGGATTTATTGATAGTACAGGTAAAATTGTAATTGAAAGAAAATTTGATAAAGCAAAAAGTTTTGACAGTGGTATAGCTGTTGTTTCAAAGGATAAAAGATGGTTTTATATTAATAAGAAAGGTGAAGAAGTTGAGATGCCAGCTTCTGATAAAGTATTTGATTTTAGAAATGGATTTGCTTTTATTAGACAAGAGGGATTGGTTGGATTTATTAATCCAGAAGGCAAAGTAATAGTTGAACCGAAATATGTAAAGGTTTTGCCATTTAAAAATGGTTATGCTAAAGTAAAGGCAGGAGAAACATGGGGCTTGGTTGATACTAAAGGACAAGAAACTTTAGAGCCAAAATATCAAGAAGTTGGGTATCCTTCTCAGGGAGTTGTAGTTGTGAAAAAGGATGGTGTTTATGGATTAATGCAAAATGGTACTTTTACCGCGGTTGAAGGTGCGTTAAAGATATGGGGGTTTCATGATGGAGAAAACCTGACCTATGCAAAAAATGGAGAAAATAAAATAGGTTTTATAGATAGAAGCGGAAAATGGGTTATAGAACCAAAATACAAAAAAGCAAGAAGATTTTCTAATGGATTAGCTCCTGTACTTGGCTCAAGTAAATGGGGTTATATAAATGAAAGTGGGGAAATGATTATTGAAGAAAAATTTAAAGATGCTGAAGTTTTTAGTAAAGATGGATTGGCACCAGTAAAAGTGAAAAAACTTTGGGGTTTTATAAATAAAAAAGGTGATTTAGTAATTGAAGATAAGTATATTATCAAGTCTAGTTTTGGAGGAATGACCTTTGGTTCATCAAGTATTTCTTTTAGTGGTGTAGGTTTTTCTAACGGATTATCAAGAGTTGGTTATAAAAAAAAATGGGGGTATATCAATACTAAAGGAGAGTTGTTGAACAACACTTGGTATCAAAATGCCGAAAATTTTGTTGAAATAAATTAAAAAAATTAAATGAAGAGTGCTTTAGTTACAGGTGGGTCAAGAGGTATAGGAAGAGCAATTTGTGTTAAACTAGCACAAGATTCAGATTACCAGATTCTTATAAATTATAAATCAAATAAAAAAGCTGCCGAAGAAACACTTCAATTGGTTGAAGAATCAGGAGGAAATGGTGAGATAATTCAATTCGATGTGGCTAATTTTGAAGACGTAAAAAACAAATTAGAAACTTGGCAGATTAATAATCCAAAAGCAGTAATTGAAGTGATTGTAAATAATGCAGGAATTACTAAAGATGGTTTGTTTATGTGGATGCCCAAACAAGATTGGGACGATGTGGTTGGTACCAGTTTGAATGGTTTTTTTAATGTTACAAATCATTTAATGCAAAAAATGTTAAGAAATCGTTATGGTAGAATTGTAAATATGGTTTCAGTTTCGGGTGTTAAAGGCACAGCTGGTCAGGTTAATTATTCGGCTGCAAAAGGTGCTATTGTAGCTGCAACAAAAGCCTTGGCTCAAGAAGTTGCAAAACGAAAAATAACTGTAAATGCGGTCGCTCCTGGTTTTATAAAGTCTGATATGACTGCTAATTTAGATGAAAGCGAGTTGAAAAAAATGATTCCTGCTAATAGGTTTGGTGAAGCTGATGAAGTAGCTGATTTGGTTTCTTTTTTAGTTTCAAAAAAATCATCATACATTACTGGTGAAATAATAAACATTAACGGAGGTATTTATTCATAGTTTTAATGAGAAGAGTTGTTATTACAGGTATGGGAATTTATTCTTGTTTGGGTGAAAACCTAGAAGAAGTAAAAGATTCTTTATATCAAGGTAAATCGGGGGTAGTTTACGATCAAGAGCGAAAAGATTTTGGTTATAGATCTGCCTTGACAGGAATGGTAAAAGATCCAAACATAAAAAAACTATTGAGTAGGAGGCAAAGGGTTAGTATGGGTCAAGAGTCTCAATTTGCATACATAGCAACGCTTGAAGCTTTGAAAAATGCCAAAATTGAAGATGAATTTCTAGATAATAATGAGGTAGGAATATTATACGGTAACGATAGTACTTCACAATCGGTTGTAGAATCAGTTGATAAAATTCGAGAGAAAAAAGATACAACTTTAGTCGGTTCGGGAGCTATTTTTAAAGCAATGAACTGTACCGTTACCATGAATTTAGCAACTATTTTTAAGTTAAAAGGTATTAATTTAACCGTTAGTGCTGCCTGCGCAAGTGGATCTCAATCTGTTGGCTTAGGTTATCATTTAATTAAAAGTGGTTTACAAGATTGTGTGATATGTGGTGGAGCTCAAGAAATTAATAAATATGCTATGGGTAGCTTTGATGGATTGGGCGTATTTTCTGTAAGAGAAAATGACCCAACAAAAGCTTCAAGACCATTTGATAAAAGTAGAGATGGCTTAATTCCTAGTGGTGGTGCAGCCACATTGATATTAGAGAGCTATGAATCTGCAATAAAACGAGGCGCACCAATTTTAGGCGAAGTTATAGGTCATGGATTTTCTTCAAATGGGGAACATATTTCTACACCAAATGTTGATGGCCCTTCTAGAGCGATAAGGATGGCTTTAGGTCAAGCCGAATTGTTGCCAGAGCAAATAGATTATATTAATGCACATGCAACCTCAACTCCTGTAGGCGATCAAAACGAAGCAAAAGCATTACATCATGTTTTTGGTAAAAGTAAGCCTTATGTTAGTTCAACAAAATCTATGACAGGTCATGAATGTTGGATGGCTGGAGCTAGTGAAATAGTTTACTCTATGTTAATGATGCAAAACTCATTTATTGCCCCAAATATTAACTTAGAAGAAACTGATGAAGATTCAGAAAAATTAAATTTAGTAAAAGAAACTTTAGATAAAAATATTGATGTATTTTTGTCGAATTCTTTTGGATTTGGAGGAACCAATTCCGTGATTATTGTTAAAAAAATTAAAAGTTAGTATACTAAAATGGAGAAAGATTTTATAATCAATAAAATTAATGATTTTTTAATTGATGAGTTTGAGGTAGATGCTGAAGAATTATTACCAGAAGCAAATTTAAAGGAAACACTAGAGTTAGATAGTTTAGATTTTGTAGACTTGGTTGTTTCGGTTGAATCCAATTTTAATGTGAAATTAGTTGCAGAAGACTTTGTTGGGATCATTACTTTACAAGATTTTTATAATTTTATTGATAGCAGATTGAATTAAATTACTTTTTAAATGGCTCAATGGAAAGGCAAATCGAGAGGATCAGTTGTTGGCTATAAAATATTTATTTACTTAATTCAAAAATTTGGCGTGAGGTCAGCATATTTTTTGCTGTATTTTGTGTCATTTTATTTTCTTCTGTTTTCCTATAAAGGAACAAAAGCAAGTTTTTATTACTTTCATAAACGTCTAGGTTATACTAAGCTAAAAAGCTTATTCAGTGTATATAAAAGCTATTTTGTATTTGGTCAAACAATCATTGATAAAGTCGCTATTTCTTCGGGGCTTAGAGATAAATTTACTTATAAATTTGACGGTGGAGAAAAAATAGTAGAACTCCTTAAAAGAAAAAAAGGAGGCATACTCATTAGTGCACATATTGGCAATTTTGAAATTGCAGAATATTTTTTTAATGAAATTGATATTGATTCACAAATTAATTTGGTTACTACCGATAATGAACATCGAGCAATTAAGGAATATCTAGAAAGTGTATCCTTAAAAAATAATTTAAAATATATTGTTGTTAATGAAGATTTATCTCATATTTTTGAAATAAATAACGCCTTGAGTAATAACGAGCTGGTTTGTTTTACTGGTGATAGATATTTTGAAAATAGTAAAGTGCTCACCGAGAGTTTGTTTGGAAAAAAAGCTAATTTCCCAGCAGGGACATTTCTTTTAGGGTCTAGGTTAAATGTGCCAGTTATATTTGTTTATGTGATGAAAGAAACAAGTAAACACTACCATTTGTATGCTAGAAAAGCAAACTTCAAGAAAAGGGATGCGCAAGGTCTGTTAAAAAACTATATAGAAAGTATTGAAAAGATATTAAAAAAATATCCATATCAATGGTTTAATTATTTTGATTTTTGGAACGATATAAA
>DAOUTI010000072.1 GCA_030626795.1 Flavobacteriaceae bacterium
CGCATTTGCGAATTGCTTACCTCTTCAAAACTTTCTTCTCCAGCAGGTACAAATGGCATATTTACATTCCCTATTGGAGCTACGTAATTTTCAATATCACGTTTAATTATTCTACCATGTTCACCAGTACCATTTACATATTGTAAGTTTATGCTTTTCTCTTCGGCTAATTTTTTAGCAAGGGGAGAAGCTATAATTCTACCATTGGTTTTAGTCTTTTGAATAATTGGTTGTTGTATTATTTTATTTTCAGCAACAGGTTTTGTTTCTGTTTGAGGTTGCGTAGCTTCTTTTGTTTCTGTACTTTTTGCTTCCTTATTTTTGAAAGACTCGGCTATTTTAGAAACATCTGTTCCCTTTTCGCCAATAATAGCTAGGAGAGCATCAACTGTTGCAGAAGCTCCTTCTTCAACACCAATATATAAAAGAGTCCCATTATGAAAAGATTCAAATTCCATTGTAGCTTTGTCGGTTTCAATTTCAGCTAGAATATCGCCTTCTTCAACTTTATCTCCAACTTTTTTTAACCAATTTGCAACAGTACCTTCCGTCATGGTATCGCTCAATCGAGGCATCGTAATAATCTCAACACCATCAGGGATGGTAACTGTATCATTAGAAGTTTCTGTCTCTTCTTTTTTTTCTTCTTTAACAGGAGTTTCGGTTTCATCAGGTGGCGTATTATTAGCATTTATTAATGCATCAATATCTTCACCTTCTTCTCCAATAATAGCCAATAATGTATCAACTTTAGAAGTTTCACCTTCCTGAATACCAATATAGAGCAGCGTTCCTTCGTTAAAAGATTCAAACTCCATAGTAGCTTTATCAGTTTCAATTTCAGCTAAAATATCACCTTCTTCAATTTTGTCGCCAACTTTTTTAAGCCATTTAGCTACAACTCCTTCGGTCATAGTATCACTTAATCGGGGCATGTTTATTATTTCGGCCATATTATATTAATTTTTATAGTGGAATTTCTTATCATTAATAAATTAAAACTACAAACGATGTTTTACAAACGGGTAATTTTCTTGTTCATAAACCATATCGTATAATTGTTGTTTTTTTGGATATGGAGATTCATCAGCAAATTTTTCGCATGCAATAACTCTAGTTTTTACATCTTTATTAATTGCTTTAATTTCACCTTCAGTTAAATATTTTTTATCTTGAATTACTTTTAAAACTTGAGATATTGGGTCAATTTTTTTGTACTCAGCAACCTCAGCTTTTGTTCTGTATTTTTGAGCATCACTCATGGAGTGACCTCTATAACGATAAGTTTTCATTTCTAAAAAGTACGGGCCTTTTCCGCTTCTAGCGTGAGAAATTGCTTTATCCATTGCTTTAGCAACAGCAACAGGATCCATTCCGTCAACAGGTTCACTAGGCATTTCGTAAGCTAAGCCTAATTTCCATAAATCTTCAAGATTTGAAGATCTAGCAACAGACGTTCCCATGGCGTAACCATTGTTTTCGACAATAAAAACAACTGGTAATTCCCAAAGCATTGCCATATTAAAAGTTTCGTGTAAAGAACCTTGGCGAGCGGCTCCATCACCAAAATAGGTTAAAGTAACTGCTTTTCTGTCAAAATATTTATCCGCGAAAGCGATACCAGCACCCAAAGGAATTTGACCTCCTACAATACCGTGACCACCATAAAAACCTTTTTCTTTTGAAAAAATATGCATCGACCCACCCATTCCATGAGATGTGCCTGTTTCTTTACCATACAATTCAGCCATAATACGCTTCGGGTCAACTCCCATGGCAATGGGTTGTACATGATTTCTGTATGCAGTAATCATTTTGTCTTTTGATAAATCCATCGCGTGGATAGCGCCAGCTAAAACCGCCTCTTGACCATTATATAAGTGTAAAAAACCTCTCACTTTTTGTTGGATATAAACTGCTGCTAATTTATCTTCGAATTTTCTCCAAAAAAGCATGTCTTTATACCAATCAATATAGGTTTGTTTTGTTATTTTTTTCATGTTTTATTAAAATTTACAGAAATGCAAAATTACAATTTTTTATATTAATCAAATAAATAAAATTCACGAAAATTAATTAATTATTAATATATTCTCAATGGATAATGAATAAAATTAAAAAAGGTGAGCATCACTCACCTTTTTATTATAATTCTTTGATTGTTAAATGTTATCAGTCTTCAATATAGTCTTCAATTGGGTTGCAAGAGCAAACCAAATGGCGATCACCATATGCTTCATTAACTCTTCTAACTCTTGGCCAATATTTGTTTTGAGCTATAAAGTCTAGTGCAAATGCTGCATCTTTTCTACTATAAGAATAATTCCAATTGTCATTGGTTAGCATTGCTAAAGTATGTGGTGCATTTTTTAATACAGAATCTTCATCTTTAAAGGCATCGATTTCTTTTTTTATTTGAATCAAAGCGTCTGCAAATTTGTCGATTTCTTCTTTGTTTTCACTTTCAGTTGGTTCGATCATTAATGTGCCAGCTACAGGAAATGAAACCGTAGGTGCATGAAAACCAAAATCCATGAGTCTTTTGGCAATGTCGGTTACCTCAATACCTTTTTCTTTAAACTCTCTAAAATCAACTATCATTTCATGAGCTGCAAATCCGTTTTCGCCAGCATATAGAATTTTATAGTGCTTTTCTAATAGCGCTTTTAAATAATTTGCATTTAATATTGCTATGGTTGTAGCTTGAGTTAAGCCAGTACTACCAAGCATTTTTATATAACTATAAGATATTAAATCAACTAATGCTGATCCAAATGGCGCTGAAGAGATAGCTGTTATAGCATTTGTTCCACCCGTTTTTACAATGGGATTTGAAGGTAAAAATTCAGCCAAATGTTCGGCAACACAAATTGGGCCAACTCCTGGGCCACCACCACCATGTGGTATAGCAAAAGTTTTATGTAGATTTAAATGGCAAACATCTGCGCCAATGGTAGCTGGATTTGTTAAACCAACTTGTGCATTCATATTGGCTCCGTCCATATAAACTTGTCCGCCATTTTCATGAGTTATTTTTGTAATTTCTTTTATAGCGGATTCAAAAACACCATGTGTTGAAGGGTAAGTTACCATCAAAGCAGCAAGATTATTTTTATGTTTTATTGCCTTTTCACGCAAATCATCGATATCAATATTACCAGATTCAGAGGTTTTTGTAACTACTACTTTCATTCCTGCCATTACAGCTGAAGCTGGATTTGTACCATGTGCAGAAGCTGGAATTAAGCAAATATTTCTATGTGTTTCATTGTTTGCTTTATGAAAAGCACGTATTACCATAAGTCCAGCATACTCACCTTGAGCACCTGAATTTGGTTGTAATGAAGTTGCGTAGAACCCAGTAATCACATTCAATTGCTTTTCTAAGCCTTTTAGCATTTCATGATAACCTTGTGCTTGATTAACAGGAACGAAAGGATGAATAGCATTCCAATTACTCATACTTAAAGGTAGCATTTCAGTCGCTGCATTTAATTTCATGGTACACGACCCTAATGAAATCATAGAATCAGTTAATGAAATATCTTTATATTCTAATCTTTTAATATATCGCATCATTTCAGTTTCCGAATGATACTTATGAAAAACTTCATGAGTTAAATAACTAGAAGTTCTTTGTAATTCTTTTGGAATTGATAAACTAACTGGGCAATCGGTAATTTTATGAGAATATAAATTTTCTGCATGAGCTAAAATATCGATTATATCTTCTATATCAGATAAAGTTGTGGTTTCGTTTATAGAAATACTAACCGTGTTTTCATTGATATAATTAAAATTAACTTCTTTTTCTTCGGCTAGTTCTTTAACTTTTGCCATACTGGAAACATTAATTTTTAAGGTATCAAAAAATGTGTCATTATGTTGTTTAAGGCCTAATTTTAAAAGAGCCTTATCTAAAATGTTTGTCAACGAATGTATTTGGCGTGCAATGTATTTTATACCATCACCTCCATGATAAACAGCATACATTCCTGCCATTACAGCTAATAATACTTGGGCAGTACAGATATTTGAAGTCGCTCTTTCTCTTTTAATATGTTGTTCACGGGTTTGTAATGCCATACGCAATGCTCTGTTACCATCTACGTCAACAGTAACACCAATAATTCTTCCTGGTATTAATCTTTTGTAGGCATCATGGGTTGCAAAATAGCCAGCATGTGGACCTCCAAAACCTAATGGAATTCCAAATCTTTGTGTGGTTCCAACTGCAACATCAGCTCCCATTTCGGCAGGAGATTTTAAAATGGATAGACTTAAAATATCTGCAGCAACAACAACTTTTACTTCTTTTTGATGTGCATTGTCAATAAATTTGGTGTAATCATAAATTTTACCATGCTTTGCTGGATATTGAACGATGGCTCCAAAAAAGCTTTCATCAAATGAAATTTCTTGGTGATTTCCGAAAACCAATTCTATTTCTAGAGGTTCTGATCGAGTTTTTAAAATATCAACAGTTTGAGGTAAAACTTCTTCTGAAACGAAAAATTTAAGCGCATTGGCTTTTTTTTGACTTCTACTTCTACCATTCAATAACATAATCATTGCTTCACCAGCAGCAGTTCCTTCATCTAGTAAAGAGGAGTTGGCAATTGGTAAGCCTGTTAAATCAGATATTACCGTTTGATAATTTAACAAAGCTTCTAATCTTCCTTGTGAAATTTCAGCTTGATAAGGTGTGTATGAAGTATACCAACTTGGATTTTCAAAAATATTTCTTTGAATTACAGCGGGTAAAGTTGTTGCATGATAACCTAAACCGATATAGGTTTTAAACTGCTTATTTTTATTCCCTAAAGTCTGAATATGAGAAGCGAATTCATTTTCACTCATAGCTTCAGGTAAATTTAGTGTGCTTTTTAATCGAATATCATCAGGTATGGTATTGAAAATCAATTCATTTAAAGATTTTACACCTATTGTTTTTAGCATTTCTTGCACTTGGTCTTCACTTGGGCCAATGTGACGTAAAACGAAAGAATCTGTTTGCATATTAATATATATTTGAGACTTACAAAATTAGTAAAATAGTGTTACAATTTTTCTTTTTAATTGTGTGATATTATAATTTTTGTTGTTTTAATTTATGATTGTATAAATCAGCAACCCAAAGAACTCCGTCAATAAGAATTACATCGGCAGGCTTATTTAAATGATCAAAACCATTTTGAGAAGTCGCTTCTATTTTGGTTACTTTTTTATCGTTTTCAATTTTATAAATGGCATTATCTCCCATATCAGCAATGTAAATGTTGCCCTTATTATCTGAAGTTATACCATGAGGCATTTTTAGAGGTTGATCTAATTGTAATTTTTTAATTTCTTTTCCTGGAGTAAACCTGTAAATATTACTATTTCCTGCATCACAAATAATAATATCATCGCCATCAAATGCCATGTCAATAGGGAATTTCCAATCCACTTTAATTGGTGAAATAGAATCTTTGCCTACAATCGTACTAACTATGCCGTCTTTAATTTTTCTAATTTTGGCATTACCAATATCTAAAACTAAAATACTTCCATCTTTATTGATTAGTATTTGGTGTAAAGAGTTGAAAAGTGCTTGGTCTGAACTGCCATCAGCAAATCCATTTTTTTTAGGAGTTCCTGCAATAGTTTTTACTTGAAACTCATTATTTTCTTTAATAATTTTTCTAACAACATTATTGGATGCACTTGCAATATATATGATATCATTTTCCTCATCATATGCTACTCCATGAATACCGTCAAACATTGCCACATCAAGTTTACCGTCTTTAAAACCTTTTTTATCGGGACCACCAAAAAGTGTTGTTATCTCACGATTTGCGTTAACTTGCCTAATGGCATAGTTGTTAAAGTCAACAAAAAGAAAAGCGCCGTTTTTATAAGGAGAAAATCGAATAGGTTTGTCTAGTTTTACTGGATTTTTATCAAAAAAACCAGCTTCTCCATTACCTAAAGTTTGACTAAATAAATTAGAAGATATTATTATAAAAAATAATAATGTAAAGGATAATGATTTCATTTATATAAAATTTAATTACAAAAATATATCATTTTTATGTGATATTTACCTAATTAAATAATTTTAAGATTATTTTTGAAAATGGTTTTTTTAAAAAGGTTTTTCAACTTTTATATATTTAGTAATTTACATGTTTCAGTTGCAGCTTTTTGCTTAACTAAGCTTACATTACTAATGTATCATATAGACGAAAATAAGATCCCTTTTTTTGTTTTCTTTGCCACCTTTATATCGTATAATTTTATCAGATTTTATAATATTGATAATATTAAATCCGTTACATCCGTTTGGATTAAATCTCATAAGAGCTTATTAATTTCACTAAATTTTATTAGTGTATTATTTCTATTAAAATTGACTTTTGATTTAAACCCTAAATCATATATTCTTATGATTCCTCTTATTTTGGGCACTTTTTTTTACAGTGTTCCGTTTTTGTTTCTAAGAAAAAATTTGAGGGATATAACTGGTTTGAAGCTCTTTTTAATTACAATAATTTGGTCGGCTGTAACTGTTTTATTACCGTTAAATAATGCCGAAATATCATTTTCAAGTGATGTTTGGCTTGTTTTTTTGCAAAGGTTTTTGTTTCTATTTGCAATTACGATACCATTTGATATTAGAGATATAGATTTTGATGACCCAAAAATTAAAACTTTACCTCAAGTCGTAGGAGTTAAGAATTCTAAATTTTTAGGTTCAGCAGCATTGTTACTTTTTTTTGTTATTGAATTTTTTAAGGATATAGAACTCATGAGTTCTATAGTAATAACACTAACGATATCTATAGTTTCATTCGCTTTTTTAATATTTTCTAGCAATAAACAAAGTAAATATTACAGTAGTTTTTGGATAGAGACTTTACCAATAGTTTGGTTTTTATTGGTATTTTTCACAGAATAAATCTTCGACTTTTTATAGCTGTTTTTACCACAAAAAAAGCCTTCAATGTGTATTGAAGGCTTTAATTTTTTTTCTATATATTAAGAAATGTATTTAGACATTTTCTTTTTTTCTTCTTCAGCAAGTTGCGAATCAATTAAAATACGACCACTATGCTCATCAGTAATAATTTTTTTACGAGCTGCAATTTCAACTTGACGTTGTGGCGGAATTGTAAAAAATGAACCACCTGAGGCACCTCTTTCTATAGTTACAACTGCCAAGCCATTTCTAACGTTTGTTCTAATTTTATGATAAGCCTTTAACAATCTATCGTCAATTAGTTTACCGAAATCTACAGATTTTTTATTCAATAAAGTTTCTTCTTTTTCAGTTTCTTCTAAAATTGAATTTAATTCATCTTGTTTGTGCTTTAAATGAATTTCTTTATCTTTAATTTTCGATTTTGCTGCATCAATAATTTCGTTTTTATGTGTAATTTTAACTTGAAATTCTTTAATGTGTTTTTCAGCCAATTGAATTTCTAAATCTTGATATTCAACTTCTTTAGTTATAGAGTCAAATTCGCGATTATTACGAACATTTTTTTGTTGTTCGGCATATTTTTTTGAAAGCGCGTTTGCTTCCTTAATATTATTTTTTTTGTTTGCAATTCCAGTTTCTAAGTTTTCAATGTCTGTACTGAAATTATTCAACCTAGTTTGTAAACCTTCAATCTCATCTTCAAGGTCGTTAACTTCTAAAGGTAATTCACCTCTAGTGTTTTTTATTTCATCAATTCTTGAATCGATTAATTGCAAGTCATATAAAGCTCTTAATTTGTCTTCAACGGTAACCTCTTTCTTTTTTGCCATCTCTAAATATAGTTGATAGGATTTGTATTATTTTCTGATAAAATGATTGCAAAATTAGTGATTTTTTTTGTAAGATAATCTACTAAAAGATTTTTTGTGAACTGTTCACTTTCATAATGACCAATATCAGCTAAAACTATTTGATTTTCAGCCTTGTAAAAATCATGGTATTTTAAATCGGCAGTAATAAAAATATCAGCATTAGCTTTTTTAGCATTATTAATTGCAAAACTTCCTGAGCCTCCTAAAACCGCAACCTTTTTAATTTTTTTATCGCTTAAAGCGGAATGTCTTATAGTTTTTAAATAAAATTTATCTTTTAGTGAGTTTAAAAATGTGATGATATCCATTTCTATTTCTAACTCGCCAACCATACCCATACCTATATTTTGATGTAAATTATCTAAGGCAACAATTTCGTAAGCAATTTCTTCATAGGGATGTACTGTAAAAAGTGTTTTTAGTAAATCACTTTCTTTGTGTTTTTCAAAAATCACACTAATGCTAGTTTCTGGCTCAATATGTACAATTTCTTTTTTACCAACAATTGGATTGGAATTTTCGTTTCCGCGATAGGTGCCTTCTCCTAAAACATTAAAACTGCACTGGTCATAATTGCCAATATTTCCTGCACCAGCAGCAAAAAGACTATTTCGCAACTCTTCAGCATTTTTGTGTGGCACATAAGTGGTTAGTTTTTTAAGGTTTCCTTTTTGAGGAATTAGCACTTTTGTATTTTTTAAACCAATTACTTCACACATTTTGGCTGATACACCTTTAAATGAATTATCTAAAGCTGTATGCATTGCATAAATGGCAATATCATTTTTTATGGCTTTGATAACTACCCGTTCTACATAATTGGAGCCATTTAGTTTTTTTAAACCGCTAAAAATAATAGGGTGGAAGCTAATTATTAAATTGCAATTTTTTACAATGGCTTCATCAATAGTTTTTTCAAGAGTATCTAAAGTAACCAAGACACCAGTTACTTTGGTATTATAGTTTCCTACTAATAATCCAACATTATCAAAATCTTCAGCATAAGCTAGCGGTGCAAGTTCTTCAATATAGTTGGTAATTTGTTTGATAGTTTTCATGTGTTTATATTTATTGTTTTTTATTGGTCACATGCTGTTCGCTATTAGTTAATTTCTTAGGTGAGAAAACTTTTAGCATGCTCGTTTCATAAAAAAGGAGTTGGTAAATTTAGAAGTAAAAGTAAAAAAAAGAAATGAGTTTAAAGAAGTATATGTTTCTTTAAACTCATTTTATAACCTTGCAGGTTGCATATTAATTACTTCAAACTGCCAACCATATTTTCGGGTATAACCCAAGCATCAAATTCATCAGGAGTTACAAAGCCTAAATTAACAGATTCTTCTTTTAAAGTTGTTCCGTTTTTATGAGCAGTTTTAGCAATTTTAGCTGCTTTTTCATAACCAATTTTGGTATTTAATGCGGTAACCAACATCAATGAATTATCAACCAATTGCTTAATTCTGTCATGATTTGGTTCAATACCAACTGCACAATTTATATTGAAAGACTGACAAGCATCACCAATTAATTGTGCTGATTGAATTGCATTTGCAGCCATTACAGGTTTAAATACGTTTAACTCATAATGGCCAGTCATACCGCCTATTGTGATGGCAACATCATTACCCATTACCTGTGCACAAACCATAGTTAGGGCTTCTGCTTGTGTTGGATTTACTTTTCCAGGCATAATTGAAGACCCTGGTTCGTTTGCCGGAATTGTAATTTCGCCAATACCACTTCTTGGTCCTGAGGCTAACATTCTTATATCATTTGCAATTTTCATTAATGATACTGCTAACTGCTTTAAAGCACCATGTGTTTCGACAATAGCATCATGAGCAGCCAAAGCTTCAAATTTATTTTCGGCAGTAATAAATGGTAATTTGGTAAAGTCGGCAATATACTTTGCCACTAATTCTGAATAGCCAGCAGGAGTGTTAATTCCGGTTCCAACCGCAGTTCCGCCAAGGGCCAATTCAGATAAATGATCTAAAGTGTTGTTTAGCGCTTTTAGACCATGATTTAGTTGAGATACATAGCCAGAGAATTCTTGACCTAGAGTTAGCGGAGTAGCATCCATCAAATGGGTTCTTCCAATTTTAACCACATTAGAAAAATCTTCTGATTTTTTTTGTAATGTGTCACGTAAAGCTTGAACTCCAGGTATGGTATTCTCAATAATTTTTTTATAAACAGCAATGTGCATTCCGGTAGGGAAAGTATCGTTAGAAGATTGCGACTTGTTTACATCATCATTTGGATGAATAAATCTATCGTTTCCTTCTAAAGAGCCCCCATTATTAACATGAGCTTTATTTGCGATAACTTCATTACAGTTCATGTTGCTTTGTGTACCTGAACCTGTTTGCCATATAACCAAAGGGAATTGGTCAAAAAGTTTGCCTTCTAAAATCTCGTCGCAAACTTGTGCAATAGCATCTCTTTTTTCTTTGCTAAGTACACCTAATTCGCAATTAGTATAGGCAGCAGCTTTTTTTAAGAAGGCAAATCCTTCAATGATTTCTTTTGGCATAGAAGCCTCGCTTCCAATTTTAAAATTATTTCTTGATCTTTCGGTTTGTGCTCCCCAAAGTTTATCGGCAGGCACTTTTACTTCACCAATGGTGTCGTGTTCTATTCTGTAAGACATCTTTTAATTTATTTATTTTTTGTTGTGTTATCTACAACAAATGTACAAAATAGCTAATAAAAAGATGTGAATTGTAGTTAGGTTTTTTAAGTCAATTTGGTGAGAAATGTTACTTAAATAGTATTATCCTCCAAAATTTTCTTCACCACCTCCATTATCCATTCCTCCTCGACGCTCACGTTTTTTCTTTTGTTTAAATCGGTAAGCAAAAGATACTCGTAATTGCCGTTCTCTCCATTGAAATTCACTAGTTTGATGAAAAGTATCTGTTGAAGTTTCCATAGTGCGTTTGCGAGAATTGAATAAATCATCAACATTAAATGAAATGGTGCCATTACCTTTTAAAATATCTTTACTAAAAGCCATACTGGTAAAGAAAATACCATCTCTTTTTGATTGAGCATTTTCGGAAGGACCTCGATACATCATGGTAGTTTGCCAATCAATTTGAGCAGGTAAAACTATTTTTGAACTAAAACGAGCAAACCAACTAATATTTTCTGCTCCATAATCTATACCATTATACTCTCCAACTGTTTTTGAGTTGTATAAATTGAAACTGGTGCTAAAACGCCATTTTTTTATTGGAGTGTAATTGATTGAAAACTCATATCCAATACGGTCATTGGTAGATAAATTAATAGGCGTTCTTCTAATAATCTGTAATCCATCTTCGGTTTCTTCCCCTGTATCTTCACTTATAAACTGAAAAACATCTGTGGCGTGATTGTAATATATAGAGGTATTAAAAGTTACTTTATTCCAGCGTTTGTAATAACCAATATCTATTCCGTTTGAAATGGAAGGGTCTAAATCAGGATTACCTTGAAAAAAAGTAGTCTTGCTTGATTGTGAAGGAAATGGATTGATAAAATACGATCTAGGTCTCCTAATTCTTCGGTTATAACCTAAGGTAATGTTTTCACTTTCGCTAAATTCGTAGGATAAATTAGCAGTTGGAAAAAAATCTACATAATCTTTTTTAATTCTATCATAAAAATCTTTTCCTTCACTTGTTATTTCAATGTTGGTTGCTTCCATTCTTAATCCGAAAAGGGCAGAAATATTTCCAAATTTATTACCATATTGAGTATAGATTGCATTAATATTTTCATCAAAATTAAAAATATTTGAAAGATTGTCATTCAATATAAAATCGCCTGGGTTGTTTTCGTCTTCATTAAAGAACTGATAATCTGTGGTTTGTTTATTAATATTTGATCTAA
>DAOUTI010000173.1 GCA_030626795.1 Flavobacteriaceae bacterium
AGTTATGGTAAAATCAGTTTAAAATGAAGAGAAATTAATTCATGATATCGATTATTCAATATTCAAAAAATTTTCAGAGTGTACAGAGCCTGCGCAGAGCTAGGTCACCATACACATTATCAAGAAACAGATCAGGGATATGTAGAAGAATTTTAATAACTTCTTGATTAATCAGATTATCAGTGGCCGTTACGCAGTAAGCTCCTTGGCAAGGAAGAGGTTTTAGTCGAGAGTCAATAGTCGAAAAGTAAGAAGTGAGAAAAAAAAATCCAGCTTTCGCTGGATTTTTATCTAAAGTCTTTTAGCCTTTAATCTAATATCTCAAGATTAAATACCTAATTTAGTTTTTACTGCAGGCATTAAGTCTTCACCTTTTTCAAAAACGATAAGTCCTTTACCAGGAGAAGAATCAAAAACATATTGTGCACCCTTTTCGGCAGCAACATCTTTAACAGCTTTTTGCGCTTTTTCAACAATAGGTTTCAATAAATCGAAACGCTTTTTTTGAATTTCTTGCTCGGCAGTTTGACCGTATTTTTGAATTTTTTGTTGTAGGGTTTGAACCTCTAATCTTCTTTCTTCATTTTTCACATCAGTTTGTGTAGGAGCTTCAGCATCATATTTTTTTAATTTTGCTTGTAAAGCTGTGGCTTGTGCATTATACTCATCTGCATAAGTTTGTTGCACTTTTTTCAACTCTGTTTCCATCGATTTGGTTTCTGGCATAGCCATTAACAATTGCTCACTATCAATGTGTGCTACTTTTTGTGCTTGTACAGTATTAAATGCAGTAAAAAGTGCAAATGCTACGAATAAATTTCTAAATAATTTCATTGTTCTAATAATTTGTTAATAATAATTTTGTTGTTCTACTTTGTTTTAATCTCTATTTTCAATTTCTTCTTCTCGCTGTTTTTTGCGATCTTCAATCTCTTTTAATTTTGCTGCACGTTTATCATCAGCAACTTTTTTTAAGGAATCTCTTAGGATAATTCGTGCTTCTTGTTGTGCTTTGATTTTAGCTTTTAAAGCTTCTCTATTTGCATTGCGTTTGTCAATTTTTTTTTGTGCTTCTGTTTTTTCTTCAACAGCTGGATTGACAGTTTCGCTATCTAATATTGGAGCATCGATTTCAGTATTTACTGCTTCTTCAAATTTATCTTCATTTGGGGTGGTTGTATTTACAACTCCGGCTTTAGCCATTCGAGCTTTTTTATTGTCGTCAACCGCTTTTCTTTTTCTACCTTTTACAATACTATTTAAAACTTGCTCACTAATATCAAATTTAGGATTACTGTATAATATAATCAAATCACTTGACTTGTCAAAAACTAAATCATAGCGTTTTCTTTTTACAATTTCTTGGATGGCATTATAAACTTGATCTTGTACGGGTGTTGCCAATTGTTTACGTAATTGAAATAAATCTCCTTTAGGACCAAAATATGCAATTTGTAATCTTTTTAATTCTTGCTCTTTTATATAAATATCTTCTTCTCTTTCGGCTATTAATTCATTAGTCAATAGAGGTTTTTCGTTACTTAAATCTGTTCTTTGGGTATTAACCTCACTTGAAATAGCGTCTAGTTTTTGTTGCCATTTTTTGACTTTGTTTTCCAATTTAGATTGTGCTTCAACATATTCTGGCACATTTT
Source organism: Flavobacteriaceae bacterium (assembly GCA_030626795.1). Classification (GTDB taxonomy): domain Bacteria; phylum Bacteroidota; class Bacteroidia; order Flavobacteriales; family Flavobacteriaceae; genus Lutimonas. The sequence continues at coordinate 1,656 of DAOUTI010000173.1, forward strand.
CTAAAATATAATTCATATCAATATAAGCAACTCTTTGTCCTTTTTGTGCAAAAGACATAAAGCTGATTAATATGATTAAAATTATTAAAACTCTTTTCATTTTTATTTTATGAGTTTGTCAAAATGTTTTTTCAAATTTTTAGACACAACAAATATAATCAATTAGCTTAGAATTGTTGCCCTATAATAAAATGTGTTTGCCAACCTGAGGGTTGACCAAAATCGGTATTATTTCCTGGTATGGTGTCAAATCCATATCCAAAGTCAATACCTAATAATCCAAAGGCAGGCATAAATACTCTTAAACCACCACCTGCAGATCTTTTTAAATTAAACGGGTTATAATTTTGAAAACCATCCCACGAATTACCGCCTTCTAAAAACGCTAATGCATATATAGATGCCGAAGGTTTTAAGGTAATAGGATAACGCAATTCAAAAGCAACTTTATTATAAATTGTACCACCGGTTACTGCTGATAAACTTGAATTTGGATAACCTCTAAGGGCAATGGTAGTTCTACCATCAAACTGACCTTGTGCTAAACCATCTCCACCAAGATAAAAACGTTCAAAAGGAGGTTCGCCAATTTCATCATTATATGCACCTAAAAATCCTAATTCAGCATTACTCATTAAAACTAATTTACCAACAACTGGACTATACCATTTTCCTGTAAAGATAACTTTATAGTATTCTAACCATTTGTATAGTTCTTCATCGGGTAAATCTGTATAATCTTTATCGTTTAATAAGGAATATGGTGGTGTAAATTTAAATGCCAAGTTAAACTGAGAACCTTGAGTTGGGAAAATTGGGTTTGGACCAGCATCATTTCTACCAAAATTAACTCCAAAATTGAAATTATTTGACACACCATTATCAAAATCAAAAGTTGATATTCTATAATTGTTTAATTTAAAACGTTGGTAATTTAATGAGGTAGAAAGTGTAAAGTAATCATCAGGCCATTTTAAACGTTGACTTAAACCAACAGAAGCTCCAATAATATCTAAAAGCTGATCTTTATCAACATCTCTTTTAATTTGATCGTATCCATATTGGCTTGAATTATAAATAGAGAAATTAAAACCTTTTGGTTTTTTACCACCCATCCATGGTTCTGTAAACGAAATGCTATAAGTTCTGTAATACTTACTTACTTGTAAACGTAAAGCAACACTTTGACCATCACCTCGTGGTACAGGTTTGTATTCGCCAAAATTAAAAATATTTTTTACTGAAAAATTGTTAAATGAAAGTCCTAAAGTACCTACAAAGGTACCGCCACCGTAACCACCTTGTAATTCAATTTGGCTAGAGCCTTTTTCGGATAAACTATATTCAATATCGGCAGTTTTATCGGTGTGATTTGGTTGCACATCAGGCACAATATTTTCAGCATCGATATAACCTAATTGGCCTAATTCACGAATGGTACGAATAATATCTTTTTTACTAAATAAATCTCCAGGTCTTGTATGCACTTCTCGATATAAAACATGATCGTTTGTTACATCATTTCCTTTAATAGAAACTTTTCTAATATAAGCAGGTTCATCTTCAATAATTCTAATCTCTAAATCAATAGTGTTATTTTCGGCACTTGTTTCAACTGCTGTGACACGAGAAAATAAATAACCATTATCTAAATAGGTGTTTGTAATATCTTGAGATTCGGGAGTGCCATCGCCATAAACTCTTTCGTTTAAAGCCTTACCATTATAAGTAACATTTTCATCAATTCGTAAAATACTTTGTAGTTGTTGATCGGTAAAAACAGTATTACCCAAGAAAGTTATTTTACCAAATTTATATCGATTTCCTTCATTTACTGTAATATCTAAATTGATGGTATTGTCTTTATTCCATGAAATAGAATCTTTAACAACTAGGGCATCTCTATATCCTTTTTCTTGGTATTTCTCTACCAATCTATCGAGGTCTTCTTCATATAAGTCTTCAACAAGTTTTGAAGGTGAAAAGATGTTTAAAATCCCTTTGTCTTTTGTTTTTTTGAGTTGTTTTTTTAATTTCTTATCACTTAATGCATGATTGTCATGAAAAGTAATTTGTTTAATTTTTACCTTACTGCCTTTGTCTATTAAAATTAAAGCATCTTGTGTATTAGGTTTTGAAGTATCTTTTTTAGTTGTAATGGTAGCTTTAGTCTTTAAGAACCCTTTTTCTCGATATTTTTCTTTGATGAAATTTTCGGTAGTTTTATTAAGATTTTCGGTTAGCATAGAGCCTTTTTGAAATTCTATTTCTTTACGTAAATCTTCTATTTTAGATTTTTTAAGACCTTTAATAGTAACCGATCCTACTTTATCTAATTCGTTTACATTAATTTCTAAATAAGCAGCACCTTTATCTATTTGAGTAACAAAAATATCAACATTACTAAAGAGTTTTGATCCCCATAATTTTTTAATAGCTGAAGAAAGTTTATCCCCAGGAATTTTTATAGATTGCCCTGTAGTTAATCCAGAAAAAATTAAAATAGATTGCTCTGAAATGGTTTCATTACCTTTTACAGTAATACCACCTAAAACATATTTTTTGTTTTTTTGTAAATTAATGGGACCACTCTGTTCAATTTTTTTAATTGTATCAGTTATCTGATTGATAGGGAGAATCGTATCCTTAACAAATTTTGGAGCTAAAGTATCTTTAGCTGTTTCGTTTTTTGGAGTAATTTCTTGCGCATTCGCAGTAAATATTGCTAAGACCAAAAACAGGGGTAAAGTACTGATTTTCAACTTATTTATTACTGTTTTCAATTTGTTCACTTGTTTTTCCAAATCGTCGTTCTCTACTTTGATAATTTAATATTGCTTCGTAAAATTCTTCTTTATTAAAATCGGGCCATAATACATCTGTAAAGTACAATTCTGCATAAGCAATTTGCCATAATAAAAAATTGCTGATACGTTTTTCGCCACTTGTACGAATCAAAAAATCAACATTTGGCAAATTAAATGTATATAAATGACTATTTATAATATTTTCGTCTATTTCTTCAATTTTCAAATCATTATTAACAATTTTTTTAGAAATAATCTTTGTAGCATTTATAATTTCTTCTCTTGCACCGTAATTAAGTGCTAAATTCAAAATTATTTTGGTGTTATTTTTTGTTAATTCAATAGATTCTTTTAACTCCCTTTGCGCTTTTTTTGGTAACATTTCGATATTACCAATGGTTTGTAACTTGACATTGTTTTTTTGAAAAGTTTTGATTTCCTTTTTTAAGGAACTTACCAATAAATTCATTAAAGTATCTATTTCAAACTTAGGTCTGTTCCAGTTTTCAGTAGAAAAAGCAAATAAGGTTAAGGTTTCTATGCCTAATTCAGTAGCTGCTTCAAGGGTTTGTCTCACCGCTTCAACCCCTTTTTTATGACCAAAAACCCTTTTAAAACCTTGTTTTTTTGCCCAACGACCATTGCCATCCATAATAATGGCAACATGTTTTGGTAAAAACTTGGTGTTTATTTTTGATTTTAAACTCATTGGTTATTAAAATTTACCTGTATAGCATCCTTCTCTTCCAAAGGCATAAACTAAAGTTATCCCTGTAAAGACATACCAATCATTATTGTTGGGGTTGATTTGTATATTTTCGCCAAGAGG
>DAOUTI010000203.1 GCA_030626795.1 Flavobacteriaceae bacterium
AAAAATGGCATTTGAAGTACCAAAGGAAATGCACCATAAAGGCGCTCAAATAAGAATGTTTATGCCACGATTTGGAGTAATAAATGAGCGCAGACATCAATTGCACGAAGTAATTAGATTATCAGGTATGAATCTGATAATTAATGATATGGATATGCCTTTAATCATAAAAGTAGCTTCAATTCCTAAAGAAAGAATGCAAGTTTATTTTATTGATAATGAGGAGTATTTTAAACGAAAAGCAGTTTTTACAAATGAGGATGGTAAGCTGTTTGAAGATAATGATGAAAGAGCTATTTTCTTTGCAAAAGGAGTTATAGAAACAGTAAAAAAATTAAAGTGGGCTCCAGATATAATTCATATTCATGGATGGATGGCATCTTTATTACCTTTGTATTTAAGAGAGTATTATAAGAATGATCCATTGTTCACTGAAAGTAAAATAGTAGTTTCGGCATTTAATAATGACACAAATGGTGTTTTAAGCAATAAAACTTTAGTGAAAAAGATTAAATTTGATCAAATTCCAGACGCTAAATTAAATTCCTTGCTTAAGGAAAGTAACAATAGCTTTATGAAAATAGCTGTTGAAAATGCAGATGCTGTTATTAAAGGAAGTGAAAATTTAAATGATGAATTAAATTCGTTTATTGATAATCTTAAAATACCAGTTTTAGACTACCAACCTTTAGAAAGTTTTACAGAAGCTTATACAGACTTCTACCTAACCGAAGTTTTATAACTCATAGCTAAAAAAATAAAAATTTGTTTATGTTAAATAAAATTATGACCAATATTAAAAATATTGGTATCGTATTTATATTACTTTTTGGAATAATATCTTGTGAAAAAGATTTTGAAGATATTGCTATAGATTTAGTTAATAACAATAAATTTTCTGTTGGTGATACTACGATTGAAATAATTGCTTACAATATCGATGTTAAAAAAAATAGAGTAGATAATAATGACTTTAACAGGCAGCCTTTATCCTTATTAGGAGTAAGCAATGATGTTGATTTCGGTCATTTAAAAGCTACTTTAATTTCTCAATTAAGCCTACCTGCTTTTGGTGCTGATTTTGGAGATAATGCTATTATTGATTTGGTTGTGTTAGATATTCCATATTTAATAAAAGACACCATTGTTATTAATGAAATAACTGCAGATAATGATACCATTTATGAATCGGTGAAAGCTTTAGATTCCATTTATGGAAATAGAAATATGGAGTATAATATTACGGTAAATGAATTAGGTACATTTTTAAATGTTTTAGATCCTTTAGATCCTACAAAAGGGCAAGAATATTATTCTGATAGAGATTACCAATTAAAAGATTTAATTTATTCTGATAATTTTAAACCCAATGTTAATGATACTGTTTTGTATGTGGAACGAGATTTTTTATATCCTAGTGATACAATGAATATTGATACCATTAAAGCAGAAGATTTATCACCTTCAATAAAATTGATTTTAGATAGTAATTTTTTCAAAACTAGATTTGTTGACCAAGATGATTCAAGTGATTTTGATAACAATGATAATTTCAGACAATACTTTAGAGGCTTGTATATTGATGCGAATGGTATCGATGGTTCTTTGATGAATTTAAATATATCAAGAGCTAAAACAACTATTTATTATACCAATGAAGAAATTCAAGACGAAGGTGATGATGAAGATTTAAACTTCAATGGTGTAAATGGTGAAGAAGGCGTTGTTGTTAAAATCAAACAAACTATGCATTTTTCGTTAACAGGCGTTAAATCAAATAAATATACACATGATTATTCAGCAGGTACGATTAGTAATGTGCTAATAGCCCCTGATGATAAAAATGGAGAAAAAAAACTTTATATTCAAGGAGCAGCTGGATCTGATGCGATTTTAGATATTATTTCTCTAGAAACATTGATAGAATTAAGAAATAGTGATTGGTTAATTAATGATGCTATTTTGACTTTTTATATTGACGGAGAGCAAGATGAAGTACCCCAACAATTGCTTTTGTATAATTATGATGATAATTCAATTGTTGCCGATATGAATACCTTTTCTTTATTTGGTCCAGAAATTTTTGGAGGTAAATTAGAATATAAAACGGTTTTAAATAAAGAAGTTCCTGAAAAATATACTTTTAGAATTACCAAGTATATTACTGAATTATTAGACGAAAGTAACCCAAAAGAGCCTTCAAAATTAGCATTAAGAAATTTTGTAAATACCGATATTCAAACAACGATATTAGACACGATTGTTAAACCTTATAACTGGATACCTAAAGGTGTTGTGTTACATGGTAATAAATCTGATAATGTAGATAAACGAGTTAGATTAGAGATTTTTTATTCAAAATAAATCACTAACTTACACATCAATTAAAACCCTGATAATTTGTAGATATTCTCAACCTACACAATAAGTTATCAGGGTTTTAAGTTTAATATACTCAAAAACTAAAATAAAATGTGTGGAATAACTGGTTATATTGGTTATCGAGATGCCTATCCGATAATTATTAATGGATTAAAAAGATTAGAATACCGTGGTTATGATAGTGCAGGAATCATGCTATTTGATGGTAAACAAATAAACCTTTCAAAAACAAAAGGCAAAGTATCTAGTTTAGAAGAAAAAGTAGATATTGAAATATCAAAAGAAGGTTCTATTGGTATTGGTCATACGAGATGGGCAACACATGGTGTACCAAATGATGTGAATTCTCACCCTCATTTTTCTCAATCGGGTAATTTAGTTATTGTTCATAATGGTATTATTGAAAATTATGATACTATAAAACAAGAATTAATAACAAGGGGCTATACTTTTCAAAGCGATACAGATACAGAAGTTTTAATCAATTTAATTGAAGAAGTTAAAACCCAATACAAAGTCAAACTAGGTAAAGCCGTTCAAATTGCTTTAAATCAAGTCGTAGGTGCTTATGCTATTGCAGTTTTTGATAAAGAAAATCCAGATGAAATTATTGTTGCCAAATTAGGTAGCCCAATTGCCATTGGAGTTGGTGAAGAATTAAAAGAATTTTTTATTGCGTCAGATGCTTCTCCTTTTATAGAATACACTAAAAATGCCATTTATTTAGAAGATGAAGAAATGGCAATTATTAAAGTTGGTGAACGTGTTGAAATTAGAAAAATAAAAGATGATTCAATAGTAGATGCCGATATTCAAGAATTACAAATGAATATTGAGCAAATTGAAAAAGGAGGTTATGAGCATTTTATGCTGAAAGAAATTTTTGAACAACCTAAAGCAATTATAGATACTTATCGCGGAAGACTTTTAAGAGAAAAAGGCATTATTAAAATGGTAGGTGTTGAAGATAATATGAAAAAATTCTTAAATGCTGATCGTATTATTATTGTTGCTTGTGGTACTTCATGGCACGCAGGTTTGGTAGCCGAATATTTATTTGAAGATTTTGCCAGAATTCCTGTTGAGGTTGAATATGCTTCTGAGTTTAGATATAGAAATCCAATTATAACCGAAAAAGATGTGGTTATTGCTATATCTCAATCAGGCGAAACAGCCGACACTTTAGCAGCAATAAAATTAGCAAAATCTAAAGGCGCTTTTGTTTTTGGTGTTTGTAATGTTGTTGGTTCATCAATAGCTCGTGAAACAGATGCGGGAGCTTATACTCACGCTGGTCCAGAAATTGGAGTAGCATCAACCAAAGCATTTACAACGCAGATTACTGTTTTAAGTTTGATGGCTTTAAGGTTGGCAAGAGCAAAAGGAACGATGTCTAGTTCAGATTACCGTATGTATTTGCAAGAGTTAGAATTGATTCCTCAAAAAATAGAAAAAGTATTAAAAGTGGATAATCATATCAAAGAAATTGCGAAAACTTATATGTTATCAAATAATTGCTTGTATTTAGGTAGAGGTTTTAATTTTCCGGTTGCATTGGAAGGCGCTTTAAAGTTAAAAGAAATTTCTTATATCCATGCAGAAGGATATCCTGCTGCCGAAATGAAACATGGCCCTATTGCTTTAATTGATGATAGAATGCCTGTTTTTGTTATTGCAACAAGTAAAGGTCATTACGAAAAGGTGGTTAGTAATATTCAAGAAATAAAATCACGAAGTGGTAAAATTATTGCGGTTGTTACCGAAGGAGATACTACGGTAAGAGAAATAGCCGATCACGTTATTGAGGTGCCAGAAACCGAAGAA
>DAOUTI010000117.1 GCA_030626795.1 Flavobacteriaceae bacterium
CTTTAATTACTTTCATATTCCATACTTCAGCGGCACCAGAATATACATTATAGAAAACGCTATATTTTTGACCTTCAGCAGCACTTGGGAAGTTGTTTAAAAGAATTGTATTAATTTTTTCTAATCTCACTTCTTCACTTTCTTCTGCTTTTCCAGCTCTAACATCAAAGTTTTGATAATTTCCATTTCCTACTAAATCATAATCCGCAGCAGTTAAAGTATATTTGATTGTATTGTCTGGAACCCAAACATTACCATCGTGACCAAATTTTATAGTTTCCTCAGCTACATTATTATATTTAGCCCAAACATTACCATCAAAAATATAGTTATTTACATAACTTTTTGTAACGCCACCACCTTTATATAATTCATACATTGCTTGTACTATATCTCCAGCTTCTTTTGGGGTAAACTTAAAAATATCTGGTAATCCCAAAGGTATTTTTATTGCAGCTTCATCATGGCTTGAAAAATTTGGATAACTTTCACCCATAGCATTATACTCATCTGGTGTAAACCCTTTAATTTGAGTCCAATCTCCATTTTCAAAAATAAAACCATCCGTTAATGTAGTTTCACCACCCGCATAAAAACGATATCTTAAAGAGTGAAATTCACCTTCAGTAGCTTCTGGATATGTAGCTTCTAAATAGTTAAATATATGGTAATCTCTATCAAAATTCCCGTAAGTTTTCCCAGTAATATCATTGTGCTCATCATCAGATAACGCATAAATATTTGCACTTGGAGTACTTATAGGGTTATATAATTTAAAAGAAACCTTAGCTAAAGATCCATTTCCCCATACAGGGTATTTTTCTTCTAATAAACCTGGAATCATTGTTTTAGCATCATCAATAGAGCTAAAATTTCCATAACTTAATCCTAAGTCATCATAATCATCATCTGATAAAGCGAATTCAACGTCACCAGTTATAACATTTTCTTGAGCATCAATCTCATCATAAATGTCTTCCATAGGGTCACAGGCCGTAAAAACTAAGCCCAAAACCATAAATAAATAAACTATTTTTTTCATCATTTTATTTTTTTAAATTAAAATCTAATTTTCGCGCTAACACTAAATGTTCTTCCAAAACCAAACCAAACCAAAGCAGTATCAGAAACTGACCCTGCGCCATCTCTTGCGTCTGCAATATATTCGGTATCGAACACATTATTTACTATACCTAATAAGGTTGTATCAAAGCTTCCAATTTTGAAGTTGTATCTTAAACCAGCATCAAATGTTGCGTAATCTGGTGCTTCCCATGCTTGGGCTCCACCTTCTGTACCTCTGTCATTTGGGTCGTATTGTGCATATAAATTACCAAAATAGTTATAATCTACAGTAAAGTGTGTTTTTTCTAATATTTCCCAATCTAAACCTAGAGCAGCAGTTGTTTGTGCAGATTCAGAAACTTTTAAACCAGCAATGTATAAATCAACTACATCAATTAAATTTTGTTCTTCATCGTAAATTTCAACTCCTAAAACATCATTTTCCCATGTCCAATCTCCTAAAGAAAGCATACCTGTTAAAGTTAATCTATCAAAAGCTTTATACATAAAGTCAAATTCAACACCTTGATGGATTGCATTTACACCTAAAATATTTGCAGTACTGAAAGTTCCGTCAGGGTTTTGAATACCTTGAGTTAAAGTTCTATCATTCCATGCTGTTCTATATACGTTAATATTTCCAGCAAGTTTTTCACCTCTAAAACCATATCCTAATTCAACACTGAATATTTTTTGATTTTCAGCATCCTCATTGATGTGTTCATTATCAAACTGTTGAAATACAGTACCAAAATTAGCTGCTTTTTCAAAATAACCAATATTTGCAAAGATATTATGGTAGTCGTTTAAATTATAATTAGCACCACCTTTAATACTATACCCTAAAAAATTATATTTATCGGTTTCTCCTAAAGGATCATTATCTGTATATTGAAAATAATCTACTCTTTTATATGATGTGTTTGAAACAGAAGCGGCAACAAATACATTTAATTTATCTAAATCATATTCCAATTGTGTAAAAACACCTTGCCAACCTACTTCGCCATCATTATTATAAGAAAACTTATCACCAACTTGCAATGCTCTATTTGGATTATTTACATCTGAATCATCAAACACATAATCTCCTCCTAATAAATCTGTAACTTCTCTAAAGTGTTTTCCTGTATAAGTTCTTAAATCTAAACCAGCAACTAATGCCAAATTATCAGTTAAATCTGTTTTAAATGTAGATAATAAACCAAACCAGGTATGGTCATTTCTAGAAGCTCTTAAAAAAGCTTCAGAACCTAAACCTTGATCACCATTCGCTCTGTTTATATCAACAATATTATCTAAATCAACAGGTTGGTCATCTCCACCAATTCTAACTTGAAATAAATCTCTATTGGTACCAGCAGTACCACCACCACCACCAGTACCAAACGAAGCGTATAATGCTGTTGATAAAGTGGTTTTGTCACTAATTGACCAATAATGATTTAAAGAAGTTTGTGTTTTGTGGTAAAAGTTATCTTCTATGTGAGTTACTTGTCCGTTTTTAATACCCCAATCTGGATTAAATTTGTTTCCAGACTCTGCATTTCTATAACGAGAAATTAAACTCATGTTTTGTCTTTGCCCGTGTCTTTGAGGAGCTCCAAATGTGGTAAAAGAAATTTTATGATTGTCATTTATTTGCTTAGAAATATTAATAAAATAATTAAATCCTTTAAATTCAGTTCCGTCAACATATCCATTACCTGTTGTTTTAAAAGCAGAAACTGTAGCAGCAAAACCATTATCCATTAAACCTGTAGAAACTGTAGCACCAATTTTTTGATATCCATCATTTCCTGTTCCAAAAAAGATACTTCCTCCTCTGTTAATATCAGTAGTTTTTGATAAAATATTTACAGTACCACCAATTGCAGGCACAGCAACTTTAGAAGCACCTAAACCTCTTTGCACTTGCATTGCGCTTGTTACATCTGATAAACCAGCCCAGTTAGACCAATAAACTCTACCATTTTCCATGTCGTTTACTGGTACACCGTTAATCATAACCGCAACGTTTTCAGAGTTAAACCCACGCATAGTTAATTTACCATCACCAAAACCACCACCAGATTTTGTAGCATATACACCTGGAGTAGATTTTAATATTTCTGGAAATTCTTGTGATCCTAATTTGTGCTCAATAATATCTGCTTTAATTGTAGATACAGCAACAGGTGTTTTTCTGTCAATAGCAAAAGATACTTGTGTGATTACAATTTCATCTAACACATTTTCATCAACAACTAAAATAATATTGCCAACAACATAAACATCGGTAGCACTAATATCGTAAGAAACTTCTTTTTTCTCCATACCAACAAAAGAAACAACTATAGCTCCTTTAGGGTTGTTAAGTTTTAAAGAGAATTTCCCATCAAAATCGGTAGTTACACCATTCTTTGTTCCTTTTTCTTGAACAGTCGCTCCTGGTAAGGGTCCAGTTTCATCTTGCACTACACCTTCAATGGTTTGTGCAAATATGCTTGTTGCTGTAAATAAAAACAGAGCAAACACAAAGCTTTTAAAGTTTTTCATTTAATAAAAATTTGAGTTAATACAGCGGCAAATCTAAAAAATAATTATGATATAAAACATTAATAAACAGTTATCTTATTAACTTTTATTTAACAATTCTTAACGTTTATTTAATAACCTATATTTTGGCCTTAAATTTAAATGCAGTTATTAATAATTTTCCTTTATACGATTCAAATTTATAAAGCTATATCAAGATATTACAAAGGAATTTGATGAAGTATATGAGAAAATTAACATCGCTCTTTAAAGAAAAAGATTGCAAAACGCAATCTTTGCCCAAATCTCACATTTATCAATCTTTCTGTATTTAAATTTAAGGACAAAATTAGGTTAAGAATTTATTTGCTAGTTCTTTACCTAGTTCCACACCAAATTGATCAAAACTATAAATATTCCAAATAACGCCTTGTACAAAGGTTTTATGCTCATACATAGCAATCAAAGCACCTAAATTTTTTGGAGTTAGTTTTTTGATAAGAATTGCATTTGAAGGGCGGTTGCCTTCAAAAACTTTAAAAGGTAATAATTGATTAATTTTATTAGCATCTCCTTTGAACTTCATGTCTAAATGAACTTCTTCTGCAGTTTTTCCAGCATATAAAGCTTCGGCTTGTGCATAGAAGTTAGCCATTAATTTTTGATGATGGTCTTTGTTGCCATAAAGCGATTCTTCAAAACCAATAAAATCAACTGGAATGATTTTAGTACCCTGATGCACTAATTGCATAAATGCGTGTTGTACATTGGTACCTGTGTTACCCCAAATGATATTGCCTGTTTGGTAGGTAACTTTTTCACCATTTCTATCCACAGATTTTCCGTTACTTTCCATAGATAATTGTTGTAAAAACGGAGCTAATTTTTCTAAGTATTGTGTGTATGGTATGACAACTTCTGATTCGGTATCAAAAAAATTATTGTACCAAATACTTATCAATGCTAATGTTACCGGAATGTTTTCCTCGAAAGAGGTATTTTTAAAATGCTCATCCATTTTAAAAGCTCCGTTTAAAAACGCATCAAAATTTTCAAATCCTATAGCTAAACTTATGGATAAACCAACAGCACTCCATAGTGAATAACGACCACCGACCCAATTCCACATCGTAAAAATATTGTTTTCGGCAATACCGAAATCTTTAACTTTTTCAAGATTTGTTGAAACCGCAACAAAATTTGAGGCAATATCTTTTTCTGATGCGGATTGTAAAAACCATTTTTTGATAGTCTCGGCGTTTGTTAAAGTTTCTTGTGTAGTAAATGTTTTAGAGACAATAACGAATAGTGTGGTTTCGGGGTTTAAATTTTTAATAACCTCGGTTACATGATCTCCATCAATATTAGAAACAAAATGTGTATTTAAATGGTTTTTATAATAATGTAAAGATTCAACAACCATTCTTGGACCAAGATCTGATCCTCCAATACCAATATTAACAACATCGGTAAATGCTTTACCTGTATATCCTTTCAATTCGCCATTTACAATTTGCTTTGTAAAACCTTTAATTTTAGTTAAAGTTTGTTTTATTTCGGGCATAATATTATTGCCATCAACCAATACTTCATTGGTGTTTTTATTTCTCAAGGCAGTATGTAAAACGGCTCTATTTTCTGTTTCATTAATTTTATCGCCATTAAAATATTTATCTATAGCATCTTTTAATTCAGATTCTTTAGCAAGCTCAAATAAATATTTTAAAGTTTCTTCTGTAATTCTATTTTTAGAATAGTCTATCGAAAATTCATCAAAATTTAGTGAGAATTTTTCCTTACGGGAATTGTCTTTTTGAAAAAAAGTTTTCATTTGAACCTCTTTAATCAGTTCGAAATGATTTTGTAAATTTTTCCAAGAAGTTGTTTTGGTAGGATTGATATTTATTAATGCCATAAGAATGTTTTATTGATTGTTGGTCGTGTAATAAAGCTGCAAATTTAAAGATTAATTTTTCAAATGAAATCAACTTGGGAATTGTTTTAACGACAACGATTTCGGAAAAATAATTATTGTTATATACTCAAAGTAAATAGCTTTTCGGTTTTTTGACTTGTCTTTTTTCCTTTTATCTTCGTTAAAATTTTAAACCGTAACTAAGGCTACGCTTGAAAATTTATGTCTCTATAAAATAAAAAACTACCACCTCAAAACTCCCCAAAACCTATTTACTTTGAGTATAGTTCTTTTTTTTCTGTAAAAGTAGTTTCTATGTATTTTGAAGGAATACTATCTAAAGTATCTTTTAAAGGATGTATAAAAGTCAAATAATCTTCTTTTAAATGCTCTTTAATAGGAGCTGCCGAAGGTAATTTTTGCTTAAAAGGATCTACTTGTTTTCCATTTTTCCAAAAACGATAACAAACATGTGGACCAGCAGTATTACCTGTCATACCAACCCAACCAATAACATCACCTTGCTTTACATAATCGCCCTTTTTTACATTGCGTTTTTTCATGTGTAAGTATTGGGTAGAATAAGTAGAATTATGTTTGATTTTTACATAATTACCATTTCCACCTCTATATGTCGAAGCGATTACGGTTCCATTTGCAGTACTCATAATTGGTGTTCCGATATTTGCTGCAAAATCAGTTCCTTTATGTGCTCTAATTTTATTTCCGTAATATTTTATACGTCGTTTTAAGTTATATCTCGATGAAATCCGACTAAATTTTATAGGCGCTTTTAAGAATTTTCTTCTTAAGGTTTTTGCATTTTCGTCGTAATAATCATTGATGTTTTTAACAGAATCCGTTACAAAATTAAAAGCGTATAAAGGAATGTTTTTATGTTCAAAATAAGCGGCCTGAATATTACCTATTCCAACAGAAACGGTATCATCAATATATTTTTGTTCATAAATTAATTTAAACTTGTCGCCTTTTTGTAAATGGTAAAAATCGATAGTCCAAGCGTAAATATCAGCCATTTCTAAGGCGAGGATATAGTTTAAATTTTGACTATCAATCGCTTCAGATAAAGAAGACTTAATTATTCCAGAAGCTGTTTTAGTTAGGGTTGTTACTTTTTTTCTACCAAATTTGGTTTGGATAGAATCGGTAAAATCAACAATTAAATATTCCACTTTATTGGGTTGGTAAATAAATACCTGTGCTTGCTCGGTAGAATCATTTTTAGCCAAAATTGTATAAGGTTTACCAGCACGTAGTTTTCTAATATCAAAAGTATCTTTTGCTGCCTCTGCAATTTTATAAATGGTTGGATATTCGATATGATGACGATCTAAAATTTCACCAAAGCTTTCGCCACTTTTAATAGTGTCTCTAATTACTTTGTAATGATTTAAAACATAACCAAACTCTTCAATAATCTTTGGTTTTTCTTCTGTAATGATGGTTTCAGTAACTTCAACAGGATCTTTTTTACAAGAGTTAAAAATTAATAAACCGATAAAAATTAATGCAATTTTATTCACGTATCTAAGTATTCTTTTATGAAGCTGCAAATCTATTCATTTTACAAAAAATTAAGGTTATAATTTAGTTAAAAATTATTGGAAAAGAATTTGCCAAACCTTTGTACTCAATTAACTCTGCTTTTACTGAACCAACCAATATTGCGGCTTTAATTTTTATGGGTATTTTATTTTTATCATCGGTAATCCAAAAGGTTACAGTTTCTTCATCTTTAAAAATCCTTCCTGATTGTACCATAGGTTTAAAGATTAGTGTTTTTACTTTTCCAAACTTTGTATTGATTATATCTTTTCCTTTATAGCGGAGTTTGATTTTATTCATTTGTTCATCAAAAAACATATTAATATTTATAATTTCATCGATTTTTAAATTACTTAAACCTAAACTTCTTAAATAAAATAAAGACGAAAGCATGTCTTGCACATCATTTTGAATAAAAAATATTTTTTCAGTGTTGTGTTTATAATCAATTACTTTGGCTTTGTGTTTTTGAAAATCGAAATAGATTTCTTTATTTTTAATATAACCACCTTCGTCAATTTTTCGAATAAAGCGATATGGTCTCAAGGGTTTTTGGAAAAAATAAGTTTGGTAATTATCTTCAACAGGAAAAATAAAATTAACCACTCCAGTTGTCCAGCCTTTACCATTAATATGGAATAGCTTTTCATTATTTAGGATACTTGAATTTATTTCTAACGACATAAAGCCAGCACTTAATAAACCATAATTAATTTTATATTTTAAGAACTCACCTTCTTTAAATGGCTGTGTATTCTTTTGTGAAAAAGTAGGAAAGGAAATAAAAATTAAAAGAAGGAATATTTTTTTCATTTAATCGAAATATTATTTTTTTCGAAAATATAAAATACTTGCCTCATCCCAAAAAATTGTTAGTTATAAAGCATAAAAAAAGCTTCTAAAATAGAATTAGAAGCTTTAAAACGTGAGTTCAAAACAAGAAGTATCATAGCATTCTTACAATCCGTTAGTTCCTTTGCATTCGTCTCTGCGAATTTTACTTTTTTCAGTAAAATGTGGCAGTCTGTTCATTGAGAAGTAGATTGCCACAGTCGCACCTCCTTCAAAAACGTTAACATCTAA
>DAOUTI010000239.1 GCA_030626795.1 Flavobacteriaceae bacterium
GTTTCTAGCAATAAATCACTTTTTAAAGTGCCTTTAGTTGCTAAAATACCAACCACTTTTGTTTTTGAATTTAAAGCTGCGGGTTTAATGGCAGGTTGCACTCTAATAAAAGGGACTTTATAAGTTGCTCTTAAAAATTTCACGGCATTGGTAGAAGCGGTATTGCATGCTACAACAATAATTTTACAACCTCTACTTAAAAGAAATTCAGTATTCTTTACACTAAAATCAATAATTTGATTTTTAGTTCCCCCCCCGTAAGGCGCATTTTTATTATCGGCCAAATAAATGATATTCTCATCGGGTAGTAGTTTATGAATTTCTTTGTAAATAGTAATTCCACCAACGCCAGAATCAAAGATACCTATAGGATTTTTACTCATTTATCAATTAAAATGGTTTTTATAATGTTTTGCTTCCACCAAAGATAATTGTAGTTTTGTGTTTGTGAAAAAAATATTTTTAGAACATATTAACAGTCCTGATGATTTAAAGCTACTAACAATTCAAGATTTACCTCTTTTAGCTAAAGAATTACGTGATTTTATTATCGATATTGTATCTGTAAAAAAAGGTCATTTGGGTGCAAGTCTTGGTGTAATTGAATTGACCATTGCCTTGCATTATGTTTTTAATACGCCCAAAGATTTGTTGATTTGGGATGTTGGTCACCAAGCTTATCCACATAAGATTTTAACGGGTAGAAAAAATGTTTTTCACACCAACAGACAGTTGGGAGGAATTTCAGGTTTCCCGAAGAGAAGTGAAAGTAAATATGACACTTTTGGGGTAGGGCATTCATCTACCTCAATTTCTGCAGCTTTGGGTATGGCTATCGCTTCTCGCTTGAAAGGAGAAACTAAAAAACATCACATTGCTGTAATTGGAGATGCTAGCATCGCTAGCGGAATGGCTTTTGAAGGCTTGAATCATGCCGGAGTTGCAAAGTCTAATATTTTGATCATACTTAATGATAATGAAATGGGTATTGACCCCAATGTAGGCGCTTTAAAAAAGTATCTTACTGCTGTAAAAAAAGGTGTCGATAAACAAAATCCAAAGCAAGATAATATTTTTGAAGCTTTAAATTTCACCTATTCTGGTCCAATTGATGGTCATGATATTAATGCGCTTATCGCTGAATTACAGCGTTTAAAATCAATCGAAGGACCTAAATTTTTACATGTTATTACAAAAAAGGGTAAAGGTCTCCGTCAAGCGGAATTAGATCAAATTACTTATCATGCTCCAGGTGAATTTGATGCAAAAACAGGAGATTTAATAAAGAGTTCTCCAGTTGTTCAACCTCCTAAATTTCAAGATGTATTTGGTGAAACGTTGGTAGAATTGGCAGAAAAAAATAAAAAAATAATCGGAATTACTCCTGCCATGCCAACAGGTTCTTCAATGAAATTGATGATTGATAAATTCCCCGAAAGGGCTTTTGATGTGGGTATTGCCGAACAACATGCGGTAACACTTGCTGCTGGTTTGGCTACGCAAAAAATGATTCCTTTTTGCGCCATTTATTCTACTTTTTTACAACGCGCTTACGATCAAGTTATACACGATGTTGCTTTGCAAAACTTACCTGTAATTTTTTGTATTGACCGTGCAGGTTTGGTTGGAGAAGACGGCGCAACACATCATGGAGTTTTTGATTTGGCTTTTTTACGATTGATACCCAACATGATTATTTTTGCTCCAATGAATGAAATTGAATTGCGAAACATCATGTACACAGCACAGCTTGGTTTAAAGCACCCCATAGCAATTCGTTACCCTAGAGGTAGAGGAAAAGTTTTGAATTGGAAAAGTCCTTTCCAAGAAATAGAAATAGGAAAAGGTCAACAGCTAACATCAGGTGAAAAATTAGCAATTTTGAGCGTAGGAACTATTGGTGAAAATGTAAAAGGTGTTGTCAAAAAATTCCCAAAAGGAGAAATAGCACATTATAATATGTGCTTTGTAAAACCTTTAGATGAAATATTATTGAACAAAATATTTTCAAATTTTGATAAAATACTTACCATAGAGGAAGGCGTTTTATCTGGTGGTTTTGGTAGTGCTATTTTAGAATTTGCAAATAATAATGGCTATAAAAATGTTACTGTGAAAAGATTAGGTGTACCAGATAATTTTATTGAACATGGTACTGTAGACGATCTATTTAATCTAGTAGGTTTAGACCATAAATCTATCCAAAATAACATCATTACATTATTGGAAAATTAAAAGAAAAAAATAGACTCATTATTTTCATCGTTTCTATAATTCCGGGCGATTCGGTTCGTAAAGATTCAATAAGAAGAATCCTAAATACCTATCTTAAAACAACAAAAATCGACAAAAAAATAATCCAGCATAGCGAACTGTAAGCTAATGCTGAATTATTTGGCTAAACTGTTATACGTAATGTATAAAGAAGTATAGAAGGTACAAATATTGAAGTATGGCAATAATCAACTAAAAATAATTACAAATCCAACTTCTAAAGAATCAATTATCATTAGTAAAATAAAGCTTCTGAGTTTAAAAAATGGTTGAATATGTAATTTA
>DAOUTI010000094.1 GCA_030626795.1 Flavobacteriaceae bacterium
CGTTAAGGATAAATTAAAGACTTTAAAAGAAAATATTGACACCTTAACTTTAACTGCCACACCGATACCTCGTACTTTGCAATTTTCGCTAATGGCTGCTCGTGATTTGTCGGTTATTAAAACTGCTCCACCAAATAGGCACCCTATTGAAACCCATGTTGTCCGCTTTAGCGAAGAAACCATTAGAGATGCTATTAGGTATGAAATTTTACGTGGCGGACAAGTTTTTTTTATTCACAATCGTATTGAAAATATTAAAGAAGTTGCTGGGCTAATTCAACGCTTGGTTCCTGATGCTAAAATTGGTATTGGGCACGGACAAATGGAAGGTAAAAAATTAGAGCAACTCATGCTTGCCTTTATAAATAATGAGTTTGATGTTTTGGTTTCTACCACTATTGTGGAAAGTGGTTTAGATGTCCCAAATGCAAATACTATTTTTATAAATAACGCCAACAATTTTGGTATAAGTGATTTACATCAAATGCGTGGTAGAGTTGGTCGCTCAAACAAAAAAGCTTTTTGCTATTTTATCACACCACCGTATCATATGATGACCGATGATGCTCGTAAACGAATTACCGCTTTAGAGTTACATTCTGATTTAGGAAGTGGTTTTCATATTGCCATGAAAGATTTAGAAATTCGTGGTGCTGGTGATTTACTTGGCGGTGAACAAAGTGGATTTATTAATGATATTGGATTTGAAACTTATCAGAAAATTTTAAATGAAGCTATTGATGAATTGAAAGAAAACGAATTTAAAGATTTGTATAAAGATGAATCGGATAAGCCCAAAGCGTTTGTTAGAGATGTACAAATTGATACTGATTTTGAAATTTTATTTCCAGATGATTATATCAATAGTATCACCGAAAGATTGACTTTATACAAAGAATTAAGTGAATTAAAAACCGAAGAAGAGTTACAAGATTTTGAAAAAAAATTAATTGACCGTTTTGGGGAATTTCCTTTACAAGCCATTGATTTATTAGATAGTGTTCGTATAAAATGGCTAGCTAAAAACCTTGGTTTAGAACGTGTTATTTTAAAACAAAAAAGAATGGTTGGTTATTTTATTTCAGACCAGCAAAGTGATTTTTACCAAAGTCAAACTTTTAGAAACCTCTTAAATTATGTGCAAAAAAATAGCAAAATGTGTGTGATGAAAGAAAAACAAACCAAAAAAGGTTTGCGATTATTAATCACTTTTATACGAATTGATTCTGTCGAAAAAGCTTTACATGTTTTAAATGAAATCTAATGAAAATCAACATATTAAACAGATTTTTGAGCTAATACTGGCAACCTTATTTATTAGTACTTCTGGAGCATTAGGTAAATTTATCGATATGCCTCCTCCGGTAACGGTATGGTGGCGTGCATTTTTGGCAACCTTCTTTATTTATATTTTTTGTAGAGTAAAAAAAATATCTCTTCGAATAGATTCAAAAAAAGATTTGTTTACTTTTATATTAAGTTCCTTGTTTATGGGAGCGCATTGGATTACTTATTTTTATGCTTTACAATTTTCAAATGTTGCTATCGGAATGCTTTCGTTATTTACTTATCCTGTAATAACCGCATTATTAGAGCCTCTATTTTTTAAAGTTAAATTAAATCCAATACATATTCTATTAGGTGTCATTGTTTTAATAGGTATTTATATTCTTGCTCCTAATTTTGATTTGGAAAGCTCACAAGTAAAAGGAATTTTAATTGGAGTACTATCAGCCTTATTCTATTCTTTAAGGTTATTAATTTTAAAAACACACACAAATAAATATCACGGATCAATGCTTATGTTTTATCAAATTTTTATTTTAAGTATTGTATTATTGCCTGTGCTTTTTGTTATGGATACATCGGGTATTCAAACACAATTTCCATTTATAATTTTATTGGCATTATTCACAACAGCTATTGGCCATACCTTATTTTTACAAAGTTTAAAGTATTTTTCAGTAAGTACGGCAAGTATTATTAGTAGTATTCAACCCATTTTTGGGATCATTATCGCATACTTTTTCTTGAATGAAATTCCAACATGGAATACCTTTTGGGGAGGTTTACTTATTTTATCAACTGTAGTGATTGAAAGTATTAGGTCTAAAAAAATTGCTTAAACAACTAATTACTTAACCATTAGATGTTAATTTAAATCTAGGATTAACCATTAAACCGATCCCAACACATAAATAATAAAGTTAATTTCTTGTTGATAACTGCTTTTTAATTTAACGAATACGCAGTAAAGTCCTTTGATATTTTTTGTACTTTTTTAAAAGTTTTAAGCGGCAATTTTCTTTTCTCGCTTTAGTAAATAATTTTTCATTCAAAATATGGAATGTCTCACCTAAAAAAATTAGTTTATGAAAAAAAGTACTACAAAAAAAATCTATGTTTTAGATACTTCGGTATTGTTATTCGATCATAACTCTCTTACAAGTTTTGAAGAGAATGACGTTGCAATACCTATAACCGTTTTAGAAGAGCTAGATCAATTTAAAGTTGGCAATGAAACTAAAAATTATGAGGCCCGAGAAATTATTCGTTTTTTAGATAAATTATCTGGTAATAATGGTCTAAACAATTGGATAAATTTAGGGAAAGGGAAAGGGAAAATCAAAGTTATTATGGATAATTCGAGCCTTTCTAACTTGGATGCAGAAGAAATCTATGGTAGTAAAAAAAATGACAATAAAATTATCAATGCGGCTATTTCTTTGCAAAATGAAGAAAAAAAACACACCATTATTTTAGTCACCAAAGATATCAACCTTAGATTAAAAGCAAAAGCAATAGGTTTATTATCTGAAGATTATGAAACTGGTAAAGTAATCAATATCAAAAAATTTGCAGAAGAGCTTCCTGTAATTGATGATATTGATGCCCAAGTTATTCAAAATATTTATCAAAAAAATTATATCAAAGAAGATGGAATCTTAGGAGCCCAAAAAGTTACAAATGGTTATTATATTTTAAACAATTGTACCAATTCTGTTTTAGCAAGATATAATAGTGTTACCGATGAAATTGAAAAAGTAGATAAAAAATATGTGTTTGGTATAAAACCTCGTAATGCCGAGCAAACTTTTGGTTTGAATGCCTTATTAAATGAAGATATAAAATTGGTCGCCCTAGAAGGTGTAGCCGGAACTGGTAAAACTTTACTTGCACTTGCATCGGCTTTAGAACAAAAAAACAAATACGATCAAATAATTTTAGCTAGACCGATTATTCCTTTAAGTAATCGAGAAATTGGGTTTTTACCCGGTGATGCTGATGATAAAATATCGCCCTATATGCAACCGCTTTGGGATAATTTAACTTTTATCAAAAATCAATTTAAAGCCAATGAAAAAAAAGGTAAAATTTTACAGCAAATGCAAGATTCTGGCGAGCTAACCATAACTGCTCTAGCTTTTATTAGAGGTAGAAGTTTATCAAATTCTTTTTTTATTATTGATGAAGCACAAAATTTAACACCTCATGAAGTGAAAACTATCATTACTCGCGCCGGAGAAGGCACCAAAGTTATTTTTACGGGTGATATCAATCAAATTGACACACCCTATATGGATGAGCATAGTAATGGTTTAACTTATTTAATTGATAGATTAAAAGGAAAAGCCTTGTTTTCTCATATAAAATTAAAAAAAGGAGAAAGATCAGAATTGGCAAATTTGGCTAATGAGATGTTGTAAAGGTCTAAATTACTAGTAAACTAATCACATTTGTCAATAAATTAGTAACTTACAAAAAAAAAAGATATGCCTCTATATATGGATATTCACGAAATGCCGGAAGGTGTGAATGCAAAACATGTTGCTGAAATGCATCAAGCAGATCTAAAAATTGAACATGAATATAACTGTCGTGGATTAACGTATTGGTGCGATGAAAAAAGACATACAGCGTTTTGCTTATTTGAAGCTCCGAATAAAGAATCTATTTTAGATTTGCATGATAGTGCGCATGGCGATGTTCCATTACGCATTATTGAAGTAAATGATACCATAGTAGAATCCTTTTTAGGTAGAATTGAAGATCCAAAAAAATCTCAAAATAGCAAGTTAAATATAATTAATGACCCTGCATTTAGAGTATTAGTAGTGCTAAAAATAGAAAAAACATCATTTGAAAGACCGACTACCAAGCAATTAAAATCTCTTTTTGATGAGTTTAATACTATTGTGAGTAGGTTTGAAGGCAGAATTGTTAAACAAAAAGATGATGATTTTTTAATTTCTTATGTATCCACGAAAAATGCAATACACTCTGCTTTAGAAATAAAAAAATTATTCAATACAATAGAAGACACTTCACTAAAATTAAATATTGGTTTAAGTGCAGGGCTTCCGGTAACAAAAAATGAAGGTTTGTTTGAAGAAACAATAAAAGCTGCCGGTCGATTATGTGATATTGCCAATGAAGAAATTGTTATAACATCTGAAGTTAAGGATCTATATGAAAGTGAAAATTTAAATATTCCAATTAACACAACATATATTCGAGCTTTAAATCATGCTGATGAGAGGTTTTTAATGCGACTAAGAGACTTCATAGAAAAAAAATGGAGTGACTCAACACTGAATGTTGATGATTTTTGTACTAATTTGGGATATAGTCAATCACAATTATATAGAAAGATGTCTTCCATAGTCAATAAATCCACAAATAGTTTTATTAAAGATTTCAGATTAGGCAAAGCACTCAAATTGATGAATAAAAAAGATAAAAACATTTCGGAAATAGCATTTGAATCAGGATTCAATAGTGTTGCTTATTTTTCTAAATGTTTTAAAAACAAATACAGTATACTTCCATCTATTTACCTAAAAAATCTTAACTAGCAATATATCAGCATCTTACAAGTAAGGGTTAAAAATACTACTATTTGGTTGAAATGTAGAAATTCAAACAAATAAGTGTGCCTAATTTTGGTATAAATTAATTTGAATCTTTATAGATGTAAAAATCTGTCATTTTTATTTACGAAATCTAAGACTTAGTATTTATTAATTTCATTCCAATATCAATAGTATTTGTAAGGAATTAAATTGTTCCAAAAACCAGAAGCACTGGAATAACCAGCTTCAAAAAATGGTGGATAATATTATTGGACTGTCAATATTTTAAAAAATAAGACTATCCAATTCCTCAAAGTTTCAAATAAATTTCTTTTATAAAATAGTTAGCAATTTAGTATTAACCAATTAAATTTAAAATTATGAAAACAAAACAAGTATTAGCAGTAATGATTACATCTCTATTCCTTTTATATGGGTGTTCGAATAATGAAGACAGTGTTGAGGAATCAGGATTGGCTTCTAAAGCATCTGAGTCCAAGAGTTCTGTAATTAACCAAACTTATCCACAAGCACAAGCAGAGGTCTTAGAAACTTTTGGGGCCATTGCACAAAGTATAACAGCCGGAGCCGGAAAAGGATATTATGGCGAATTTATGGACCAACTTATCTCTTTTCATGCCTATGGAGACAAGTTTGTTGAATTCAATGGAGGACAATCTTTCGATAGTTCGGGTAATGAACATAATGAACGTCAGTTATTTGGTGAAGATTTAGAAGAAAATGGAGTTATACAATTTGCCGCTAAAGAGGGAACTTTGAAAGTTGCTGTTTATTATGGAAATGTAGCAAATTTAACCTTTACCTCAGATTTTATACTGATGCATAAGGTACATGGAAAAATTACAGTCAATAATCTAATTACTCTATTATTTGTTAAAACAAAGGGGAAATGGAAAATGGTTCACGAACATCATTCTGGGGTGAATGTTGAAGAATCAGAATCGGCTTCTAAAGCATCTTTATCCAAGAGTTCTGTAATTGACCAAACTTATTCACAAGCACAGCAAGAGGTCTTAGAAACTTTTGGGGCAATTGCGCAAAGTATAACGGCCGGAGCCGGACATGGATATGATGGCGAATATATGGACCAACTTATCTCTTTTCATGCCTATGGAGACAAGTTTACTGAATTTAATGGAGGACAATCTTTCGATAGTGCGGGCAATGAACATAATGAACGTCAGTTATTTGGTGAAGATATAGAAATAGATGGAGTTATACAGTTTGCCCCTATAGAGGGAACTTTGAAAGTTGCTGTATATTATGGAAATGTAGCTAATTTAACCTTTACCTCAGATTTTATACTGATGCATAAGGTACATGGAAAAATTACAGTCAATAATTTAATTACTTTATTATTTGTTAAAACAAAGGGGGAATGGAAAATGGTTCACGAACATCATTCCCCATTAAATAATTAATCAATAAGTTGTTTTTTACTTCAAATTTTGAGAATATTAAAAGCTAGAATTATTCAAATCAGATTCTAGCTTTTAATATATTTCAAAAAAGATTATTTTCAATTTCAATTCCAAAAAAAATTTGTTATTTATTATAAATGACTCAAGATAATATTAAAAAAGTAAGAAGTCTGTTACATTTTAATAACTCCATCGTCTTATATAAAATGTAACTCATGAAAAAATTATTTTTAGCAATCGTAATTCTGTTTTTAACTTCTTGTGCAACAAATACTTCTTTTAACGATTTTTATCAAAGCAATCAAAAAGAATCTGATTTTTCTTTAGGATTAAATGCCTCTATTGTTAGAACTTTTTTACCTAGTGAAGATTATGAAGATATAAAACCAATCTTAAAAAAAGCCAAGCATGTTCGTATTTTAGTGTTTTCAGAAAATTCAGAACAAATGGAAACGAAATTTAACAAGTTTATTAAAAAATCTAAATTTGAAAAGGTGATAAAAGTAAAAGATGATGGTGATAAAATTGGATTTTTTATTTTAGAAAAAAAAGATAAAATTAAAGAAATTGTTCTTGAAATTTCTTCTGATGGAGATTTGGTTTTATTAGGTTTAAAAACAAATCTTACCCAAAACGATATTAATAGTTTTATTAATGATAATGATATCAGTTTTAATTAAATTAATGCTTTTTGTATTTCCGAAAGAAAAAATATGAATAACAGGAGATCTCACACATGCTTCTTGTTCCTTGAGATTGCCACGCTTAAGTTATAATACACTTAGAAGACGTCTTCACGAGAAAGCGAAGCATGAGCGAATGTGGTGAACTCATCATAAATAACACTTAGATTACCTAGAGATTACCACGCTACATTACACTCGCAATAACAAAGCATCATTATTTTTTATACGCTAAGTCACATTCACTTTTCTAACAATATTTGATAGTATCAATGGGAAAAACCTTTTCAAATAAACCGCCATAACTTCTTTTGCACCTCCAATAACAACTTCTTGTTTTTGTTTAGAAATCGCTTTTATTGCCTTTTTAGCAAAAATATTTGGAGCCAATCCATTGGTGTTTCCTTCATCATCCATATTGTGTTTACTACCATCGGCTGTTAAAGCATTTTTAGAAACATTCGTGTTTACATAACCTGGGCAAATAATTGTAACCGAAATATTATCGTTATATAACTCAGCTCTTAAACTGTCAAAGAAACCATGTAAAGCATGCTTTGAAGCTGCATAAGCCGATCGTAAAGGTGTACCAATTTTACCCATTATACTACTAATTACAACAATTTGACCTCTTTTTCTTGCAACAAAATGTGGTAAAATTGCTTTGGTTAAAGCGATAGTTCCAAAATAATTGATGTCAAAAATTTGTTGATCTACTTTCAAGTCAGTTTCAATAGCGTAAGATCGCTGACTTATACCGCCATTATTAATCAAAATATCGATGCCATTAAAAAAACCTAAAGCAGTTTTTACCTTTTCATCAAACAATGACAAATCAGCCAAATCTAAAGGTAAAACTCTTACTCTATCTGGGTTTTTACATGCCGCTTTAACTTCTTCTAGTTTCTCTTTATTTCTTGATGATAAAATAATATTTACATCGTGTTCAGAAAACGCAATAGCGAGTCCTTTACCAATCCCTGAGGAAGCTCCAGTAATCCAAATGGTTTTATTATTGAAATTCATTGTTTTGATTTTGTCAAATATAATACTTTAAAGTTTTGATTTATTCAATCTTAAAATTTACCATTAAATTGTACATTTGAAACTAGTTTTCAAAATTAAACTAATCATCAATTATGATAAAAAAATTACTATTTTTTCTAATTTTAATTCCAACATTATTACAAGCACAATTCACTATAAAAGGAAGTTTAAAACCTAACAATAATTATACATGGATTTTATTGTACAAATTAGAAAAAGGTAAACAGACATTTATTGACAATGCATCCGTTGTAAATGGAGAATTTCAATTTAAAATTGATGAAAAACAACCCGTTGGTATTTATCGTGCTTATTATCAAATTGAGAATAATTTATATGTCGAATTTATTTACAACAAAGAAAATGTAGATTTCACATTTAATCCAAACAATCCTATTGATAGTATTGATTTTTTGACCTCTGATGAGAACAAAATTTATCAAACATATTATAAAAAAATAAGTGCCAAACAAAAACAACTTGACGCTCTACAAGTAAATTATTTTAAAAAAAAAGACTCCTTAATCCATATAAAAATTATTCCAAATTATAAAAGTACAAGAGCCGAATTACAAAATCTACAAAGCCTTTTTGAAAAAGAATCTCAAGGTAAACTAGCGCAACATTTTATCAAAGCAAGTAAACAATATAACGCACAAGTACCATTTAAAAACCCTCAAGATTATATTGCTACTGTGAAAATTCATTTTTTTGATGCCATAGATTTTAATGATAAAGTTTTAAGTAATTCGACCTTTATAAATGACCGATTGACGGATTATGTACTTTATTTGAATCAAGCCGATAATATAGCATCCAAAAATATTTTACAAAAAAAAGCTATTGAAGAAGCTTCCTTATTGCTAAATAAAGATTTTGACTTATTAAAAAACTTTGAAGAAAGTCTTTTGCAAAATTACATACTCGAAGATAATAATGAGATGGTTAATTTTGTGATGAATAACTATTATAATAATTTACCCGATTCTTTTCAAGATGCAGCCTTACAATATAAAATTACTGCTGCAATAAAAACAGCTATTGGTACTGAAGCTACTGATTTTTCTTGGGAAGAAAATGGAGTTAAAAAAAACTTATATAGTCTAATTGGGTTTGATTATTATATTGTTGTTTTTTTTAGTGCTACTTGCTCTCATTGCCAATTTGAAGTTCCTGAATTTTATAATTTTATAAAAGATATTGAAAATATTAGAGTCATTGCTATTGGACTAGAAGATGAAAAAGAAAGTTGGGAAAAAATGACTGCCAAATTTATTGATTTTACCAATATTTTAGATTTAGATAAATGGGATAGCCCAAAAGCAAAAAATTACGGCATCACAGCAATACCGAGCTACTTTGTTTTAGATACCAATAAAAACATACTTGCAAAACCTAATGATTTTGAAGAGTTAAAAGCCATGTTTGAAACAAAGTAGTTTTAAAGAAGCCTTATTCATTTTACATAAATCTTACTAAATAGTAACCAAAGTGCCCATAATCTTATTCCAAAAATTATAAAATAAGCCTACCTTTACCTAAAAAAAAACATGGAAGATATGATTTTCTATGATAGATTACAATTTGCATTTACTATCACATTTCACTACATATTTCCTCAATTAACCATGGGGCTTTCACTAATGATTGTTTATTTTAAGTGGAAATTTTTACGAACACAAATTAATAA
>DAOUTI010000030.1 GCA_030626795.1 Flavobacteriaceae bacterium
AAATAATGTAAATGTATTTTAGATAAGAAATTAAATTTAAAGTTGAAAGCAATTAATGTTCCAACAAACTCTGTAGCAGCCAACCATAGTATTGCAGTTATTACAAATTTTGATGAGATATTCTTTTTTTTTGAGTTTTTATAAGATAAAATAATATTAACTACAAAAAGCAATAAGGCGCTAAAAGTTAGTAAAGAGGCATAAATAAGTAATGTTGAAAATGCTGCTACCCAAAACGTATAGGATAAAAATAAAATACTAAAACCAAATAACCAAAAAGTAAATTTTGCCAACTTTTCACTATACAAACTAGTTTCAAAAACTACTGGTATTAACTGATATAAGGCGCCAAAAACTATCATGGTTGCCCAGCCTAAAATTGCTATGTGTGTAATGGCGAGTATTTTTGTGTTAAAATAAGCTTCTAATAAATTTGTATCGGCTAAAATTATCATCACCGATAAAATAAAAAGAGAGATAGACCCAAAAATAAAATGAGGTTTTACAACACTAACATCTGGGGCATTATTTGAGTTTAAACCACTCATTTAATGTTTATCACTTTTATAAATTAGTAATACGGTATGGTTACAGTCTATTTCTTTATATAAAATGTCAAAATCTCTTTGCTCTAATTCTGGCAATAAAAACTGAGGTATTTTTTTATGATCTACATATAAAGCTTGATCTTTTTTTAAAGTTTCAATTTCTTTTAGAATGGTAACCATAGGTTCTGGCATTTCTAAATTACGAACATCAATTACCCTGATATTATCGCCAAAAAATGTCAATTGCTCTTCGAAATTTGTTTTACTTTTTTTTACAACTTCTTCTACTTCATTATCCACCCACTTGGTAGGATTTAATTTAAAAAAAGTATGTACTACACCTTCAGAGGGTCTTTCTGTCCAAGACTCATACCCTTTACTTTCTAATTTTCGTATTAACGGTATGGGTTCAAAAGTATTGATGATTTGTAAAGTTTCTTCCTCCTTCAAAACTTTTATAGCCTCCATAATGATCTTAAATGGATCTTCACCTGAATCTAATGTTGGACGAACATCTAGACTTACTAAGTTTTTTATTTTTCTTGAATTAGACATGTATATTATATTTAAATTTTTAGCCTCTGTTTTTTGTTTTTGCAACGTACCGAATTTAAATCCAATCTCTTCTAGCTTTTTAATCATAACCTCTACTTCAACTCCACCAACTTTGGCAGCATCAGCAACTGTTACTCTAGGTGCTAAAACTCTTCGTAAAATAGGGTTTTTTAATTTTAAAAATATTTATTTATAGAAGCAATAGCATCAATAGTGGCTTCATTTTCTTTGATCAAAGTTGAAACTCTTGTATTTCTATTAAACTCCATTATTCATTTTTAAGAGTTCAAAATTAATCAATATTCAAATATTAACATAATTTAGAATGGGTTTAAATAGCGAAAAGTAACCCAAGTAACATAAAAAGATACATCTATCTTTTATTGGATTAGCTAGGAGAATAAATAGAAACAATATAACATCAAACTTTGAACACAAACAACATTAATTTTACATTATCATTCGGAATTTTTACAATCTTTTCAAATTGAAGACCTAGCTTTATCAATAGATTTTGCGAGTCTAAATTTTCTTTTAAGGTTATTGCACTAATTTTTGAAATATTAAAATCATTAATCGCAACCTCTTTTAATTTATTAGTGCTTTCAAAAGCATATCCCATTTTTTCAAATTGTGGCAAAAAAGAAAACCCGATATCAACTCCATCAATCCCTTCTCTATCAAAAAGGCCACAAGTTCCAATTTTTACACCATCAGATTTTCTAATTACGGTATTGTTTGAGAAACCTAATTTTTCTAATTGAGGAGTCATTTTATTCTTTATATATGCTTCAGCATCTTTAATTGTTTTAACATTTCTATCGCCTATATATTTTATCCATTTAGGCGTATTTAACAATTCAAAAATAAAAGAAGCATCTATTTCTGTAGTAGGTCTTATGATTAACCTTTCTGTTTCAAAAGTTTTATATTCTTTTTTCATTTGATATTTTTTAATTCAACCGTAAATAATAAATCGGAAAACCTAATGCTTCTTCTTTATTAATCACTCTAAATCCAAATTTTTTATAAAGTCTTACATTATCTTCTGATGCTGCATCAATTACTACTGGTAATTGATTATTTACATAATGATTCTTGACTTCTATGATTAAACGAGCAGCCGAACCTTTTCCATTTATTTCACTTTCTACTCCTACAATAATTGGCTTGATATATTTTTCTTTAGGATAGTTTCGCCTTGCAACTCGTTGTCTTTTTAACACTTTAAACACACGCTCAATTCCAATACATTGAACTGCCAATTGTAAATCTAATTGCATAGTTTGACATGTAATTTTTTCTTTGTGAGGGTAATTCAATAATAAACAAGCTTTTTTATTATCTGAAATAAATACCGCTCCAAAAAGCATCGCTCTATCAAACAAGTATCCCATTAAAACACGCATACGCTGTATTCTATTCTTATCTTGTTTTACAACTAAATTAATAGAATTATTTTCTTTTTTAGGAATAAATGCTGATGTTAAAATATCAACCACCAGTTTTTTATCTTTTACATCCGCTCTAATCAATTTTTAATTTTTAGCTGTGTTGGTGTTTTTTTTTAACAATTAAAATGGTGTGTATTTCTTCTACACCTTTAGCTCTTTCAAATTTTTTATGCAATAATTCAATTATTTCAAAACTATGAACTATTAAGTCCTTCTTAAGAACATCTAAACTATGAAAGTAAAAATACATTCGATCTCCTGTGCTACCAACTTGAAAAGATGATTTATCATAATCTCCTTCTACAAAACTTAAATATAATACACCATTATTTACAAGCAACTTATTACAATCGCCAATTAATTTTGAACAATCTGATTGAGACAAATAAGGAATCCCAAATCCACAAATTATTGCATCAAATTTACTGTTTAACTTGTCAAGTTCTCGAATATCCATTACTTCAAAATTAGCAGTTGGATTATTCAATCTAGCCAAATCAATCATATTTAAAGAGATATCGATGCCTTTAATTCTATAATTAGAATTTTACCTAATAAGTATTTTGTAATATTACCTGGACCACAAGCAATTTCTAAAATTTTCGAATTCTTTACAGGAATTAATTCACAAAAAGTATCATATGCCTCATTATACAGGTCTAACTCCATAAACTTGTCTTGGTAAATTTGGGCTATTTTATTCCAAGCTTTAAATGTTTCTTGATATCTATTCAATTTCTATTTTTTAATTCTCAAATAACAATCTGGCTTAATAATTTTATTGGATTATGGCTCCTACAATTTTAGTAAATAAAAAACACAAAGGTTAGTTTAACTTTTTATCCTGAACAAGTAAGATAATTGCTACAACATTATTCTGTGCTCTCCAACAGGTTCTAACGGTTTAGGTAATTCAGTTTCATCTAACATTTGCCGTATATCTATCTCAATAGATCTTGCCATAGATGAAATTGGCACATCATTATACAAACCTTCAAATGGGTTTTCAGAATATTCACCAATCATTTCCATTAAAATAAACACCCAAGAAACCAACATTGTAAAAGGTAAAACTAACCAACTAGAGTATATGTGGCTAGAACCTTTAAATATATTTAACATACCAAATGGTAGTAAAACTAAAAATATCCAGACAAAAATAAAATTGACTGTAGCATATTGCCTCGGAAAAGGGAAGTTTTTAATACGTTCCGATTTCCCTTGTAAAGTGTAAAACTCTCCCAGCATTTTTTCTAATTCCATATGCCTAAAATCTTCTATTTGACCCTCTAATTTCAATTTCAATAATTCTTTAGATTGTAAACTCAATAAATGAGATGCTTTGTTTCCTTTCGTCATTAGATATTCATATTCGTCTAAAGAAATATATGGTTTTAATTTTATAAAATGATCATCTTCATGATGAATATCTCCTTCTTTTCTTAATAAATCATCTGACTTAGAGTTATGCTCCCATGGTTTAGGAATTCTTAGTTGATAAGTTAATGCTTTTAACCAAGCAACATGGCGATGCACAATTGATTTATGAATTGCTTTCAATTCTTTTTCTGATAGTTTTTCGGTGGTATGCTCATTCGTAATAAAATCTCTAGCCATAATAGTAAATGTTCTAGATGCATTTACAATACCACCCCAAATTTTACGTGCTTCCCACATTCTATCGTAAGATGAATTGTTTTTAAAGCCTAAATAAAAAGAAACAGCAATACCTATTAATGCAATAGGTTGCCAAGGAATGGCCAACCAATGCCAGCCTAAAAATTTATATAATAAAATTGGGATAATATCTAAAATTAAAAAGATTAGAATATACTTTTTACTCCAAATTACTGTGCCCCAAAAAGGAAATCGTTTACCTATATACATATTATCTTCGTTTAATGTTTAGCATTAGAGAAGCTCTATTCGTTTATACAATAGTCTATCTGTACGAATATACAAAGAAAGTACAAACCAATTTGGTTTGCACTTTCTTATCTATTTTAATGCTGGTTTTACTATTGTTTAAACCATTCTGGTCGTTTTAAAAATGCAGTTAATGCGGTAAGTGGTACAAATACTATTTGAGGAATAAAATTGTCTGCTGCTTGCATATGCGCAGAAATGGTTCCGCCAAGAAAAACTAATGCAGCGATAAATCCATAAGTAAAGGTTTTTGGAATTGCAAATAAGATTCCAGATGCAAGAGCAACAAACCCGATCAAATAAATGTTGTCATAGTAATTTGGATTCAATCCTTTAATTACTTCCATATAAGGTTCAAATTGTATTAATTTTAATGTTCCGCTAATTACTAAGATTGCTGAAATTACATAATTTAGAATGTTTCCGGTTTTTTGTTTTGTGTTCATAATTGTTGTTTTAATTGTTATACTTAATGTTTATTATATTTAGTTTGATTAAAAAAATTATTTTAATATTTCGAGTTTAGCAAAATCATCCATTACAATTTTTGATGTGTATTGTAAGTTATTTTCAGTGGCGTACTGCTTTAGATAGTTATTTTTTGCCCAAGTTTTTGCACGATTTCTTGTTGCATTAAACCATATGTAAATGCTTAAATTTTTAAGAGCGAAATATTTTTTTGATAAGGTTAACATGTTTCCATTTCCAGTTGGAGTAAGTATTATTATTTTTCCGTTTTCTTTTAGTAATCGTTTTGCATCTTTAAGCATTGTATCTATGTTTTCATTTTTTAAATGGAACAAGACACTGCAAATGGTGATATAATTGAAACTATAATCATCAAACGGAAGTGGTTGGTTTACTTCTATTTTTAGCACTTTAATATTCGTTTCTTTTAATTTAATTTCAGCCTCCTTAATCATATCAGCATTGGTGTCAACACCAATACAATCAATTCCATTTTCTTTTGATACTATTTGAATTAACTTACCCGAACCAGTACCTACATCTAATAGTTTTCCTTCCGTACCAATTTCATTAATTACAGGGTTTAGAAAAGAACGATACCAAACTGCTTCTTGTATATTTGAAAAGAATTTTAAAAACTTCATATTAATTTACGTTATATTATGTATATTTAGTTTGATTAAAAAAATTAGCCATTCATTTCAATTAATATTTCTGCAATTGTCTTTTTTGACAATTCTTTTTTTAATTGATTTTCTGCACTATTCAAAATATTTTCAATTGATTTTTGAGCGAGGTTAGGTCTTTTGGCATTCGCTAAAATATTGTAATTAGTTTGAAATAAAGGCTTACCTCGCTCCATGGCTTCTAAAATTTCTAATACGGTAATTTTTGATGGATCTTTCATTAATCGAATACCACCTTGTTTTCCTTCTTTGGTTTCAATAATGTTAGCGATATTTAAATTTTGCAATATCTTAACCAATGTAGGTTTAGGGATACTTAAATATTTAGAAATATCAGCAGTCGATAAAAACTCAAATTGCTTTTGTCTAATTTTATCTGAAATAAAAATAACAACAAATATTGATTTTGTAAAGGATAAAGAATAACTCATACTTGATATTCGTAATATTTAGTATGCAAATATAAATAAACTTTTTAATTTTGCAAAGATTATTGTAAAATTCTTGATTTATGGAAAACAAGTAATAGTTTGTATTATATCACCAAGCTCTTTACCTCCTCCAAGTCTAAACCTCCATAATTACCTGAGCTCATAAAAAGTAAAGCTGTGTTTTCTAATTTTTGATCAAAAAGAAAATCTTTAAAAGCTTTTGGGTCTGTATAAATAATTAAATCATCTCTTTGAAAAGCTTCTGCTATTTGTTCTTTAGAAATAGCTTTTAACTTTTTAATCGCCACTGCTTTTGGCGAATAAAAAACAACCGCTTCATCTGCAGCATCTAGTGCATTTTGGTATAAATTTAAAAAATTAGCATTCAAGCTACTATACGTATGCAGCTCTAAACAAGCCAATACTTTTTTATTTGGGTATTGCTCTTTTACAGCATTGGTTGTTGCTTTTACTTTTGATGGAGAATGTGCAAAATCTTTAAAAATAACCGATGATTTTCCTTCGGCTAATTTTTCTAATCTTTTACTTGCACCTTTAAATGATGAAATTGCTTCATAAAACTCATCTTCACTAACGCCTATACTTTGGCAAATTAATTTTGCTCCAGCAAGGTTTTGTAAATTATGTTTACCAAAAACCTCCAAAGGTATACCTCCTTCTGGTGTTTCTAAAATTACTTGTCCGTTTTCTATAACATATTCCGGAGTATAGTAAGCTTGTTTTTTAATTGTATTGGTTGTTGTTTCAGCAATTTTTTTCACCTCTTCATCTTCTTCATTATAAATTAAGATTCCACCAACAGTCATGGTATCTAAAAATATTTTAAACTGATCGACATAATTTTCAAAAGTTGGAAATACATTCATATGATCCCAAGCAATTCCGCTAAGTAAAGCGATATTTGCTTTATACAAATGAAATTTAGGCCTTAAATCAATGGGTGAAGAAAGATATTCGTCTCCTTCAATAATCATAAACTCATTTTCTTTAGTTAAATGCACCATACGGTCAAAACCTTCTAATTGCGCTCCAACCATGTAATCTACTTTAATATCATGATAATCTAACACGTGTAAAATCATCGAAGTTATGGTGGTTTTACCATGCGAACCTCCAATTACAACTCTTGTTTTATTTTTAGATTGTTCATACAAATACTCAGGATATGAATATATTTTCAAACCCATTTCTTGTGCTTTTAACAATTCAGGATTATCGGCTTTGGCATGCATCCCTAAAACAATAGCATCAATATCACTGGTAATTTTATCGGCAAACCAACCCATTTCTTTTGGCAACAATCCTTTTGCTTCTAAACGAGATTTTGATGGTTCAAAAATAGCATCATCACTGCCTGTAATTGTGTCTCCTTTTGCATCTAAGGCTAGAGCCAAATTATGCATTGCGCTTCCGCCGATAGATATAAAATGTATGTTCATTTAATTTGTATGTTTTTTATTTATAGCTACAAAATTTTAAAAACCTTGCAGAAAAATTTAATTAATTCAGCTTAAAATTGAATTCATTATCTGTTAATTCTTCAATCAATTCATTCGAAATGTTAATTTTAACTGTTCTGCTAGGCATATCTAATTTTAATTTTTCATCAACATCATATACCGTAAAATTCAAATGATGAGAACCTTTATGCTTTTTAATTACTTTATCAATTTTTTGGATATTATCTTCATTTAAAGTTTTAATATCTAAATTAATTGTTATTTTTTTAGCCATCTTACTTAACACATCTTGCAATTGCTGAATTTGTATAATATTCACCCTTACATCAGCTGCTTGCCATGGTCTACGAAAAGTTGTTTTTATGTATAAAAAAGTATTCGGAATTAAATAATGACGAAATTTTAAATAATCTTCATTAAATAATTTAAACTCATACGATTCTGTATAATCTTCAAAAACAAAAATTCCCCATGGCTTTCCATTCTTTGTAAATCTATGTTGCACATCCGAAATTATTCCTGCAAAGGTCAACTCAGCTCCTTCTAGCTTATCTATATTTTGCAGCATATTTATTTTTCCATTACAAAAATATTTGATCTCGGTTTTAAAATCGTCAAGCGGATGTCCCGAAATATAAATACCGATCATCTCTTTTTCTTTAGATAATTTTTCCATAACGCTCCATGGCGGACATGGCGGAATTATTGGCTCATCAAATTGCACATCAGATGCTTCTCCAAACAAAGAAACTTGTGCCGAATTTTTACTCTCTTGAAATTTATTTCCAAACCTTATTGCTTTTTCAATAAAAGTCAATCCCTTTTCATCTAAAGCATAATATTGTTCTCTTTGCGTTTCGATAAACGAATCAAATCCACCAGCTAAAACCAAACCATCAAAAGCTCTTTTATTTGCTGCTCTTAAATCAACTCGTTTGGTAACATCAAAAATAGATTTGTAATTGCCATTTTCTTTACGCTCATCAACAATAGCTTTTACAGCACTTGCTCCAACACCACGAATCGCTCCTATTCCAAAGCGAATTGCACCTTTTTTATTTACCGAAAATTTATAAAATGATTCATTAATATCTGGTCCAAGAACCTCAATTCCAGCACGTTTACATTCTTCCATAAAGAATGATATTTGCTTAATATCACTCATATTATTACTCAAAACCGAAGCCATATATTCAGCCGGGTAATGTGCCTTTAAATATGCTGTTTGATAAGCAATAAATGCATAACAAGTAGAGTGAGATTTGTTAAAAGCGTAGGCTGCAAAAGCTTCCCAATCTTTCCAAATTTTTTCTAGAACCTCTTCGGGGTGATTATTTTTTTTACCTCCTTCAATAAATAAAGGTTTTAGCTTTTCAAGTAAAGCAAATATTTTTTTACCCATCGCCTTACGTAACATATCGGCTTCACCTTTAGTGAAACCAGCCAGTTTTTGCGACAAAAGCATCACTTGCTCTTGATAAACTGTAATACCGTAAGTTTCTTTTAAATAGCCTTCCATATCTGGAAGATCATACACAATATCTTCTCGCCCATGTTTACGATCAATAAACGAAGGGATATATTCCATCGGTCCTGGTCTATACAGAGCATTCATGGCAATTAAATCCGCAAATTCTGTAGGCTTTAAAGCTTTCATGTGCTTTTGCATTCCGGCTGATTCGTATTGAAAAATACCAACCGTTTCACCTCTTTGAAACAACTCATAAGTAGGCTTATCATCAAGTGGAAATTCATCAGGTTCCAAATCAATTCCGTGCAAAGCTTTTACAATTTTGACCGTATCTTTAATTAAAGTCAATGTTTTTAAACCTAAAAAATCCATTTTCAATAAACCAGCATCTTCTACTACCCCGTTATCGAATTGGGTAACATACATATCGGTTCCTTTTGCGGTTGCCACCGGAACTAAATTGGTAATGTCTTCGGGGGTGATAATTACACCACAAGCATGTGTACCTGTATTTCTTACCGAACCCTCTAATGCCAATGCCTGATTAATCGTATCAGCCTCAAGACCTTTACTTTCTGCAATACCTTTTAAAATATTTACATTTTCACGTTCTTCACTTCGTAAACTTTTTACTTTAGCTTTACTTTTATCATCTGTGCCAAAAATATTTTTCAGTTTTATTAACGGAATTAATTTGGCAATCCTATCGGCATCTGGCAATGGTAAATCTAAAACTCTGGCTGTATCTCTAATCGAAGATTTTGCTGCCATAGTACCATAAGTAATAATTTGTGCCACCTGACTGGCACCATATTTATTGATTACATAATCAATAACTTTTTGCCGTCCTTCATCATCAAAATCAATATCGATATCAGGTAAAGAAACCCTATCAGGGTTTAAAAAACGCTCAAAAAGTAAATCGTATTTTATAGGATCTATATTGGTAATACCCAAACAATAAGCAACAGCCGAACCTGCTGCCGAACCCCTACCTGGACCAACAGAAACATCCATTTTACGGGCTTCATTGATAAAATCTTCAACAATTAAAAAATAACCAGGATAACCCGTTTTTTCAATAATCATCAATTCAAAATCAAGACGCTCTTTTACTTCTTCAGTTAAATCTGGATATCTATCCTTTGCTCCTTCATAAGTCAAGTATTTCAAATAAGAATTTTCACCTCTTTTTCCTCCATCTGCTTCATCTTCTACAACATAAAATCGCTTAGGCATATCAAATTTGGGTAATAAAACATCACGAGCCAACTGATAAATTTCAATTTTATCGACAATTTCTTGAATATTTATAATCGATTCAGGAACTCGCTGAAATAGCGTTTTCATTTCTTCCTGACTTTTAAAATAATATTCATTATTTGGCAAGCCATACCTAAAACCTCGACCTCGACCTTTTGGTGTATCCAATTTTTCGCCATCTTTTACACAAAGTAATATATCATGTGCCGTGGAATCTTCTTTATGAAGATAAAAAGTATTGTTTGTAGCAATTAATTTTACATTGTGCTTTTTTGAAAAATTTAAAATAACTTCATTAACATGCTGTTCATTTTCTTGGTGGTGGTCATTTAATTCTAAATAAAAATCATCTCCAAATTCTTCTTTCCACCAAAGCAAAGCATCTTCTGCCTGTTTTTCGCCTATATTTAATATTTTATTAGGAATTTCACCATTAATACTCCCACTTAAAACGATGATATCTTCCTTGTATTTTTTTACAACTTCTTTGTCGATTCTCGGTATATAATAAAAGCCATCTACATAAGCGATAGATGCCATTTTTGCCAAGTTGTGATAACCATTTTTATTTTTTGCGAGTAATACCATTTGATAACCATTGTCTTTTGATTTTTTATCCAAATGGTTTTCACAAACATTAAACTCACAACCAACAATAGGTTTTATTATATTTTTTTCGTTATTCTTATTATGATTTAAAATCTCTTTAACAAAAACAAAAGCACCCATCATATTGCCAGTATCTGTCAAGGCAACTGCTGGCATTTTATCTTTTACTGCTGCCTGAACCAAATTAGCAACACTCGCAGTGGATTGTAAAATGGAAAATTGAGAATGGTTATGTAAATGT
This sequence comes from Flavobacteriaceae bacterium, assembly GCA_030626795.1. Taxonomy (GTDB): domain Bacteria; phylum Bacteroidota; class Bacteroidia; order Flavobacteriales; family Flavobacteriaceae; genus Lutimonas. The sequence continues at coordinate 11,134 of DAOUTI010000030.1, forward strand.
GTATATTTTGCATTAACCAACTCCGTATTATTGGAAGTTTCTAAAGCAATATCCGATACTTTTTCTTTTAGCTCTTTATCCTTTAGTTTTTTACTTTCTTTTTTTAAATTTTTATGTTTTAACCCTATCGCTGGAAAAGTACTTGGGTTTTTACTTAAAAAATCTCTAAAATAAGTATCATTTACTTGTAGTTCATTGGAAGTATAATTATGAATTCTAATGAGCTCTAAAAAACATCGCGTAGTTGCTTCAACATCGGCAGTGGCATTATGAGCATCAGCAAAAGGTTGGTTAAATAATTTTTGATGTAATTCTGTTAAAGTCGGTAATTTAAATTTCCCATATCTACCTCCAGTAATTTGACATAAAGTGGCTGTTTTCTCTGTACAAGTATCTAAAACAGGTAGATTATTTAAGTCTGTTGCAATTCCTAATCTATGGAATTCACAGCCCATAATATTCAAATCAAACTTTACATTCTGACCAACTACAAATTTTGTTTTTGCTAATGCTTCATTAAACAGCTTTAATCCTTCATCTAAACAAATACCTTGTTCATCAGCTAACTGCGTTGATATTCCGTGAATTTGCTCGGCATCATACGGTATATTAAATCCATCAGGTTTTATTAAAAAATCTTGATGTTCAATAAGGTTGCCCATATCATCATGTAATTGCCAAGCAATTTGAATACATCTTGGCCAATTATCAACATCGGTAATTGGAGCTTTCCAATTTTTGGGTAAACCCGTAGTTTCTGTATCAAAAATTAAATACATTTAGTAGTAGTTTTTAGGGAAAATTTGAAAGGTTAAAAATAGGGAATTAGATGCTTTAAATACATTGACAAAGCCTACTTTTTATCAACAAATAAAATATTTATTTAAATATCTCTACGATTTAAAAATTTAACTCAATAATTTTCTTACTCTTTCTACATCTTCCATAGTATCTACTGGAATTGAAATTTCGGTGGTAATTGCCACTTTTATTTCGTTACCATTTTCTAACCAACGTAATTGTTCTAATTTTTCTAGATTTTCAAGAGGTGTTTGCTCTAAATAGGCAAACCTATTTAACGCTTTAGGCGTGAAACCATACATACCAACATGTTTGTAAAAAGTATTTTTTTTACTCCACTCTTTTTTATCTTCATCACGAACAGCAGGAATTACCGATCTACTAAAATACATTGCGCTAAAACCTTTGTCAAAAACAACAAAAACACCCGAATTTAAATCTTCATTTTTTAGTGTAGGAATTACTAAAGTAGCCATTTCTGTATCAGAAGATTCAAAACAAGAAACCAAAGATTCTATTTGTTTTGGCGCCAATAAAGGTTCATCACCTTGAATATTTAAAACAACATCAAACTGATTATCCGTTTCTTTTATAAAAACTTCATAAGCCTCTAAACAGCGATTTGTACCCGTAGTATGATTGGTAGAAGTCATAACAACATTGCCACCAAAACCTTTTACTACTTTTTCTATACGCGCATCATCAGTAGCAATTAACACAAAATCTAATGCTTTTTTTGCTTGCTCATAAACTCTTTGAATCATTGGTTTTCCACAAAGATCTACCAAGGGCTTTCCTTCTAATCGCAAAGAGCCATATCTCGCCGGAATAATTCCTAAAATTTTCATTTATCAAATAATTTACAGCAAATATAATTGTTTTTATTAGCTTGATTTACTTATAATTAATAAGATTTTCACTTCCGCGGAAGCAATAAAATACCAACAAAACAAATTTATATTAAATTGCTAATAATCAAAATAATATTGTTAATTTTGCGCCCTACTTCGAGAAAGTAGAATTTAAATTAATAACTTAGGTCGAGCACCTAAAAACTTAAACAATTATGCCAGTAAAAATTAGACTACAAAGACACGGACGAAAAGGTAAACCATTTTATTGGATGGTTGCTGCCGATGCTCGTTCAAAACGTGATGGTAAATCACTAGAAAAAATTGGAACTTACAATCCGAACACCAACCCTGCAACTATTGAGTTAGATGTTGATCTTGCAGTAAAATGGTTAGAGAATGGTGCACAACCTACAGATACTGCCAGAGCAATTTTATCTTATAAAGGCGTTATGTTAAAATATCATTTAGCAGGTGGCGTTAAAAAAGGTGCTTTAACTGAAGAACAAGCCGAAGCAAAATTTCAAGCTTGGTTAGATGAAAAAACTGCCAAAGTTTCTGATAAAGAAAGTAATTTAGCTAAAGCTCAAGAAGAAGTAAAAGCAAAAGCTTTTGAAGCTGAAAAAGAGGTAAATGCTAAACGTAAAGCTGCTGCTGATGAAGTTGAAAATGAAGCAATCAAAGTAAAAGCAGATGCAAAAGCTGCCGCTGAGGCCGCTGTAAAAGCAAAAGAAGCTCCTGAAGATAAAGGTCCTCAATCTATTGAGGAAGCTGCTGAAGAAGCAAAAGAAGAAGGTAAATAAGAATTATCTTTTTTATACTTATAAAAAAAACCTGATATTAATTTATCAGGTTTTTTTGCTTATAAACTAACAATAATTCGTTATGATACGCATCAAAAAAAATTATGGATAAACACTTTTCAAAACACAATATTTCTCAGGAAGACTTGAATGCTATAAAATCAGCGAAAGCCAGTATGCAAGACATTGGAATATTAATGAAAGGTTTAAACAAACTGGGGGAAGGAATTGACACCGGCATCAAAATGATTCCGCAAAAGCAACAGGTATGGCTACAAAAAAATGTGAATAATATTTTAATGACTTTGGTGAAAAGCAATCTTGCAACCATGGAAAAAGGAGAGCTATTTAAAGAACCTTCTCCTAAAATTTATAAAACTTGGGTTACTACAACCGGAGCCTTAAGTGGTTTATTAGGTGCAGCAACCGGAATTGGAACAGCAGTTTTTGCTACTGAATTAGGGCTTTCAACTAAATTTATCATGCGCTCCATTATGGATATTGCAAGAGGTGAAGGCGAAAATCTATACAATATTGAAACCCAACTTTCTTGTTTACAAGTTTTTTCACTAGGTGGAGAATCAAAAGAAGATGACGGACTGGAAACTTCTTATTATACTTCAAGAATTGCAATGGATAATGCGTTAAAAGGTGCAAGTACCTATATTTCAAAAAACGGAATTCATGGTTTAAACAAATTTTTATTAAACAGCAGCAATCCTTTAATGAAATTAATCAGCACGGTAACTTCCCGATTTACTGTCCAGGTTTCTGAAAAATTTGTAGCACAGGCTGTTCCATTGATAGGTGCTGCTGGTGGAGGATCTATCAATTATTTATTTATCGATCATTTTCAAAAAATGGCAAAAGCTCATTTTACTATCAGACGACTGGAACGGAAATATGGTAAAGAACTGGTTAAAACAAAATTTTTGGAGGTTGAAAAAAAGTAAGGAATTATCCTTATAAAAGACATTAAACATAAATACCACTTCCGATAGATACCGGAAGCGGGATTAATTTGACTTACCACATCTTTAACGTGGTATACTAAAAATAGGCAATGAATTTATTATTCAGGAACCGGAAAACCTCTATCTCTCATCAATGCTTCCATTTTAGCATCACGACCTCTAAACTTTCGATAAGCATCTGCAGGATCCATTGCATTTCTTGGTTCAAATAGATACTTTACTAATTTTTCTGACATTTCTTCATCATAAAATCCTCCTGGAGATTCTTTAAAAGCTTCTGCTGCATCTGCAGTTAAAACATCTGCCCACATATAACCGTAATAAGCGGTTGCATAACCTTCCCCTGAAAATACGTGACCAAATTGTGGTGTGCGATGACGCATTACCAATTCTCTAGGCATATTCAATTCCGCTAAAGCGCTTTTTTCAAAAGCATCAACATCTAAATCAGTTGGGTCAACCATATGCAATTTCATATCCATCAACGCAGATGCTAAATATTCTGTGGTCGCAAAACCTTGATTAAAGGTTGCCGCCTTTTTAATTTTTACTATCAAAGCTTTTGGCATTGGCTCACCAGTATTATAATGCACTAAAAATTGATCAATCACCTCATCGGTTGATAACCATCTTTCCAATAATTGCGATTGAAACTCAGTATAATCTCTAACACCTCCATTTAATGTTGGATACTTTACGTTAGATGAAAAGAAATGTAAAGCATGTCCAAATTCATGGAAAAAAGTACTTGCATCATCCCAAGAAACTAACACAGCATCACCTGGTGCAGGTTTAACAAAATTAGAATTATTAGAGGCTAAAACTGTTTTTTTACCATCAAAAGTAGTATGACTTCTGTATGTTGTTGCCCAAGCACCCGAACGTTTTCCTGTTCGTGCATAAGGATCTAAATACCACAAGCCAATATGCTCACCGGTATCTTTATCGGTAACTTCCCAAACTTTTACATCTTCTTGAAAAACAGGAACACTTCCATCTGGTACAGGTTTAAAATCAAAATTAAATAACCTTCCTGCAACATAGAACATTGCTTGAGTAAGTTTATCTAACTGTAAATACTCTTTAACTTCCTCAGAGTTTAGGTCGTATTTCTTTTTTCTTACTTTTTCTGCATAATAGCGATAATCCCAAGGTTCAATAGTGATTTTATCTCCATTTTCATCAGCTACAGCTTGCATATCAACGACTTCTTCATGCACTCTTGCAATAGCTGCTGGCCAAACAGCGGTCATTAATTTTAAAGCGTTTTCAGGGTTTTTCGCCATTCTATTTTGCAAACGCCAATCTGCATAATTTTTATATCCTAATAACTCAACTCTTTCTCTTCTCAACTTTAAAATTTCGGCAATAATTTGATTGTTATCATATTTATCTCCATTATCACCACGTGCATAATAATTGGTCCAAACTTGTTTGCGCAAGTCTCGTTCATTAGAATAAGTTAAAAACGGATCCATTGATGAACGGGTATTTGTTACTGCATAAGCTCCTTCATGTTCTTTATCAGTAGCGATTTTAGCAGCAGACTTCACAAAAGACTCTGACAGTCCACTAAGCTGATCTTTAGTTAAATAAGTAACATAATTCTCTTCATCATGTAAAACATTATTTGAAAAATTAGTATATAAAGTAGATAATTCTTTATTTATAGCTGCATATCGCTTTTTCTTTTCTACATCTAACTCAGCTCCATTCATTTCAAAGCCTTTATAGGTTAATTCGACAACTCTTTGTTGATCTGCTTCTAAAGGTGTTTTTAAAGATGCTTCATAAACAGATTTAACACGTTGAAATAGCTTTTCATTTTGTGAAATTTTTGAAGAAAATTCTGATAATTTTGGAGCCAATCCTGCTTGAATTTCTCTCGCTTTAGGAGTAGACATATTGCTTCTTAAAATTCCGTAATACGAAAAAACTCTATCCAAATCTGACCCAGAACGCTCCATCGCAACGATTGTGTTTTCAAAAGTTGGAGCCTCATTATTATTAGCAATAACATCAATTTCGGCCAAGTTTAATTCCATCCCTTTTTCTACAGCTACTTTTAAATCTTCAATTTTCATTTTATCAAAAGCAGGGACTCCTCCGTAAGAGCCTGTCCACTTTTCTAAAAAAACGTTTGTTTCCATTTCTTTATTAGTTTCAGATTTATTCTCTATTTGCTGGCAACTAGCTGAAGCTGCAAAAAGAACTATACTTAATAACACAATGTGTTTTGTAATTTTTTCTATGCTCATTTTGTTAATTTTAAATGGATTAGTTTCTTTAATCTTTATTTGGGGAAATATAATTTAATTTTGGTGAAAAACACTTGACTTATATCAGAGTTTAGAAATAGACACCTATTTTATTTCATTACCTTTTGTAATCCTATTTATTAGGAATAAATTTGCAAAATATTTATCATCATTATTATGCAAAAGGAAGATTGTTTTTATTTAGGAAAAATTGTAAAAAAGTATAGCTATAAAGGTGAAGTTGTTTTAAAACTTGATACTGACAAGCCTGATATTTATGAAAATTTAGATGCTGTTTTTTTAGATTTAGGGAAAAATTTACTGCCATTTTTTATAGAATCAAGCCTACTTCAAAAAGGAAACCAAATGCGAATACGCTTTGAAGATGTAAATAACGAAGCAGATGCAGATGCCATCTTAAAAACAGATGTTTATTTGCCTTTAAATTTACTCCCTAAATTAACAGGCAACCAATTTTATTTTCATGAAATTATAGGTTTTATGTTAGAAGATGTCCATTTTGGTGAAGTTGGTATTATTACTTCTATCAACGACAAAACAGCACAAGATTTATTTGTAATCGAAAAAGATGACTCTGAAATTTTGATTCCCATGATCGATGATTTTATCCAAAAAATAGATAGAGAAAATAAAAAGGTTATTGTGGAAACGCCAGAAGGTTTAATTGAAATGAATATAGGATAATGAGTTTTGAATTATGAATTATGAGTTGTGTAAAATTTAAAACCGATATATCACCTAACACTCTTTTCACCAACAACCGACAACCAACAACCAAATTCCATTTCCAATGAGCAACAAGAGCTTTCAATTTAAAGAATTCACCATTCAACAAGATAAAACAGCCATGAAAGTTGGAACTGATGGTGTTTTACTTGGCGCTTGGGTTACTTTGAATAAAAGCACAAATAGTGCCTTAGATATTGGCACAGGTACCGGACTCATTGCATTACAAATAGCCCAACGAAGTGAAATCGAGACCATTGATGCTTTAGAAATTGAACCAAATGCTTACGAACAAGCGGTAGAAAATTTTGAAAACTCTGATTGGGGTGATCGATTGTTTTGTTACCATGCCTCTTTACAGGAATTTGTAAAGGAAATTGATGAAAAATACGACTTGATTATTTCTAATCCACCATATTTTAATGATACTTTTAAAGCATTAGATAAAAATCGTGCTTTGGCTCGACATACTGTTTCTTTATCTTTTGAAGAATTACTTTCCGCTACAGCGAAATTATTATCAAAAAATGGAACCTGTGCTTTTATTATTCCGTTTCATGAAGAGCGTAGTTTTTTAGATTTTGCTGAAAAAAATCAGTTATACCCTCAAAAAATAACCAGAGTAAAAGGGAATATTAAAACCGATTTTAAAAGATCATTATTACAATTAAGCTTTTTAAATGAAACACCAAAAATTGATGAATTGGCTATTGAAATTGAAAGACATGTTTATACAGAGGCTTATAAAAATTTGGTGCAGAATTTCTACTTAAACATTTAATCTTTTTCCATCACTCCAAGCGGTTTTCGAAGAAAAATAATTAATCCTCCTGTAAAAAACATTAACAAACCATAAACCGCAGGCACTATCGAATATTCGGCATTATTTAGTGCAATTGTGGCCAAGGTTATCGCTAAAGTACCATTTTGAATTCCTGTACCAATTGATATACTAATTGCCTGCGCTTTATTTAGTTTAAACATAATTGCTAATAAAAACCCAATTACCATCGTGCTTATATTTAGTATAATTGATGGCACTCCAGCTTCACTTAAATAATCCATAAATACATCTCTAATACTAAATACAACACCAATAATTACCAATACAAAAATAAGAGCAGAAGCAATGTTTACTGGCTTTTCCATCTTGGTAGCAAAATCATGAAGTTTTGCTTTTATAAACATTCCTATTCCTACTGGAAATAATACCATAATAAACAATTGTTTGAACATAGTTAGGGCATCAATAGAAACTTCTTGTGTTTGGTCGGTAAAATGAGTTAATGCAAATTGAACTATGATAGGAATTGTAATTATTGACAGTACACTAGCAATTGCGGTTAAAGAAACTGATAAAGCGAGATCTCCCTTTGCTAAATGTGTTAAAATATTAGATGTTGCTCCTCCTGGGCTAGCAGCTAAAAGCATAATTCCTACTGCTATCGTTGGGGATAAATCAAGACCTACAGCTATTAAATAGCCAATCAATGGTAAAATAATTATTTGACTAACTAAACCTATAAAAACCGCTTTTGGATAAATTAGCACACGTTTAAAATCATTAATCGTTAATGACAAACCCATACCAAACATAATAATCATTAAAGAAACTGCAAGAATAATTCCAAGAGTTGAAGTCATAACTAAAAAAATATTAGATAATTTAATGGTTGAAGATAATCAAATTTTGAGCTTAAATATTAATCTCACAAATTAAAAGGATTATAGCCTAAATATTTTACCTGTTTTTCTTGAAAGTTAATACCATGGCTTTGTAATTCTTTAAGAATTGGCTCGTAAACTTCTTTGGTAATAGGTAGTTGCACTCCAGGGGTTTTAATTTCACCATTTAAAATTTTTAATGTTGCGATGGCAACAGGTAAACCAACTGTTTTTGCCATAGCTGTATAGGTTTGATCATCACCAATTACTACCATATTTGACTCTATTTGTTTTTTCTCACCATCTAACTCATAACCAAATTTATGATACATTACAATCATATCTTTATCATCTTCTTCTAAGGTCCAACTTTCCATTAAAATTTTCTGAAGTATTTGGGC
>DAOUTI010000055.1 GCA_030626795.1 Flavobacteriaceae bacterium
ATAAAATATTTATATTCGGAAATCTAAACCTAATGAAATGAAATTTATTAAAAAACTATTTCTTCTACTTCTATTAATTATTATCGTTATTTATTTAATTCCGACTTCTCCAACTGATTTTTTTGAATCTTATCCAAAAAATGATAAAGCATCTCAAAGCTTAAAAGAATTTCAGTCAAAAACAACAAGTAAAATCACTGTTAATGGTGTTAACTGGGAATATTATTCCGGTGGAAACGGGAATAAAACCATTCTTTTTTTACATGGCATGGGTGGATCTTATGATTTATGGTGGCAACAAATAAGCGCTTTTGAAAAGGATTATAAAGTGATTACATATACATTACCAGAAGAAATAAATTCGCTCGAAAAGACTTCAAAGGGAATTCTTGAAATTTTAGACAAAGAAAAAGTAGATAAATTTTATGCAGTTGGCACCTCAATGGGTGGATATATTACTCAATATTTAGTAAATATAATTCCTAACCGAATTGAAAAAGCTGTTTTTGGTAATACTTTTCCTCCAAATAATCTTATCCTAAACGAAAACCAAAGTAAAAGTAAAATAATTCCGCTATTGCCTGAAATTTTATTCTCAAAATTAGGAGAAAAAAAATTAAACAATGAGCTTATACCTGCTGCCAAAAATTCTGAATTATTAAAAGCATTTTTAACAAGTTTGCCTTCTAGTAAAAAATTATTTATGAATAGATATCATGTTGTTATTGATCTATTTACTGCAACACCTAACAGATACGAAACAAAAAGAATTCCAAAATTAATTATTGAATCGGATAATGATCCGCTTATACAACCCGAATTAAGAAAAGAAATAAAAGAACTTTATCCCAAAGCTCAAGTTTACACTTTTCATAATGAAGGTCACTTTCCTTACATCAATGCAGCAGATGAATACAATAAAATTTTACAAGAATTTTTTGATAAAAAAAATGAATATAAAAATGTAGAAACTACCATTCAAAACTATTTTGAAGGAAGAAAAAATGCAAATATTAATCAATTACAAAAGGCATTTTCTAATAACGCAAAACTCTATACTAGCATTGATAATAATGAATTAATAATACCTTTTGATGCTTATTTAAACAAGGTTAGAACTGATGGAAAACAAAAAATAAATACGCAAATACTATCTGGCGATATAACAGGGAATATTGCAAGTTTTAAAACTGAATTCAAATACTCTGATAAGGTATACAATGACTATCTTACTTTGCTCAACACCCAAAAAGATTGGAAAATAATTAGTAAAACTTTTACAAAAATCAACTAATGACTGCATTGTTTCATTTGTTAGAGAAATATGCAAATAAAAAAAACATATTTATTGGAGTTGTTATTATCATTCTATTCAATGTAGTTTTTCTACCCATGTTTCCGAAGCTTTTTACGAACCAAGAAATACCTTTAGAGTCTATTTTAGATTTAAAATTTAGTTATTCCTCAGAAACATCCTATCAAATATTTTCTAATCTAGGAAATGAAGGCAGGAAAATCTATAGACTATCAGAAATTATTGTAGATACTCCTTATGCTGTTATTTATGGATTTATTTACGCGTTAATTATTTTTATTTTACTAAAAAACAATAAGTTAAATGGTTTTATATACTTATCCATTGTCCCATTTTTAATAAGTTTTTTTGATGTTTTAGAGAATACAGGAGTTATCATTATGATTTCGAATTATCCTAAAAAACTAGAAACTATAAATAATTTAGCTTCTCTTTTTACTTCTTTAAAATGGATTTTTGCTGGTATTACTTTTTTAATTATTATTGGATTACTTTTTATCCAGTTTTTTAAAAACAAAAAGACTGCTTTCTAAAAAGCAGTCTTTTTCATTTAAAATAAAACTATAACTTAAAGTGTTCCTCTACGTTCCTGTTCTGCTTCAATAGATTCAAATAAAGCCTTAAAATTTCCTTTTCCAAATGATTGTGCTCCTTTTCGCTGTATAATTTCGAAAAACAAGGTTGGTCTATCAGTTAATGGTTTTGTAAATATTTGCAATAAATAGCCCTCATCATCTCTATCAACCATAATTCCGTGCTTTTTCAATAAGTCCATATCTTCTGCTATTTCACCTACACGATCACCAACCGTATCATAATAAGAACCCGGAACATATAAAAACTCTACTCCACGCTTTTTCATTTCACTCACAGTAAAAACAATGTCATTAGTTGCAACAGCAATATGCTGACAGCCGGCACCTTTGTAAAAATCAATATACTCTTCAATTTGCGATTTCTTTTTACCTTTTGCTGGTTCATTAATCGGATATTTTATTCTACCATTGCCATTGGTCATCACTTTACTCATTAAAGCAGTATAATCTGTAGAAATATCTTTATCATCAAAAGTAATCAGGTTTGCAAAACCCATTACTTCATTATAAAATTTGGACCAAACATTCATTTGTCCCCAATCTACATTACCCACCATGTGATCAATATATTTTAGACCAACCTCAGTAGGATTATAATGTGACTCCCATTTTTCAAACTTTGGTAAAAATATACCTTTATAGTTTTTACGTTCTACAAATACATGTACGGTGTCTCCATAAGTATGGATACCTGCTCTAATAACTTCGCCATTTTTATCTTTTTCAACTCGTGGTTCAAAATATGATTTTGCACCCCGTTTTGTAGTTTCTTCCCAAGATTTTTTAGCATCGTCAACCCATAACGCAATCACTTTAACACCATCGCCATGTTTTGCTATATGATCAAATATCTCTCTATTTTCACTACCAGGCATAGGTGTTGTTAAAACCAATTTGATTTTATCCTGAACTACTACATATGAAGTTCTATCTTTCAACCCGGTTTCTAACCCTGCGTAAGCTAAAGATTGAAATCCAAGTGCTGTTTTGTAAAAATGTGCTGCTTGTTTTGCATTACCCACATAAAATTCTACATAATCTGTTCCTAATAAGGGTAAAAAATCATCGGCTTCTGGGAATATTTTTTCTAATCCGTAATTAAAATTTTCTATATTTTTTAAATCACTCATATTATTTTATTTTTAGACAAAAGAATAGAGAGGAGAGAATAAAGACCTTATAATTTGTTCTAAAAACTCATAGTCTCTTTTCTCTTATCTATTCTCTTTTTTTTATGTAATCCACGATTTATAATAATCATCTACGTTTAACTTCAAAGCCTCTTCGGTAATCATAACTGGATTAAAAGGATCAATCATCACAGCCAGTTCGCCCGTTTCTTTTTTACCAATGCTTTTTTCAATCGCTCCGGGATGTGGACCATGAGGAATTCCGCCAGGATGCAGTGTGATTTGTCCTTTTTCAATATTATTTCTACTCATAAAATCGCCATCAACATAATAAAGAATTTCTTCAGAATCAATATTACTATGATGATAAGGTGCTGGAATTGCATTTGGATGATAATCGTACATTCTTGGAACAAATGAACAAACTACAAAACCTGCTGCTTCCCATTGTTGATGAATTGGCGGAGGCATGTGAATACGACCTGTTATTGGTTCAAAATCGTGAATTGAAAAAGCATAAGGATAATTAAAACCATCCCATCCAACTACATCAAATGGGTGATTTTGATGCGTATATTCCCAAAGTAAACCTTGTTTTTTTGATAAGATTTTAAATTCTCCTTTTTCATCATGGGTTTGCAAATCTTTTGGCAACCTGAAATCACGTTCACAGAATGGAGAACCTTCTAAAAATTGCCCGAAATTATTCCGGTAACGGTTAGGAGATAAAATTGGACTAAAAGATTCGATATATAAAATTCGATTATCTTCGGTATCAAAATCAATTTGATAGGTTGTGCCTCGAGGAATGATTAAATAATCGCCATATTTAAAATCTAAATTTCCATACATGGTTTTTAATGTTCCCGAACCCACATGAATAAAAAGCATTTCATCTGCATCGCTATTGCGATAAAAATAATCTTTTGAAAAATTCTTTGGTGCTGCCAAACCAATATGCAAATCGTTATTTACAAAAATTGTTTTTCTACTTTCTAAATAATCATCCACTGGTTTTAATGAAAAACCTTTAAAGCTTAATGCTTTCATATTTTTTTGAACTGCAATCTTAGGTGTTAAATCTTTAACTTGTTTAATTTCGGAAACTACAGTTGGAGGATATAAATGATAAATCAAAGAAGACATACCTGCAAAACCTGCTGTTCCGAAAAGCTCTTCTTGAAACAAACCTCCTTTTTTATTTTTAAATACAGTATGTCGTTTAGGTGGGATTTTACCTAAAGTATGATATCTTGGCATAATAAAATGTTTATGTTAATATTATAATAAATATAAAATGCTTGAAATTGAATAAGTATTTATTCAGGATTTCTTTTTTTCAAGAATTTAAGAAGTAGTAACAATTCGGCAAAAAAGAGATGCATATTATACTTGTGATTTCGGTTTTCACAAATATAACGATTTTTTTAAGGAAAAAGGTAAAAGTAAAAAAAGCTGCGTATTTTAAGTTAAAATAGGATTTATCTTACTTCGATAACTTCTTTTATCTGTGGAACATGTTTTTTTATAGTTGCCTCAACACCATTTTTTAATGTCATTTGATTTACAGTACAATCAACACAAGCACCTTCAAATTGTATTTTTACAACATCATCGTCAACAGCTACTAATGAAATATTACCACCATCAGTAAGTAAAAACGGACGTATTTCTTCAAGAGCCTTTTCAATATTACTCAATAATTCAGTTTTTGTCATTTTCAAAAATTTAAAACACTGTCAAAGTTTTTACTTCGACAGTGTTGATAATTTATTTTGTGCCACAACCAGACATGGTTGTTATTCTTACAATTTCGGTTGGAGGTAAATTTTCGTTTCTCTTTACCAATTCTGTCAACATGTTTTTTGTAACTTCTCTAAAAGCTTCTTCTAACGGAGAATCTTCTTGTAAAGCGACTGGGTGACCAACATCACCTGCCTCTCTTATACTTTGCACCAAAGGTATTTCGCCTAATAAGGTTGTCCCTATATCTTTAGCTAAATGTTTTGCTCCATCTTTTCCAAAGATATAATATTTATTTTCTGGTAATTCTTCTGGAGTAAAATAACTCATGTTTTCTACAATTCCTAAAACGGGAACATTGATATTTTCTTGTTTGAACATAGCAACTCCTCTTTTTGCATCCGCTAAAGCGATATTTTGAGGTGTACTAACTATTACTGCTCCTGTAATTGGAACAGCTTGCACCATTGTTAAATGAATATCACCTGTACCCGGAGGTAAATCAATAAGTAAAAAATCTAACTCACCCCAATGTGCATCAAAAATCATTTGATTTAACGCTTTTGTAGCCATGGCACCACGCCAAATTACTGCTTGATTCGGGTCGGTAAAAAAGCCTAAAGACAACATTTTGATACCATAATTTTCAATAGGTTGCATTTTTGATTTACCATCAATATTTACTGATAAGGGTCTTTCTTTTGCAACATCGAACATTATAGGCATTGATGGCCCATAAACATCAGCATCTAAAACACCAACTTTAAAACCCATTTTTGACAATGAAACTGCAATATTTGCTGTAATAGTAGATTTACCTACACCACCTTTACCAGATGCAATAGCAATAATGTTTTTAATTCCAGGAATCGATTTATCTTCAACAATACTAGTTGGTTTCACCTCTATTGCTTTTGTTTTTACGTTTACTTTAACGTCAATTTTTTGACCAATTTCATCATGAATTATTTTCATGATTTCTACCTCAATTTTTTTCTTAGCTTGTAAAGTAGGATTTCCAATAGTTACATCTACTAATACTTCATTTCCAAATACTACAACATTGGTAACAGAATTACTTTCAACTAAATTTTTACCTTCACCTGGTGCAGAAATTTTTTCTAAAGCACCATATATTTCTTGTTTTTTAAAGCTCATCGTATATCTTAATTATAATCATTCTAAACAACAAAGATAAGAACTTAATTGATAGTAAAAAGAAATTTTAGGTAAGGATAGTTACACAATTAAAACTTTAATATTTAATTGACTAAACCTGTTATTTGAAAGAATTAAACTTCAATTAAAAAAAAATCAATTAACTGTAAAAGTTTCATTAAAATAAAAATTGGGTTTTGCATTGATAACATTTTCAAAATAATATACTTCCTCGGGCTGTTGGTTTAATAGAAAATTACCTGTATCCCATTTTTTATTTTTATTTGTGTCGTAAATTATTCTTACTTTATAACGAGAAGGTAATAAATTTTCAAATTGATATTCTCTTGCTTTATCAGCATATTTTTTTTCTATAACTTTACCTTTATCATCAATTAAATGTATAATAATTGGGTAACTTTTAACATTGTTTATTTTTAAAAATAACGAACTATAGCTTGTTGATTTTTTTGTTGTAAAACTCACATTCAAGGTGTCATTCTGCACTCCATAGAAGTCAGTTATTGCACCTGGAAAAAGTGCTAGATTGTATTTATTTTGTTCTTTTTTATCAAAATCAAAAATCAATCTATTTTTATTTTTTGAAACCACAACTTGATATGGCACTTGCATAGAGTCCTTATCTATAAAATAAATTTTAGTAGTATCTACTTTAACCATAGGAACATTACTTGCAATTTTAAAAGTATCTCTTAAATGAAGAGTTCCTTGAGAAGATGCACCTATTTTTAATGAGTCTATTTCTTCTGCACGTAATTTAATTATAACTGTATCTAATACTATTTTTTTTGATGCAGTCATTAAAATAGAGTCTTTCTCATAATTTTTAAACCAATAGTGTAAAGTATCTTTTTGCTGATCAAACGTTGAGATAGATTTAAATTCATTTGTTATTTCTGAAAGGAGTTTTACTTTAAAATCACTTGCATCACCTTCATAACCATAAATGATATGCCCTTTAGCTACTTCTTTGGGTTTTGTAGGAAGTTTAAATGGGAGTATTTCATTAAATAGTGAAATGTTATAGGTGTTATCCGTTGGAACAGATATATAAGTAGAATGAAACCCTATTTTATCTTCTTTAGGATTAAACTTATAATTTTTGCTATTATCATTTAAGGCTACCAATAAATATTTACCTGCTTTAATATTGCTAATATTCCAATTTACACTATCTAATGTACTTCCAACATACATTGGTTTTTCATTATAAATTATTGAGTCATTAAAATTTTCAACTATTGGATACAACATTAGTGTTGGGTTTTCAATCATTTTAAAATCAAAAGCATCTTTAATTGTTCCGCTAACTTCCAATGAATCAATATAATCCCCTGTAGAAAATATGTATTTAAAATTATCCAACACATTGCCTTCTGTATTATCAATAATACTTTGTCCGAAGTTAAATGTATAGGTCGTGTTTTCTTGTAAGGTATCTTTTATCTTTATTGTAATTTTTTTACTTGGTGTGCCTTGTGGCGAAATAACTGGAGGATATTTCAAAGGCGGTGAGATAATTAACTGTGAAGTAACATCTTTCAACTTTATAAATTCATCAAAATAAATTTTAATCTCATCCTCATCAAAATGAATACTTTTAAAGGCTGGATCAGTTTTAACCATGATTGGTTTGTCTTCATCTTTTGGACCACCTTCTGGCCTCCCCCTTCTTGCACAACTAAAAATGATAGAAACCAATACTGTTAATATAAAAAATATGCGAAAATGCACACGTAAAAAAGCCATGCTTAAAAATTTATTACAAATTAACAATTAATTTTCCCTTATTCTAAAAAAAAATGAATATAAATTACATCGTATAAGCCATTGTTGCTATACTTATTTTTATGTTATCAGCCAGTAAAAGCTGTATACAACATGCCTCTAGAGTTGCCCCAGTAGTTATAATATCATCAATTAGTAATATGTGCTTGTTTTTTAAAATTTCTTTATCAGATAATTGAAAATGTTCTTCTATTTTTTTTGATCGTTCAAAACGGCTTTTAAAAGTTTGTGTTTTTGATTTTGAAATCCGTATCAAAACATTTTCAAGCAAAGGAATATTTAATTTACTCGATAATTTTTCACCAAACTTTGTTACTTGATTATAGCCTCTTTTCTTCATTTTATTTCTATGTAGTGGTACGGCAATAATATAGTCTAAAGTATTAAATCTTTCACTTAAAACTATTTCCTCACCCAACCAATCACCCAAAAAAATACCTATTTGCTGTTGGTTTTTATATTTAAGTTGGTGTATTAATTGCTGTACATTTCCTTTTCTGTTAAAATATAATAAAGAAGTAGCTGCTTCAACATCTACCCTTCCATAAAAAGATTTTTCTACTTCATTATTATTCCAATTGCTGAAATTAGTAACAGGCAAATTTGATCGACAAGTTATACAAAGCATTTGGTTGCTTTCAATTAATGAATTTTCACAAATTAAGCACAACTCAGGAAAAAAAATATTAAAAATACTTTGAAAAGGATTTGCCATAAAAAAATAAAAATAGAATGATTTTCATATATTTGTTAAAAAAAAATAAATAAGTGTACAATTTTTTTATTTTTTTACGTTAAATGAGTTAAGATTAATCTAAAATGTAAATTTAAGCACTATGGAAAAAACTAATAAATCTTCAAACAACAAAATGTTAATAATTGCCTTAATGGTACTATTATTTGCGCTAATTGGTTATACTTTCTATAACAACAATGATCATAAAGAAGCTGTAAAGTTTTTACAAGATGAAAAAGAGCAAATTATTGGCAACTTAACTGCAATGGAAGAAAAGTACGACATTGCCATTTCACAAAACACAAGTTTATCAGATTCATTAACTATTGAAAAAGATAAAATTATTGCATTTAAAGATTCTGTAAAAGGTTTAAAGAAAATAAATTCTAATACATTAAGACGTTACCGTGGTCAATTGTCAACTTTACAAGCAACTAACGATCGTTTACTTGATGAGGTAGATTCTTTAAGGTTATCTAATAATTTACTTACAGAAGAAAAAGACAGTATCAATACGCAATTAGAAATTCAAACTCATTTTAATGACACGCTGGTTGCTCAAAATATGAATTTGGCAAGAAAAGTTGAAATTGGAGGTGCTATTAATGTTGAAAATGTTAATGTTACTGCAATGAAAATGCGATCTAACGGAAAGTATACTGAAACCAATAAAGCACAAAAAACAGATGCTATCAAAGTAGTTTTTAGATTGATAGAGAATGAAATTGCAACACCTGGCGATAAAGAAGCTTACATTGTTTTAAAAAACCCTAAAGGACAGGTAATCAATGCTAAAGGAACTTTTCTTATGAAAGATGGTTCTGAGTCAAAATATACAATGCAAGATATTGTTAATTATGAAAATGCCGATTTAGATGTTGTAATGCTAGTAGAAAGAAAAGGTGAGAAGTACGAAAAAGGTACCTACCCAATTGAAGTTTATGTTGAAGGAAAACTTGTTGGAAGTGCTAAATTAGAATTGAGCGATTCTTTTTTAGGTTTATAAAATCCAACATTCAAAATATTTTAAAAAAGGAAACACAAAATGTGTTTCCTTTTTTTATTGTATCATTTAATAAATTATCTATTTTTGCCGAATGAAAAATCCAGAAGATAAATTCAAAAAAGTAATATCTCACGCTAAAGAATACGGTTATGTATTTCAATCTAGTGAAATATATGATGGTTTAAGTGCCGTATATGATTATGCTCAAAATGGTGTTGAACTAAAAAAAAATATACGTGAATATTGGTGGAAAGCCATGGTACAAATGCATGAAAATATTGTTGGCTTAGATGCTGCAATTTTTATGCACCCAACTACTTGGAAAGCTTCTGGACATGTAGATGCATTTAACGACCCTTTAATTGATAATAAAGATTCTAAAAAAAGATATAGAGCCGATGTTTTAATTGAAGATTATGCCGAGAAGTTAAATCTTAAAGCTCAAAAAGAAATTAAAAAAGCTGCCAAACGTTTTGGTGATGCTTTTAATGAACAAGAATTTGTTAGCACCAACCCCAGAGTTGTAAAATACTTAAGTCAAAGAGATACCATTTTAAAACGTATGGGTAAATCTTTAGAGAATGAAGATTTGGCAGATGTTAAAAACTTGATTGAAGAATTAGAAATTGCTTGTCCAGTTTCAGGTTCTAAAAACTGGACTGATGTTAAACAATTCAATTTAATGTTTGGCACCAAAATTGGCGCTTCTGCCGACTCTGCAATGGACCTTTATTTACGTCCGGAAACGGCACAAGGTATTTTTGTGAATTTTGCCAATGTGCAAAAAACAGGAAGAATGAAAATTCCTTTCGGTATTGCCCAAACAGGTAAAGCTTTTAGAAATGAGATTGTTGCAAGACAATTTATTTTTAGAATGCGTGAATTTGAACAAATGGAAATGCAATTTTTTGTTCGCCCAGGTGAAGAATTAAAATGGTACGAACATTGGAAAGAAGAACGTTTTAAATGGCATTTATCATTAGGTTTAGGAAAAGAAAATTATCGTTTTCACGACCATGATAAATTAGCCCATTATGCAAATGCAGCTGCTGATATTGAATTTAATTTTCCTTTCGGATTTAAAGAATTAGAAGGTATTCATTCTAGAACTGATTTCGATTTAAAAGCTCATGAAGCGCATTCAGGTAAAAAATTACAATTTTTTGACCATGAACTTAATAAAAGTTATGTACCATATGTAATTGAAACATCTATTGGTTTAGATCGCATGTTTTTAGCTGTATTTTCTACTGCATTGCAAAATGAAGTTTTAGAAGATGGATCTGAAAGAATTGTTTTAAAACTACCTTCTGTTTTAGCTCCTACAAAAGCAGCAATTTTACCATTAATAAAAAAAGATGGTTTACCAGAAATTGCAAGAAAAATCATGAATGATTTAAAATTTGATTTTAATGTGAGTTATGACGAAAAAGATGCGATTGGAAGAAGATATAGAAGACAGGATGCTGTGGGTACTCCTTTTTGTATTACCGTAGATCATGATACAAAAAATGATGATACAGTTACCATTCGTTATAGAGATACAATGCAACAAGAGAGAGTTAAAATTAGCGACTTAAAATCTATCATCTCCAAAGAAGTTTCCATTGGCAATTGGTTACAAAAAATGTAATTACATACAAATTATATCACATAAATATTCAGGGTTTCACTTAAAATGAAACCCTGATTTTTTTTAAAGCTGCTTTTTAAAAACTAGCTCTCAACTGTATGGTACCCGTATGAATTGTTTTAGAATTTTCTGATTTTCTACCAAAATAATTAATATTCAAATCTAAATAAGAGGTTAATCGTTTTTGTAAATTTAATAACCATGTTAAATTAGTGCCAGGCTGTAAGCCTTCTAACATTTGGAATGCAACTGGCGAATTTTGATTTCCTTCAAATTCATTAAAATACAAATTTACGTTTGTGCTAATTGAAAATTTCTGTTTATTAGAAAATTGGAAATTAGCTCCAAAAACATGCATTTGTAAAGTTTCAAAACTAGCCAATTTATTCTCTTTATTTTTAAAAGTATAAAAAGCTTCCAATCGAGAATTTTTGTTTGGCAAGTACGATATTTTCGGATGGATATTCACGTTATCTAATTCATAATTTCTATTAGCATAACTAACTGATTTACTAATGCTGTTACTAAAACCACCATTCAAATCTATCAGCCAAAAATTACCAAACTTGTGTAAAAATTGAAATTGATTTGTTTTCAATTTCACATCCTGATCGCCAAAAACAAAAACAGTTTTTTTTCTTGAATTTATAAATGTATAAACCATGCTATATTTTTGCATACCTCTGTTAAAAAACAAACTATTTTTCACATTCAAATCCAAAGACAATAAATTATCATCATTATAATCAAAAGGGTTTAAGTTCAATTTAGCTTCTCCTCTTTTTGTTTTTGAATCAATTAAAAAATAGGCCTGATCACTAAAATGGGAAAATATTTTTTTCCATCCTGCTTCGTTTTGCCATTGCTTCGCATTTAAAAAAACAGATTGTGAAAATTTATTTTGATTGGTTTTGATAAAGTTCACATTAGGTAATAAAACTCGAACAAATTTAGCTTGATCTTGAAATTGTGCTATAACAAATTCGTCTAAATCTTGTATTTCATCTTCATTAAAATCAATCCATTCGTAAAATCCTTTACCGGGCTCAACCTCAATATAGGTAAACTCCTGCTGTGGTAAATTACCTGCTTGTGTTTCGTAAAGTGTTTGCAAAGTTGCGAAATTTTTGAATAATTTCTGACTATAGATAATTCTTGAATTTAAAGCCTCTTCATCATCAATGTTTACATTTTTAACTTTTCGATAATTGACAAATAAAGCTAAATCTGTATTTTTATTTTGAACTAACTTTGATTTTAAAAAATAAGTATTCGCTTTATTAACGTTTATTAATTCAGATGTTTGCACGCTATCCGTTGAACGGAAATTATAACCCAATTCTGCAAATACCTTAGTTGAATCTCCAATACCAAAAAACCCTTCAATTTCATTAAATTTATGACTTAATTTAGTTATTTCGTGTGTTAATAAATTCTCCCCTTTATTGCTTTCTAAATTATATCTTGCTCCTGCCCAGCTTTTTGAAAAATTATGAATCACGCTACTATTCAACCTATAAAAAGTACTCTCTTTTAAAATATCTTCATTATTCAAAACACTAGCATCAGCATAAATATTAGTGTTTTCAAGTTTAAGATTTGCTAAAAAACTATGTTTACTTCCTTTATAGTCATCTCCTAAATGTAAGTTTTCATAATTATAATTTATAACTCCTATGCTATCATTTTCAAAAATTAAACCAGCCAAAACATATTGTTGTTTTTGATTATTTTGGTTAAATAAATTATCAATATTCCAATCTCTTGAAAATTCTATATTTCTAATCCTTTCTATGGTATTAAAATTTTTATCAATAAATTCATAATCTAAATTACTTTTTAATTGCCATTTTTTATTTACTAAGGTTTGATGCCAATTTATTTTTGAAGCAAAACCTTTGTTGTCATCATTATCTAAATCAGAAAATAAATTTTGATTTTTATCACTAAATGCAAATTCTGAATTAAAATTTGTTTTATCGCTTGGATTATAATTTGCAACCATATTAATCATTTGCAGTTTTTCTGGAGCTACCAACTGAATTACAGGCAAATATGAACCTTGCTTTATACTATTAATTTCAGAAACATATTCGTAAACTCTTCCTGTAGCCAAAGTTGTTTGAATAAAATAATCTCCCTTATTATCACCAACATAACTAAAACTAACTTGATATAATTCATCATCCGAATTGGTAGAATACTCAAAATATTCAATATTATTATTACTAAATTTTTTATACAAAATTTTATTTTCAGCATAAACTGAAGAAACAGCAGATGGTGCTACCATTTTAGATAAATCATCTCCGGCATTAGCCAAAATTTGTTTCTGCTCACCGGTTAAATCTTGTTGCACTGTTTTATTTTTTGAATCTGTTTCATTATAATATTTAACTCCAATTTTTAACTTATCAGAATTATATTCGGCTCCATCAAAAGTTAAAAAACGTGTATAATTTCTATCTGCAATTTGGTATTCCATATTAAAACGCAGATTTGAAGTAACCATATATAGCGTTGTAAAAGTAATTTCGGCAGTATTATAATCTACTGTATAATCAAAATTCTCACCTCTTTTTAATAAAACGCCATTGGCATAAACCCTTTCACTTCCCGAAATCATTAAAATAAACTGCTCATTATCTGGCCCTAGAATTTTATACGGACCTTGATTGCTATCAACACCACTAAAATTAAAATTATAATACTTCCCTTTTACTATAGCGCCAGATGCAAAAACATCTGTTTGTCCCTCATTGTGATTTAATTTGGCATTTACAGAAACTCCAGCAATTTTTTTTTGAAAACGCATCAAATAACTATTGGCATTTTGCAAATCAATATCACCTGCTTTTAATGACCAATTTTTACTAAACAGCTCCATATAAACTTTATCAAATTCATCTAATCTTTGGGTATATCCTCCTTCTTGTAGCGGAATTTCATTATCGGTAATTGAAGCTCTAATACCAACATTTTTTGATAACTTGCCCTCTATTTGCAAATTGAAATTTGAATTGACAACTGCATCTTGATTATTACCAATGGTTACACCTCTAGACAAGCTCCCACTGGTATACAAGCCTTCAAAAGGTTTTAAAAAATTGTTTTTATTTTTAGCTTGATAGCTGAATAACTTGGACTCGTCTGTAGTTTTTGGAACAATTAAATCTGAATTAAAAGCACGATAT
>DAOUTI010000161.1 GCA_030626795.1 Flavobacteriaceae bacterium
AAGTCACCTCCATTCTTTTTTACCGAAGGGTCTTCAGAAAATTTATTTGCGACCTCAATAAAAGGTGTACCATTAATTATTTTATTACGGGCTTTAGTAATTTTTTGAAATGCCAATAAAGTATCTTTTGGTGTAGCGTTTGGTAGCAGTCGAACTAAAATATGACTTGCTCGCACCTCTTTAATGGTTCTTTGGTAAGCTTCTTTAATAAGAAATTCTGTTGCTTCTGGATTTTGTAAATAAGGGCTAATTAATTGTTCTTTATATTTTGCAAGTTCAGTAATATAAGTAGGCGAAGTATCTAATTTTATATCATGAGCTTGTTTAAGTTTTAACTTAAAGTCTAAAAAAAGATTAAAATAATCGTCAAATTCTTTATTTTCATTGTCAACAACAATATCTTTATTTTTTTGATAAACTCTAATAAATTCATCATTATAAGTCTTTTCATCATCAATACTAAAAAGAACTTTATCTTTTTCTTGTGCATTTACTGATACAATAAATAACAAAGCCGTAAATACAATAAGTTTTCTCAACATCATAAATTTTTGTTTTAACCAAAAGAATTTTCTTTTAAAAACGGTCAAAAATATTTTTTATTTTTTAATTCTACTGTTAAATAAATCACAAAGATACTACGCCTTCAACCTTTGCAACTTCCTTATATTTAGAAATAATATCTTCAGCAGAATTCATTTTAACCATTATAGTCAAGCTTGTGTACTTACCGTTTTTCGAAGGTTTTGATTTAATTACTGCGCCTAAATTATTGAATATATTTTCAATAGTATTAAACTTTTCATCACTAGTCGGTATAATAAACTTAAACATATACTCTGAAGGGAAAGTTGAGGTTTCTTCTAGTGTTAACTTTAATTTCTTATAAAAATCTGTTTCTTTACTCATAATTAAAAATATGTTTTGTGCTTACAAATTTACAATTATTATTTTCTTAATTTTGAATTTTATAATTAAACACGAGTATCCAATTTTTGGATACTGCTAAATTTCAATTCATGCAACTTAAAATAGTTATATCTGGAGGTCCTGGAACAGGTAAATCAACAGTAATTGATGAATTAATTCTAAGGAATTATGAATGCATGCCCGAAATTTCAAGAGAAATAACTTTAGAGGCTAAAAAAAACGGAGTAGATCAGTTGTTTTTAAAAAAGCCCCATTTATTTAGTCAATTATTATTGGAAGGACGTAAAAAACAATATTTAGAAGCTTCCTCAAAAAAATCAGAAATTGTGTTTTTTGATAGAGGTATGCCCGATGCTCACGGCTACATGAACTATTTAGGTGTTGATTATTCTGATAGCTATATTCAAAAAGGTTTTGAGTTTCGCTATTCCTATATTTTTATGATGCCACCATGGGAAGAAATTTACACTACTGATAATGAAAGGTATGAGAGTTTTGAACAATCTTTAGCTATTTATAACCATTTAAAAAAGACCTATATAGATTTAAATTACGACATTATTGAAGTACCTACTGGCTCAGTACAAAAAAGAGTAAATTTTATTTTGAATAGGATTAAAAGCTAAAATGAATTCAGCTAAAGCTATACTTCAAAAATATTGGGCACATCAAGAATTTAGAGAGCCGCAACAAGAAGTAATAAATGCGGTACTTAATAAGCAAAATACCATTGCTTTATTACCAACTGGAGCAGGTAAATCTCTTTGTTTTCAAATTCCTGCGTTGATTAATAATGGTGTTTGCATCGTTATTTCTCCGTTAATTTCATTAATGGAAGACCAAGTAAATAGCTTGCAAAAAAAAGGAATTAAAGCCATCGCATTAACTTCAAGATATAGCACCAATGAAGCTATTCAATTATTTGATAATCTGCAATTTGGAAACTATAAATTTTTATACCTTTCTCCCGAAAAATTACAATCCGAATTTATTCAAGAAAAAATAAGCCAGCTAAAAGTGAATTTAATTGCTATTGACGAAGCACATTGTATTTCGCAATGGGGTCATGATTTTAGACCAGCATATCTAAAAATTTCTATACTAAAAGAGATACATCCAAACATAAATATTATTGCGCTTACTGCTTCGGCAACTCCAAAAGTAATGGATGATATTATTAAATATTTAGAACTTGAGAATGTTCAAATTTTTAAAAAATCATTTTTTAGAAAAAATATAAGAATACAATTAATTAAAAGTGATACTATTTTTGAGCAAATCAAACAAATTTTATTTAAAATTAAGGAGCCCGCGATTATTTACACAAGTACAAGAAAAAATACAATCCAAATTTCAAATTATTTAAATCACCTAGGCTTTAAAAGTGCATTTTTTCATGGCGGTTTACCAAATGAAACCAAGTCTAAAGCATTACTTAACTGGGTAAATGAAACTATACCTATTATTGTAGCTACAAATGCCTTTGGAATGGGAATTGATAAAGCAAATGTAAGGGTAGTAATTCATGCACACATTCCGAATAGCATTGAAAATTATATGCAAGAAATTGGAAGAGCTGGAAGGGATAACAAAGCTTCAAATGCCTATTTGATTTATAATAATAGTACAATTTTTGAAAGTAAAACTTTTATTGAAAAAGGTATCGCCAATACGGAGTTTTGTAAAACAGTATATGCCAAATTACACGAAAATTATCAAATTAGTTATGGTGAACTTCATGAAAAATCATTTACATTTAATTTACAAGATTTTTGCAACAAGTACCAACTACCAATATTAAAAGTTTTTTCGGCCTTAAATTATTTTGAAAATGAAGGCATTATCAATGTGCAACAAAATGTAAATAAAAAATCAAGCCTTAAAGTAATTGTGAAAAATAAGTACTTAATAGATTATGAAAATAGAAATCAGAAATCAGAAATAATTCTAAAAGTTATATTAAGAAATTATGGAGGCGCTTTTGACCAATTTATTTCAATTAATGAAAGTGTCATCGCTAAAAAGCTAAATATACCAAAAACGGATGTCTTCACCCTATTAGGTCGCTTAGATACCGACAATATAATACGCTATAAAAAAGCTTCAAACAATGCAGAAATTCAATTTTTAGTACCACGAGAAGATCGTTTTGTGATGCATCGTATTTCTAAAAATATTAAAAATAGAAATAAAACTAAAATCAGTAAAATAAAAGCTGTAGTTGACTATATTGTTAATGATAAAATTTGCAGAAATATTCAATTACTTACATTCTTTGGAGAAATCAATCCTAAAAAATGCAATACCTGTGATGTTTGCTTGGCTGAAAAAAATACCAAAACAAAGACTGATTATCTAGAAATTGCTAATAATATTATGTCTTTGTTTATTAATAAGCCGCTATGGAGTTCCAACGAAATTATTAATAAGATACCTTTTGACAAGAAATATATTATAAAAACTTTACAATTATTGATTGAAAAAAATACATTAAGATTAACTTCGCAAAATAAATTTGAAAAGGTTAACAATGGATAATTTACGTATTGTATTTATGGGTACTCCCGATTTTGCTGTTGCAACATTACAAGCATTAATAGAAGCTAAACAAAACATTGTTGGTGTAATAACAGCACCCGACAAACCAGCTGGAAGAGGAAGAAAAATAAAACAATCTGCAGTAAAAGAATATGCTTTAAAGCATAATTTAAATATTTTACAACCAACCAACCTAAAAAATTCTGATTTTTTAGAATCTCTAAATGCTTTAAATATCGATTTACAAATCGTTGTAGCGTTTAGAATGCTGCCAAAGCAAGTTTGGTCTATGCCTAAATTTGGCACTTTCAATTTACATGCATCACTTTTACCAGATTATAGAGGAGCTGCTCCCATTAACTGGGCAGTAATTAATGGGGAAACCAAAACAGGTGTTACTACATTTTTTATTAATGAAAAAATAGATACTGGTGGAATTCTATTACAAAAAGAGATAGAAATATCTCCAACAGTTTCTGCTGGCGAATTACACGATACGTTAATGCTAGCGGGCAGCACATTAGTTGTGCAAACTATTCAGTTAATTCAAAAAGGGAATTGTAAAATTGTTAATCAGCCAATAGCCGATTTAAAGCCAGCTCCAAAATTAAATAAAGAGAATTGCAAAATTGATTGGAATAAGTCTTTAGATCAAATTTTTAATCACATTAGAGGTTTGAGCCCATATCCTGCTGCTTATTCCTTTATTGAGAATGACAATGAAACCATTGAAGTGAAAATTTATAAAACTTCAAAAATTGAAGAAACTCATAATTTTTTGCCAGGTAAAATACTATTCACTAAAAAAGAGATTAAGGTTGCTGTTAAAAATGGTTATATCAATATATTGGAATTAAAACTTGCTGGAAAAAGAAAGATGGACACCAAGAGTTTACTAAATGGTTATCATTTTAATGAGAATGCGAAAATGGTGTAAGCCCTATATTTATGGGTATTTTAGATGTTTTTACTAAAAAATCACTAGTTTATCAACAAAATAGCATGAATTATTAACAATATCATATATTTCAAAGCCAAAAACTTGCGCAACACCTTATAAAATCTATATTTGTTATGCTATTGAAACGCAAATAATTAATATTTAACCAATTTAAAAATTTAAAAATTATGAACAAATCAGATTTAATTGAAGCAATGGCTGCTGATGCAGGAATTTCAAAAGTAGCAGCAGGTAAAGCTTTAGATTCAATGATGAGTAATGTAAAAGGTACGCTTAAAGGTGGTGGAAAGCTTTCTTTAGTAGGTTTTGGATCTTTTTCAGTTACAGCTAGAGCAGCCAGAGATGGTAGAAATCCTCAAACTGGAGCTACAATTAAAATTCCAGCTAGAAATGTAGTAAAATTTAAAGCAGGTTCTGAATTAAAAGATTCAGTTAACTAGTCAGTAAATTTTTCTAATACTATAAAAAAACTCTCTTTAGTCAAAGAGAGTTTTTTTTATAGCTATTTTTTTGTACATTTAAGTCCACTATAAATCAAAAATGAACCAAAAAAAACTAACTAAAGGAAATTTACTTATTGCTGAGCCATCTATATTATGTGATGGTTCATTTAATAGATCTGTTATTTTACTTACAGAACATGATGAAAATGGTTCTGTTGGCTTTATTTTCAACAAACCATCACCTTATACTTTAAAAGATCTTATTCCTGAAACAAACTCATCTTTAAAAATATTTTTTGGAGGTCCTGTTTCAGAAGATAATCTTTATTTTGTTCATAAAGTTCCTGAATTGATACCCGATAGTATAGAAATTGCCGATGGTATTTATTGGGGAGGTGATTTTGAATCTGTACAAGCATTATTAAATGATGATATTTTATCAAAAAATGATATTCGTTTTTTTCTTGGTTATTCAGGTTGGAGCGAGCAACAATTAGAAGATGAGTTATCAATTGCTTCTTGGTTGGTTATAGAAAATAAGTTCAAAAACTTATTCAAAATAGCTCATACTAATTTTTGGAAAAATGAATTGATAAAATATGGCAGTAATTATGCCATTTGGGCAAATGCACCTAAAAACCCTAGTTTAAATTAAATGAACAACCCCGAGGCAGAGCCATCGAGGTATCTATCAAGCGGAAAAAATATTTCTCACCGTGAATTCGATGTGAGAAGTAATCAGAACATACTTACAATAAACTAGTTACTTCACATTCGTCTCTGCGAATTTTACTTTTTTCAGTAAAAT
>DAOUTI010000126.1 GCA_030626795.1 Flavobacteriaceae bacterium
AAAGCAGGTAGAAAGACCTGGGAAGCAGCAGTACCGATTTATAATGCAATAGTACTTATGCAAATCATTAACAGATCAAAATGGTGGGTGATCTTACTTTTTATTCCAATCATAAATTTATTAATGTTTCCAATCCTATGGGTAGAAACGATTAGAAGTTTTGGAAAGAACAGCACTACAGATACTTTATTGGTAATTGCTACACTTGGTTTCTATATTTATTATGTCAATTATATGGAGGATGTAAAATATATAGAAAACAGAAGTTTAAAACCCAGAACAGCTACAGGTGAATGGGTGAGTTCCATTGCTTTTGCGATTATTGCTGCAACTATAGTCCATACATATGTAATGCAACCTTATACCATACCCACTTCATCTTTAGAAAAAACATTGTTAATAGGTGACTTTTTGTTTGTGAGCAAATTTCATTATGGAGCAAGAGTTCCTATGACAACTATTGCTGCACCCATGGTGCATGATACCTTACCATTTGTTAAGATTAGATCTTATTTAAATAAACCGCAATTGCCATATCTTCGATTTCCTGCTATACAGAAAATAAAACAAAATGATATTGTTGTATTTAGCTGGCCGGTTGATACAGTGGAACAATTCTTTAAAAGAACAAATCGAAGAATTAGAAAACCTATTGATAAAAAATCAAATTATGTAAAACGCTGCGTGGGTATTGCAGGAGACTCTTTAGAGATTAGAGATGGTTATGTTTTTATTAATGGGAAGAAAAATATTTTACCAGATAGAGCAAAATTACAATTCTATTATAATGCAAATACAGATGGAAAGCAGTTGAGTGTGAATAGTTTGCAAAACAGATACCATGTTAGAGAAGGCGGTAGATTACAAGATGGGAATTATATATTAAACCTAGCTAGTGATGATGCCAAACGATTAAAAAACAATCCAACAGTTAAGAGTTTAGGTAGAAAAATATCTCCTAAAGGGGAAGGTGAAAATGTTTTTCCTAATGTGAATTTATTAAATTGGAATAAAGATAATTTCGGGCCTATTTATATTCCTGAAGAGGGGAAAACAGTTGCGTTAACTTTAGAAACTTTACCTTTTTACAAACAAATTATTGTTGAGTACGAAAAGAATAAATTAGAAGTTAATGGTAATGAAATATTGATAAATGGTCAGTCAGCAACTGATTATACGTTTCAACAAAATTATTATTGGATGATGGGTGATAACCGCCATAATTCTGAAGATTCACGCTACTGGGGTTTTGTGCCATTTGATCATGTTGTTGGTAAACCTGTATTTATTTGGATGAGTTGGAACACTAACGGAAAAGGTTTAAGTAAAATTAGATGGGAAAGATTATTTACAACCGTTGGAGGTAGTGGAAAACCTATTTCATTTTTCTATCCATTTCTAGGACTTATGGCAATTCTTTATGGATATAGCGTATATAGAAAAAAGAAGAAAGCATAAACAAATATACCCAAACACAGTGATTGTACAGCCTACATTATTTGCTCCAATAATTCAATATGTAGCTTTAGCAAATGCAAAAGATATTGTTTTTGAAGTTGAAGATAACTATCAAAAACAAACCTATAGAAGCAGATATTATATTTATGGAGCTAATGGCAAACAAATGTTGAATGTGCCAATTATTCATCTTAAAAGTGCAGGGAAAACCAAAACAAAAGACATACAAATAGATTATAGTTTTTCTTGGCAAAAGTTACATGTTAAAACATTAGACTCCGCATATAGTTCATCTCCTTTTTATGAGTTTTATAAAGATGATATTATTCCTGTAATTCAAAAAAAACATAAGTATTTATTAGATTTAAATTTTGAAACAATAACTGTTTTAAATGCATGTTTGGATTTAGATTTTTCTTTGCAGAAAACAAAAGAATTTCAGCTGAATATTGAAAATGTAAAAGATTATCGAAACTTATCTATTGCTAAAGGTAAAAGTGGATATTCTTTAAAAAAATACACCCAAGTTTTTGATGACAAACATGGGTATATTTCAAATTTAAGTATTTTAGATTTGCTTTTTAATGAAGGTACAAATGCTTTGATATACCTTGAAGAACATAAAAAATTATTTTTTTAAAGTATTAAAAACCCATCCAATAATAAAAAAACCAATTCCTGTAATAATAGGTGGCAACATAACTTTAGGAGCATAAAATCCACCAATATAAATCATTATTATTCCCAAAAGAATTAATAGAATTGTTGCAATGGTTAATGTTTTATTTTTATCCATTTTATTTATTATTATTCTTTTTTAGTGTTATATTTTTTCTTATTGAGTTCATCTTGTAGTTCTCTTCTAACTTTCTGTTCTCTTTCTAGAGATGTAGCTCTATAACTATCAAAATCTTCTTCGGTTTCAGCAAGTAAGGCATTGGCTTGTTTTGTAATGGTATTACTAGCCTTGAATCTAAAGATAAATACAAATAAAAACACAATCAACCCTGTTATTATGGACCATAATATACTGTTGTATGCAGATTTTGTTAAAGGTATACCCAAAAAGTTGATGTTGTCTTTTTCTTTAGAAACATTGGTAAGGTTGTCATTCGTAGTTTTTAAATTGTTTTTAAGGTCGTTAATTTCATTTCCTTGCGTGACAACAATTTGTTTTGTATTTACTAACTCTTTCTTCAATGTATTGATAGAATCTAAAACATTTGATTTTATCTTTTGAAGATTTCCAACTTTTACAGATTTGGTATCCTTGTAGGAATAGGATTTAGCATATATGTAATCAAACTGACTTTCAATAGTTCCTTTGTTTAAGGATCCTTTATTTTTTTTCACTCCTGTTTTTTGACCGAAAGAATTTACAGATATAAGTAAAATCAAGGAAGTTGTAAAAAGAACTTTAAAAGTTTTCATATGGATTATTGTTTTGTTAATTTAGTTATAACTGATTATTTTTTAAAAAATTGTATCTATTTAAACTTTTTCATAACAAATATAATTATTAATTACTACTTGTAAATATCTGATATATAGCTATTAGTAATTAATAGGGTATAAAAATAACTTATTTTAAACTTTTCTGCAAAAATTATTTCAACACTTCTCTTAAAATACTAATCGGGTGCTGTGAATTTCTTTTAGTTCCATCAAAAATTTGATGTCTGCAACTTGTACCAGAAGCAGCTATTTTTACCGATATTTCAGTATTTCTAATTTTTGGAAAAAGGGTGTCTTCACCAACTTGCATACTCAAATCATAATGTTCTTTTTCATAACCAAATGAGCCAGCCATACCACAACAACCTGAGTTTATTATGGTAACACTAAAATTTTTAGGTAAGTTGAGCATGGCAAACGATGCATTTATATTTGAAAGTGATTTTTGATGACAATGGCCATGAATTTTTAAAACTTTTTTTGTTTCCTTAAAATGGTTAGAAGTAATAATTCCTTTTTCGATTTCTTTTTGAAAGAACTCTTCCATAGTAAAAGTATTTTTAGAAATGTTTTTAGCAGATTCTTTGTCATCTGCTAATCTAATATACTCATCTCTAAAAGTTAAAATGGCAGAAGGTTCTATTCCAACCAACGGAGTTTCATCAGTAATAAAATCTTTAAAGTGGCTTACATTATGGTTTGCTAAATCTTTAGCTTTATCTAAAATTCCTTTAGAAATAAAACTTCTACCACTTTCTTCATGATTAGTAATAATAACTTGGTAACCTAACTTTGATAAAATCTCGATAGCGTCAATACCAACATTGGCATCATAAAAATTGGTATATTCATCTATAAAAAGATAAATTTCTCCATTGGTATAAGTCATTTTATCAAATCTATTCTTATTACTCTTATACCATTTTAGGGCAGTTTTACTTGCTAATTTTGGAATACTCCTTTGCGGAGCAATTCCCATCGCTTTTTTAACAATAGGTGTATTTAACAAGGCATTGGTTAACCAAGGAGTTATGCTACCCAATTTATTCCATTTTACATTTTCAGCAAACATTTTTGTTCTAAACGGAATACCATTTTCTTTTTGATACTGGTGTAAGAATTCAGCTTTTAAAGCAGCAATATCAACATTACTTGGGCATTCACTAGCACAAGCTTTACAACTCAAGCATAAATCAAAAACTTGTTTTAGTTCTTTGTGATTAAATTTGTTAGGTTGGTCGCTGTTGGTTAAAAACTCTCTTAAAGCGTTAGCTCTTGCTCGTGTGGTATCTTTTTCATTTTTTGTTGCTCTATAGCTCGGGCACATGGTTCCGCCAGCCGAAACTGTTTTTCTACAATCACCAGACCCATTACACTTTTCTGTAGCTCTTAAAATTCCTTGAGAATCAGAAAAGTCTTGAATAGTTTCAACTTCAGGCTCTTTACGGTCAATTTCATAACGAAACGATTTATCCATAGGGAAAGCATCTACTATTTTCCCTTTGTTGAATATATTATTAGGGTCAAAAGCGGACTTTATTTTTTTGATGAGCCCGTAATTTTTTTCGCCAATAATCATCGATAAAAATTCAGATCGTACAATACCATCACCATGTTCACCACTCATTGATCCTTTATATTTTTTAACTAGTTTGGCAACATTAGTAGTTATCTCTCTAAAAAGTTTAACATCAGTATCTTTTTTTAGATTTAATATAGGGCGTAAATGCAATTCACCAGCACCAGCATGTGCGTAATAAACAGCATCTTGACCGTATTTTTCCATCATGGCGCTAAACTCGGCAATATAATTGGGTAAATCATTTACTTCAACGGCAGTATCTTCAATACAGGCAACCGCTTTCTTATCGCCAACAATATTTCCTAGTAAACCCAAACCTGCAGCACGAAGACTAATGGCTTTATTGATATCATTACCAATTAATTTTGGAAAAGCATATCCAAATTTATTTTTTTGTAAATCATTAATTAAATTATCGGCTAATTGTTTAACTTCTTCTTTTGAATCTGCAGAGACTTCTAACATTAAAATTGCCTTAGGATCATCTACTACAAAAAATCGGTTTTTAATTTGCTCTCTGTTGTTTTTTGTACAATCTAAAATGGTTTTATCCATCAATTCACACATATATAAGTTATGTTTCATAGCAACAACTACTGCCTCCATACTCTCTTGAATACTTGTAAAATGAACTGCAACTAAAACACTTTCTTTGGGTGGTAAATCATTCAGTTTTAATGTTATTTCAGTTGTAAAAGCAAGTGTACCTTCACTACCACAAAGTAGTTTGGAGAGGTTGATTTTTTTATCGTTACCGGAAAAAATTGAAGTTTCAATCAACTCATCAACTGCATAGCCATTATTCCTTCTATGAATACTCTTTTTAGGAAATTCTTTAATAATTTCTTCTCGTACTTCAGGTTTAGATAATTCATTAAAAAGTGAATTGTAAATTTTACTTTCTAAGGTGTTGCCTCTCATTTTTATACGAAACTCTTCCGCGCTAAGCGAATTAAAATTAACTTCAGAGGCATCAGATAGGATAGTTTTTAAGTCGATAACTTTATCGCGAGTAACACCATATTGAATGGAAGTAGTACCTGATGAATTATTACCAACCATACCGCCAATCATGCATCTATTTGTAGTTGAAGTATTAGGTCCGAAAAAGAAGCCAAAAGGTTTTAAAAAAATATTTAATTCATCGCGAATAACACCAGGATGCACTGTTATAGTTTTATTTTTTTCATCAAAAGCTAGAATTTTGGTAAAATGTTTGGATACATCTACAACAATTCCATCGCCAACACATTGACCAGCTAAAGAAGTTCCAGCCGCACGAGGAATTAGGCTAATATTCTGATTTTTAGCAAAGTTGATTAATTTTTTAAGGTCATCAATATTCTTTGGAAAACTAACAGCCAAAGGTATTTTTCTATAAACAGAAGCATCAGTTGCATAAATACTTTTGTGTAAATTATCAAAATATAAATCTCCTTCTAAATTAGTGGCTAATTGTTTTAGTTTAACTTTCATTACTATTTTTATGAAACTTTAGTGCCGTTTTTTGCATTTTTATACGTTTGTAAAAGTACAACTTCTTTCCCGTTTTGAATTCCTAAAATAAGACATTCACTCATGAAATTGGCAATTTGTTTAGGTTCAAAATTGATGACAGCCAATACCTGTTTGTTTAGTAATTGAGATTTAGTATACAAACTTGTTATTTGTGCACTGGATTTTTTTATACCTAATCTACCAAAATCAATTTTGACTTGATATGCAGGTATTCTAGTTTTTATAAAATCATTTACTTCTATAATTGTTCCGATTCGAATATCAACTTTTTGAAAGTCTTCAAATGAAATCAATTCTTTAGTCATATTTTATTATTTTTGAAAGATAAATTTACAGAAATTATGTCACGTACACCATCAAATATGATTCCTTTAGGAACAAAAGCACCAAATTTCGATTTGATTGATACTATTAGCAATAAAAAATTGTCTCTTAATAGTTTAAAGGGGAATAAAGCAACGGTTATATTTTTTATTTGTAATCACTGTCCGTTTGTTATTCATGTTAATGAAGCATTGGTAAATATTGCCAAAGATTTTAGTGAAAAAGGAATTTCATTTATAGCAATTTCATCAAACGATGTTGTAAATTATCCACAAGATGCCCCAAATTTAATGAAACAAAATGCATTAGATTTTAATTACCCATTCCCATATTTGTATGACGAAACACAAGAGGTTGCAAAAGCTTATGATGCTGCCTGTACACCTGATAACTATATTTTTAATGAAAATTTAGAATTGGTTTATCGAGGTCAGTTAGATAATTCTCGGCCTGGTAACGGAATTCCGGTAACGGGAAAAGATTTAAGAAATGCATTACAAAATCTACTTGATGGAAATGAAATATCTCAAAATCAAAAACCAAGTATTGGCTGCAATATAAAATGGAAAATTTAGGTAAAAAAAATCCTTTCAAATAATTTTGAAAGGATTTTTTTGGTTTTTAAACGCAATAGGTTCTCTATTTCATTTCTTCAAATAAAGGAATCTCCAAAGCCAATTCAGCATCAACAAGTGCTTTTATCTTATTTTCTGCTTGAAAATATCTTACAGTTTTTGTTGGAGGTAAAATCTTTAAAAACTTTTTAAAATATGTTTTTTTAAGCTTAAATAATTCTAATTCTACTTTCTCAGCATTAGCCCATAACTCTAAAGCTTTTGTATCAGTCATGTTTTCATAATGCTTTGAATAATCTTGTATAGTATTAAATAAATCTGTATTAATTACATACATTTTTTCATTATATTCATTATATAATGGCCAAAAAGCTTGACTTTCTGTATCTGATAATTGCATAGCTTCAGCTATAGCGGCTTTTTTTTCTGTTTTAAGAACACCTCTACTTACTTCTAAATAATCATTTGCTGTTTGAGCAAATATACTTGTTCCAAAAAAAACAAGAACAACACCAATAAATAATTTTTTCATTTTGTATATTTTAAGTTTGAATAATTGATTAGTTTTCAAAAATAGGTAAAAAAAAGTAAAATATCCAGAAACCCTATGATTTTTAGGGTTTAGTAAGTGATTTTATTAACGTGAGTTTGACATGATTAAAACGGTAGTGGCTGCCTTAAAATTTATTGAAACCGGTTTCAATAAATTTTATTTGTGTTATGAAGACACAAAAAAAAAGCGCTATTGGGCTTGCAAAAGACTTGATACGATAAAATGGGGAAAACAGAAAAACAAAAAACAAAAAATAAAATTCGTGTTATTTCACTTTAAAAAAAGGAAACGCTGTGGGGTATTTAGCAAAACCATTTAAAGTTGAAATGGTAATTAGAGGTTATTTATCTGGTCATGCTTGGAGAGAATATCGAGAGGGT
>DAOUTI010000021.1 GCA_030626795.1 Flavobacteriaceae bacterium
AAGCAGCGGTTACTGCATCTTTTACTTTATCGTAAATAGAATCGTGAATAATTAGACGACGTGTTGAAGTACAACGCTGACCAGCAGTACCAACTGCGCCAAAAACTGCGCCAATAACAGTCATTTTAATATCTGCATCAGGAGTCACAATAATTGCATTGTTGCCACCTAACTCTAATAAAGATCTGCCTAAACGCTCGGCAACTCTTTGGGCAACAATTTTTCCCATTCGAATGGAACCTGTTGCAGAAATTAATGGTACACGCTTGTCGGTAGTCATCATTTCACCAACTTTATAATCTCCATTAATCAAACAAGAAATACCCTCTGATAAATTATTCTCTTTAAAAACTGCTGCTGCAATATTTTGACAAGCAATTCCACAAAGAGGTGCTTTTTCACTAGGTTTCCAAACACAAACATCACCAGATATCCATGCTAAGGCTGTGTTCCATGCCCAAACTGCTACTGGAAAATTAAAAGCCGAGATAATTCCAACTACACCCAATGCATGATATTGGTCGTACATTCTATGTCCTGGACGCTCACTATGCATTGTAAAACCGTGTAATTGACGAGACAAACCGACAGCAAAATCACAAATGTCAATCATTTCTTGAACTTCACCCAAACCTTCTTGATAGCTCTTACCCATTTCGTAAGAAACTAATTTGCCAAGAGGTTCTTTTAATTCACGTAATTTATCTCCAAATTGGCGTACTATTTCACCACGTTGAGGTGCTGGCATCAATCTCCAAGTTTTAAAAGCAGAAGTTGCACTATCTAAAACTTTTTCATAATCTTCTTTACTCGTAGTTTTTACTTTACCTATTAATTCACCGTCAACTGGCGAATAGGATTCTAAAATTTCTCCATTAGAAAAACTTACAGAGCCTGTTGAAGTTCCATCATTAATATCTTTAACTCCTAACTGAATAAGAGCTTCTTTTATTCCAAAATCAGTTGCTACAGCTTCCATTTTCTATATATTTTATATTTATTATTATCAAAATTAATCTTTCAAAAAAGATTGAAATACAAAATTAATGTATTTCAATTACTTCATTTATAATTTTTAAACTTTTTTAGTTAAAACTGTTATAAATTAAACATTTATTTATTTTTGAATACAAAAAAGGTAAGCTAAATTTAGCTTACCTTTTTTATCAAAAACAGTTTGTTCTTAAAATTTATAATTTAAACCTGAATAAACACCAAAGTAATAAGGTCTGAAATTACCTGAATTATTTGAGTAAGTATTAAATTGATATTTAAACATTGGTGCCACATTTAAATACCAACTTTTATTAATTTTATAATCTAAATCTACCCCAAGGTTTCCACTAAAATTAAAACTATTTAAATTATTAGATTCCCCAAGATTGGTAATGTTATTTTGAGAGGCAATAGTAACTGTATTTTTAGTTAATATAAATGTACTAAAACCACCTACTAAATTTAATCCTACTTTTTTATCATACAGATTATATTTCATTTCAATTGGGAGCTCAAAATATTCAATAGATTGATTTAAAGTTCCACTTACACTAGATTTATTAATATCATTTAAGGATGGTAAATCATTTTGCAAATTAGAAATTGGTGTTACAATAACTCCGGGTTTATTTGTGTTAATATTATTATCTGCATTTTTAACCGAAGAAATATATGCATTAACATCTTCTGTATTGTATGCCAATTCCACTTTATTAAGCCCCGATTGGATTTGAATTTTTTTAGTTAATTGATAATTAACTTTTACTCCTACAGATAAAGCATCATCTGCTGATTTAGAATTATTAGATAAATTATCACTTATTGACGAACCACTTTGCAAAGTGTTATAATAAACAGGGGCTACTGTTGGTCCAACCGACCATTTTTTGTTATTTACTATCTCTTTGTTATCTTCTTTTATTCTATTTTCAATATCGGCATCAGCTATTATATTTTTATTCTTTATCTCATCAATAAAGTCTTTTTTATTTACAATATATTTATTTTCAATTGTTTGATAAACGGTCGAAATATCAGAAGAGGTTACAATTACATTACTATTTGGATTTTTTACAAAAATCGGTTCTGTTTTTATAAGCTTTTCCCTTTTAGATTTTTGACCTTGAACCAAATTATCATACTTATTTTTAGGTATTTGAATTACTGGAATTTGATTTTCTACTGCAACTTTATCTACTTTATTCTCTGAAACATTATTTATTGAAGTTGTAACTGTTTTTGAATTATTATACCAAATGCCCCCTGATAAAAAAAGCACTAAAACCATAGCGACACCACTTAACCGCTGCCATAGAGTTATTGTCTTTTTATAATTCGTTTCATGCAAGGATTTTTCAATATTATTCCAAACAACCTTGCTAGGATAAATTTCTAAATCCTTTAAGTTTTCTTGAAAAACCCTATCTATATTTTTTCTTTCTAACATCTTAAAACAGCCCCACGCTTTGTTTTTGTTGATTTAACTCTACCTTTCCTTTCAATATCAATCTCGCTCTTGATAAATTTGATTTTGATGTTCCTACAGCAATACCCAATAAACTTGCAATTTCTTTATGCGAATAACCATCCAATACATATAAATTAAAAACCATGCGATACCTATCAGGTAATTCTTGAATGATTTTTAATAAAAAATCTAATGAAATTTCATTTTCATCAATTTCTACTTCAACTTCATCAGGATAATTTTCTTCTACTAAATTTAAAATATTTTTCTTTCTATAAGTTTGTAAAGCTGTGTTAATCACAATTCTTTTCATCCAACCTTCAAAAGATCCTTTAAATTTAAATTGATTTACTTTTTTAAATATGGTTATAAAAGCTTCTTGTAAATTATCTTCAGCTTCCTGATGTGTTTTTGAATATTTTAAGCACAATGCAAATAACTTACCAGCAAAAAGTTGGTAAATTTCTGATTGAGATTTTACATCTCTTTTTTTACATTTTTGTATGAGTATTTTTAGACTCATTGGCGCTTTTATTACTATTTATTATTACTGGCACTTCAATAATTAAATAAATGGGGTTGCCATTTTCATCATCTCCTTGCCAAAATTTAAAAATATACGGACTCGTTTGTAAAGCCTGTACCCTAAAAGTTAAACTTTCTTCTACATCTAATATTTCACAATTATTATCTTCAACAACCGTTGAAATAACGGCTACGTTTCTAGTATCAAAATCATATTCATATAAAATATCACTATATATATAACAGTCATCTGGACGAATATATTTTACAGTAATATTATAAATGTTTCCAAATTCAAATTCATTAGGAACTTCCGCCTCAACAATTGGCAACAATTCATAATGATAATTTGTATCATCATCTGAACAAGAAAGCAATAAAATTAAGCTAAAAAATGTAAAAAGTATCTTTTTCATACAAATTTTTTCAAGGTTGTGGTTCTCTTTGGTACCATTAAAGATACTTTTTACAGGAATTGGTTGCGTAAAAAAGACTTACTTTTGTGTAAATTATTTACATGCAAATTCTTCCCATTTTTAATATAAATACTGTGAAAAGTTTTGAAGAACTTGCTTTAAAAGTGTTTAAACACCAGGCGGTTAATAATATAATTTATACTAGTTTTTTAAAATTTCTTCATGTTAATCCTAAAACTATAACTAGCTTAGAGCAAATTCCTTTTTTACCAATTCAGTTTTTTAAAACACACGAAATTCTTTCCTCGAAAGAGAAAATACAACAAATTTTTTTAAGTAGCGGAACTACTGGAATGCAACAAAGTAAGCATTATGTAACCGATTTAAACGTTTATCAAAATAGTTTTACTAAAGGGTTTCAGCATTTTTATGGAGATATTAAAAACTATACTGTTTTGGCACTTTTACCAAGTTATTTAGAACGCAAAGGCTCTTCATTAATATATATGGTTAACGATTTTATAAAAAACAGTGAATCGGAAGAAAGTGGATTTTACTTACATAATTTAGAAGAATTATCGAAAAAATTAACCCACTTAGATAAACAAAATAAAAAAGTGCTACTCATAGGTGTTTCTTATGCTTTATTAGATTTGATTGAATTAACACAATTTCATCTAAAAAACACCATCATTATGGAAACTGGCGGAATGAAAGGCCAGCGAAAAGAAATGATTAAAGAAGAATTACATCAAATATTGTGTGCCGGTTTTGGTGTTGCAAAAATTCATTCGGAATATGGCATGACCGAGTTATTATCACAAGCTTATTCCCATGGCAATGGTATTTTTAAAACTCCGCCATGGATGAAAATTTTAATTCGTGACACCGAAGATGCTTTAACATTTTTACCACAAAATAGAACTGGCGGGATCAATGTAATTGATTTGGCGAATATCAACTCTTGTTCGTTTATTGCAACGCAAGATTTAGGTAAAACCTGTCCTGATGGCACTTTTGAAATACTTGGCCGATTTGATAACTCTGATATTAGAGGTTGTAATTTGATGGTGGTTTAATGCAATGAGTGAATGACAAAATGAATTAATGATAGAATATGAGTACCTATTTGTAAAATATTTTTGAGCCCCACTTTTTGTTATAAGATTTTAAGAATTCTTAACTTTTATATTCTTTGAATCAATTTTTAATAACAGTTTCACACTCAATCTATAAAAAACAAATCCAATTAATAGGCCTAATAATGCTCCCATGGTAACATCAATTGGAAAATGTACACCAATATAAATTCGGCTATAAGCAAATAAAAGTGGCCATATAAAAAAGAAAATGGTGTATTTATAATATTTTTTCAAAGTAAGGTGCATAAACAAACTAACTGCTGTAGAAGTTGTAGCATGACCAGAAACAAAGCTAAAGCTTTTGTTATTTTTTATTATTCGAATAATATCATTGATTTGAGGGTCTCGATTGGGGCGTAATCTTTCGGTATAATTTTTTATAAAAACGGTTAATTGATCTGAAAAGGTTATTAAAAGTGCTGTAAACAGCATTAAAATCAAACCTTTTTTCCAGCCTAATGCTTTAAAAATTAATACTAAAAATAAAACATATAAAGGAATCCATGAAAATTGATTGGTAAGAGTCATCCAAAATGTATCCCAGTTTTCGTTACCCAAGCCATTTAAAAAAACTAGTAATTCTTTATCGTATTGAATAATTTCATCTAAGAGTGTCAAATTATAAACCGCGTTTTACAGGGCCAGTAATATCTTCAATATTATCTTGTACCTTATTTCTTATTTTTTTTACTTCTTTTTGAATATCACGTGTAAACTCGGTATCAATACCTTGTTTTTTTGCTGTACTATTAATCTCTTTTTTTACTTCATTGGTTGCATTTTTTAATTGTTGCATCCCTTTACCTAAACCACGAGCAATTTCGGGTATTTTATCTGCACCAAATAACATCACTACAATTACTCCAATTACAAATATTTCGGCACCACTGATAAATAAATACATAGTTACTTAATTATTGTACAAATATAATACAATTAGAGGATTTGAAAATGAGTTATTTTGAAAATGAATTTATAGATCTCAGGTACAATATTTTTTGATTCATGAGATGACTATAACCGTTGTGGAAATAGTCGTTTAATAAGTAATAAAAATAAATCAAGGCTTCACTCAAAGTTTAGACCTTGATTATTTTTATTACTTATTCACCAACATCCTCTTAATCTCATTCAATTTCATCAAAGCCTCAATTGGGGTAAGCGTATCTATATTGGTAGATAAAATTTCTTCTTTTATTTCTTCTAATAAAGGATCATCTAAATTGAAAAAACTCAATTGCATATCATTATCGGCAGCATTTTTAAGTTTTGCTTGAATATCTTCAGAGGCATGGCTTTTTTCTAAATGTTTTAACATTTTGTTAGCGCGATGTAAAACAGGAGTAGGCATACCTGCCAATTTTGCCACATGAATTCCAAAACTATGCTTACTACCACCGGCAACTAATTTTCTTAAAAAAATAACGTCATCTTTTAGTTCTTTTACCGATACATTATAATTTTTAATCCGTTCAAAAGTTTCACTCATATCATTGAGTTCATGGTAATGTGTGGCAAACAAAGTTTTGGCTTTCGCCGGATGTTCGTGTAAATATTCGGCTATAGCCCAAGCAATAGAAATACCATCATAAGTACTTGTACCTCTACCAATTTCATCTAATAAAATTAAACTTCTTTCTGATAAATTATTTAAAATATTGGCCGTTTCATTCATTTCTACCATAAAAGTAGATTCGCCCATCGAAATATTATCACTAGCACCAACTCGTGTAAATATTTTATCAACCACACCAATTTTGGCATTTTGAGCTGGCACATAACTACCCATTTGCGCCAATAAAACAATCAACGCTGTTTGTCGTAAAATTGCCGATTTACCACTCATATTTGGCCCCGTAATCATAATTATTTGCTGCTGGTTTCGGTTTAAAACCAAATCATTAGCAATATATTCTTCGCCAACAGGTAATTGTTTTTCAATTACAGGATGCCGCCCGTTTTTGATTTCAATATTAGTAGTTTTATCAATAATTGGGCGTACATAATTATTCTCGGTAGCCACTTTAGCAAAAGAACTCAAACAATCAATTTGAGCAATTATTTGGGCGTTTTTTTGAACTTTTTGAATGAAAGGAAGTATAAAATGTAACAATCCGTTAAATAATTCCAATTCAATTTTACTGATTTTTTCTTGGGCTCCTAAAATTTTAGATTCGTATTCTTTGAGTTCTTCGGTAATATATCTTTCGGCAGAAACTAAGGTTTGTTTTCTAATCCACTCTTCTGGCACTTTGTCTTTATGTGTATTTCTTACTTCAATATAATAACCAAAAACGTTATTAAAAGCGATTTTTAGACTTGAAATTTGTGTGCGTTCTTTTTCACGAATTACCATAGCATCCAAATACGCTTTTCCCGAATTAGAAATAGCACGTAATTCATCTAACTCACTTGAAACACCTTCCGCAATAGCGTTACCTTTATTGATATTTACAGGAGCATCTTGAAACAAAATTTTTGAAATTTCATCAATCAAATTAATGCAATTATCTATTTCATTTCCAAGATTT
Organism: Flavobacteriaceae bacterium; assembly: GCA_030626795.1. Classification (GTDB taxonomy): domain Bacteria; phylum Bacteroidota; class Bacteroidia; order Flavobacteriales; family Flavobacteriaceae; genus Lutimonas. Next base: position 7,079 of record DAOUTI010000021.1, read on the forward strand.
TGCAAGGTTTTATTTTTGCTTAGACTCGCTGCTTCTTTAATTGGTAATATGGCTTTTAAAGAGTCTTTTAGCAATACTACTTCGCGTGGATTTATTTTGTTTGTAGCTACTTTTGAAATAAGTCGTTCTAGATCGCTTATTTGCTTTATTTGGTAATTAATGGTGTTAAAAAAACCTTCGTTCTCTATAAAATATTTTACTATTTCATGACGTTTTTGAATTTCTACTATATTCTTTAAAGGCAATGCCAACCAGCGCTTTAGCAACCTTCCGCCCATAGGCGAAATGGTTTTATCAATAACATCTAGCAAAGTTACCGCTTGCTCAGAAGTGGAGTAATACAACTCTAAATTACGAATAGTAAATTTATCCATCCAAACAAAATCATCTTCTACAACACGATGGATATTGGTAATATGCTCTAATTTATGATGCTGCGTTTCTGATAAATAATGTAATACCGCTCCTGCGGAAATAATTCCTTCTACCAAATCAGCAATACCAAAACCTTTTAAAGATTTTATTTTAAAATGACTGTATAAAATTTCATTAGCAAAGTCATTTTGAAAAATCCAATCTTCTAAATAAAAAGTGTAAAACTGTTCACCAAAATTGTCACTAAATCTTTTTTTAAATTGTTTTTGGACTAATATTTCGCTCGGACCAAAATTTTGCAACAATTTGTCGATATATTCTGCATTCCCTTGGGCAGTTAAAAATTCGCCCGTTGAAACATCTAGAAAAGAAATTCCGATTTGTTTTTTACCAAAATGAACTGCCGCTAAAAAATTATTTTTTTTAGCTTGTAAAACCTCATCATTTAAAGCAACTCCAGGAGTAACTAATTCGGTTACACCACGTTTTACGATAGTTTTTGTCATTTTAGGATCTTCTAATTGATCGCAAATGGCAACTCTTAATCCGGCTTTAACTAATTTAGGTAAATAGGTGTTTAAAGAATGATATGGAAAACCTGCCAAAGCAGTTTCGGTTTCACTTCCTGCACCACGTTTGGTTAATACAATTCCTAAAATTTTGGCAGCTTTTTTGGCATCATCTCCAAAGGTTTCGTAAAAATCACCTACTCTAAAAAGCAGCATAGCATCAGGATATTTCACCTTGATATTATTGTATTGCTGCATTAATGGGGTTACTTTTTTTACTTTTGTTTTAGCCAATGTGATGGTGTTTTTATTAAAACCTGAGTTCGACCTAAGTTTAATTTACAGAATCCTAAGAAGAGGTTAGATTTGAAGGGTAAAATTAAAAGGAATATCTAGATATCTTAATAATTTTAACCGAAAAGATTGCCTTTTCTTTGAATTTCCAAAGGATTTGATGAATTTTTCCCAATTCTTGCCACATTTTTTCAAACTAACCCGTTAGTCCTTCAAAAATACACCTACGAATTGAATAAAAATTCATTCAAACTGTAAACAAAGCTTAGGTCGAACTCAGGTTTAAAGTTTAAATCTCTATTTTTGTATTTCAGAATCTTACAAAGATATCATTTTATACTAGAAATTTTAGAGCAAATAATTGAAATGCGTAAACTAAAAAATAGCGAATTAGGAAGGTTAGAAGTTGAAGAATTTAAAAAAGCAGATAAAATTCCTTTAATTGTAATTTTAGATAACATTAGAAGTTTAAACAATATTGGTTCGGTTTTTAGAACCAGTGATGCTTTTTTAATTGAAAAAATATATTTGTGTGGTATTACTGCAAAACCTCCACACAAAGAAATTCATAAAACAGCTTTGGGGGCTACAGAAACTGTAGCGTGGGAATATGTTGACGATACGCTTACACTAATTAAAAAATTAAAAGATTCAAAAATTAAAATTGTAAGTATTGAGCAGGCAGAAAATAGCACCCTATTACAAGATTTTAAAGTAGTAAAAAATCAAAAATATGCCATTGTGATGGGAAATGAAGTAAAAGGTGTACAGCAAGAAGTAGTAACACAATCTGATTTTTGTGTTGAAATTCCGCAATTTGGCACAAAACATTCTTTAAATATTTCGGTGAGTTGTGGTATTGTATTATGGGATTTCTTTAAAAAAATAAAGTATTAATTTATGGATGATTTTATATTTTACATCAAAATAGGTTTACATCATGTTTTAGATTGGAAAGCTTACGACCATATCTTATTTTTAATAGTTCTTACCGTATTTTATAGTTTCAAAGATTGGAAAAAAACAGTTTGGTTAATTACAGCTTTTACCATTGGCCACACACTTTCGTTAACTTTATCTGCCTTTAATATTGTTTATGTAAAGATGGATATTATTGAATTTTTAATTCCGTTAACCATTTTAATTGCAGCTATATACAATATTTTTACCATTAAAAAATTACGAAATAATATTGGTATCACTGCTTTTTTTGCATTAATTTTTGGGCTGATTCATGGCTTTGGTTTTTCCAATTATTTTAAAATTTTAATGGATGACACTAGCGATAAAATACTTCCATTAATTGAATTTGCAATTGGCATTGAAATTGCACAACTTATTATAGTATTTTGCATTTTAGTTTTAAGTTATTTGGTTTTAAATATTTTTAAACGAACAAAAAGAGATTGGGTATTGGTAGTGTCATCTATCATAATAGGAATCGTAATTCCGATGTTAATCGAAAGAAAGTTTTGGTAAATTTTTAACAACAACTTCTTAAAAGTTAACTATTTTCGCTTTAGCGGAATTAGTCAATTGCTTCAAAAAGAAAAAATGTTAGATAAAAAACAACGTAAATATGATCTTGCTTATTTAAAAATGGCAAGTGAATGGGCAAAACTTTCACACTGTAAACGAAAACAAGTTGGTGCTTTAATCGTTAAAGAAAAAATGATTATTTCTGATGGTTATAACGGAACACCTACTGGGTTTGATAATTGCTGTGAAGATGAAGAAGGTAATACAAAATGGCATGTTTTACACGCTGAAGCCAATGCCATATTAAAAGTTGCTTCTTCAACCCAAGCTTGTAACGGCGCTACATTGTATATAACCTTGTCACCTTGTAAAGATTGTAGTAAACTCATTCATCAAGCTGGAATTAAAAGGCTGGTTTACGCAAATGATTATAAAGACAATTCGGGTTTAGATTTTTTAAAAAAGGCAAATATTGAAACTTTATTTTTACCTATAAATGAATAACAAAACAAAAATATATCTTCCATTAATCATAGCAATCGCAATTGCTTTTGGTGTTTTTTTAGGTAGCTCATTAAACTATCAAAAAAAGACGCTAACTTTTTTTGGAGGAACTCCTCAAGAAAAAAAAATAAAGCGATTGATTGATTATATTCAATATGAATATGTTGATGAAGTTGATACCGATAGTTTATTAGACGGTACAATTAAAAACATGTTGAGTAAATTAGATCCCCATTCTGTATATATTCCTGCACAAGAGCATGATCGTATTGCCGAAACCATGAATGGAAAATTTGTAGGTATAGGTATTCAATTTCGAATGTTTAAAGATTCATTAACTGTTGTCAAAGTGCTAAAAAATGGACCAAGTAAAAGAGCAGGAATTAAAGCAGGAGATCGAATTTTAATAGCAAATAATGACACTTTATATGGTAAAAATATTAATAGCAGTTATGTTTTAAAAACTTTAAAAGGAGAACCAAACACTACTGTTGATATTACTGTTTTTAGAAAGTCGGAGAATAAAAATATTCCTTTTTCAATTACTCGAGGTGATGTACCAATTCAAAGCGTAGATGCTTTTTATATGTTGAATGATGAACTTGGATATATAAAAATTAATAAATTTGCCGCCACTACTTATGATGAATTTAAAATTGCGCTAACCAATTTATTAAATCAGGGAATGCAAAAATTAGTACTTGATTTACGTCACAATCCTGGTGGATATATGCAAGTTGCTACCGAAATTATTGATGAATTTTTAGAAGATGGTAAACTCATTGTTTTTACCAAAAATAAAAGAGATAAAATTGACGAAACTTTTGCTACTAAAAAAGGTGATTTTGAAAATGGGCATGTTTTTGTTTTAATTAACGGTTCATCAGCTTCGGCTAGTGAAATTGTTGCAGGTGCCTTACAGGATAATGATAAAGGAACCATTGTTGGAAGACGATCTTTTGGTAAAGGCTTGGTACAACAAGAAATGGACTTAGGCGATGGCTCGGCAGTTAGACTTACCGTTTCAAGATATTATACCCCAACAGGAAGATCTATTCAAAAACCTTACGGTCATGATGGAAATAATTTGTATTTCAGTGAATTTGAAAAAAGATTTGATGGCGGTGAATTGATGAGTGCAGATAGTATTAAAGTGAACGACACTCTAAAATATACCACTCCAAAAGGGAAAATTGTTTATGGTGGTGGTGGTATTGTTCCTGATGTTTTTGTGGCAATCGATACAACCATGTATTTTGGCAATATCCATTATCGTAAATTAAATGATTTTGTTTTTAATTATGCAGATACGCATAGAAATGAATTTACCGATTGGACATTAGATAGATTTATAAGCGATTTTGATAAAAATAATGAAATCTTTAATATGTATTTGAACAGCATTCCCGAAGAGTTTCAAACTCTAGATACTTTTGAAAAGCCAAATTTAAAAAAATATTTAAAGGCTTTATTTGCTCAACAAATATTTGATATTAATACTTATTTTAAAATTATAAATGAGCAAGACAAAATGATAAATAAAGTAATTGAATTGAATAAAGAAGGTTATCCTTTAGTGCAATAGGTTTTTTTATGAAACAACATCGTGAATCATAGTATGATTACCATTATTCCAAGCGGTTAAAATATCCGTAGCAACATGAGCTCCACTACCTGCAGCAATTGAAAACTGACTTCTCCAGCCAGCTAATACCCCTGCAACATAAATACCATCTGCGACCTTATGATTTGTGTTTTTTAATTGAATTCGTTCTTTTGCGGCTGGTAAGTTTTGGTGGGGTTCAACAAATTGCATTAAGCCTTCGATATTAAATAAATTGGAAGGCCCTATAGCAACAACTATAGTTTTAGCCTGATAAGTATTTTTATTTGTAAAGACAGTAAAATTCCCTGCTTTGCCTTCAATTTTTGTGACTTTTTCTTTTTCAATTTGGACTACGTGAGGGAAGCTCTCTGCTAACTGTTTTTTACCATTATCAAGAATTTCTTTTCCTGTTGTACCAGGTTTCATCCCTAAAACATTATTAAATAAACCACTAGCTAAAGCTGAAGTTTTTTGATGCATTATAATCCCAATTTTTTTATCGGTAGCAAATGGTTTATTTTTCGCTGAACCTAATACCAAAGCACAAGACATTCCTGCTGCGCCACCTCCTATAATTAATACATCAAAATTCATATCAAACATTTTAATAATTTATTTTTAATTGAATAAGCCTTGAATATTAGAGGCAAAAAGTTTGATTGCTATCGCCAATAATATTACTCCAAATATTTTTCGAACAACATTTAATCCTCCTTTTCCTAAAAACTTTTCAATTTTAACAGAAAATTTCAACACCAAATAAACAAAAACCATGTTCAAAATGATGGCTACAATAATATTTTCTGTATGAAATTCCGCTTTAAGCGATAAAATTGTTGTCATTGTACCTGCTCCAGCAATTAAAGGAAACGCTAATGGAACCACACTAGCAGTTTCTGGGGCATCGTCTTTAAATAACTCAATCCCTAATACCATTTCTAAAGCTAAAAATAGAATTACCAAAGCTCCTGCTACTGCAAATGAATACACATCAATACCAATTAATTTTAAAATTTCTGTTCCTAAAAATAAAAAAAGTATCATGATTAGCATCGCAACAATAGATGCTTTTTCTGATTGAATATGCCCAACTTTTTGACGTAAATCAATGATAATTGGTATACTACCTATGATATCAATTACAGCAAATAAAATCATAGTTGCTGTAATAATTTCTTTAAAATTAAGTTCCATTTTAATGTTTTTAGTTAAAACAAATATAGTTGTTTTAACTAAAAAGTAAATACTGTATTTTTACAAAATATTTTTATTTAAAGAAAATGTTTCAAATAGGAAAAACTATAGTTTCAGAAGACATTATTGAAAAAGATTTTGTTTGTAATTTGAGCGCATGTAAAGGTGCTTGTTGTATTAATGGTGATGCAGGCGCTCCATTAGAAGAAGGTGAATTAAAAATAATGAAGGCTATTTACCCTATTGTAAAGTCCTATTTAAGAAAAGAAGGTGTTGAGGCTATCGAGAAACAAGGTATCTATACCACAAATGCTGATGGAGAACATGAAACGCCTTTAATTAATAACGCCGATTGTGCTTATGTAATTTTTGACGAAAATAATACAGCGCTTTGTGCCATAGAAGAAGCATATAACCAGGGAGAGGTTACCTTCAAAAAACCTGTTTCTTGTCATTTATACCCTGTAAGAATTCAAGATTATAGTGAGTTTTCGGCTGTAAATTATCACCATTGGCAAATTTGTGATGACGCTTGTGTTTTAGGTAAAGAACTACAAGTACCTGTTTATAAATTTGTAAAGCAAGCCTTAATTAGAAAATTTGGAGAAGCTTGGTATAATGAATTAGAAGAGGTTGCTGAGAAGCACAAAAAATAAATAAGATTTATTTATTAATCAATATTCGTTACAAAGAGTTTACCAAGGTTTATCTTAAAAAAGTATATTCTCAATAATAAAATATTTAAATTAGCCATGTGACGAGGCTAAACCAAAATACCATAAGACTATTTTTCTTTTTACTGCCATTATTTGTTTTTTCTCAAGAAATAGATAGTGCTTATGTTCAGCTACAAAATGTTAAAGCGGCTCAATTAAATAGAGCTGGTAAATTCTCTCAAGCAAATAAAGTGTTAGACCATTTACTTGCTACTTTAAACGAACAGAATGGCGAACTAAATTATTTTGCAATAACTTACCAAACCAAAGCGAAAGTTATAAGAAACCTTGGGCTTTATAAAGAATCCATAGATGTCGCTAAAAAATCTTTACAAATAACGCTTAAAATTAAAGACAGTTTTAATATTGCCGATAGCTATAATACCATTGGTGTAAATTATTATTTTTTATCAGATTATGATAGTACTAGCTACTATTACGAAAAATCATTTGATATCAAGAAAAAGATAAAGACAAATCCCTATGCTTTAGCTGTTTCTGCATATAATTTAGCTATACTATATGAAGATTTAGCACAACCCAAAAAAGCACTAAAATTATATCTTGAAGCCGAGCAATATTTGTTAAAGAGCGAAAATAAAACAACCTTTTTATCAGATGTTTATGTAGGAATTGCTCATTTATATTTTTTCAGAAAACAAATAACTAAAGCTGAAGAATACTCTGAAAAGGCTATTGATGTTGGTTTGGAATCTTATGGTGAATTTAATCCAAACATGACTTTTGTTTACAACTCATACGCCAATATATTAATTTCTAAAAAAAAATACAAAGAAGCTATCACCTTATTAGAAAAGAGTTTAAAGATTAGAGAGAATACTTATGGTGAGTTTCATAAGTGGACTTGTGAAAGCAACTACAAATTGGCCGAAACTTTAACTTTAAACAAACAGTATAATGAGGCAGAAGTATATTATAAAAAAGCCATCAAAATAGGAGAAAAAATTAAAAGCTCTCAATATTTAGCAAATGCTAAAGCTTATTTAGCAATGATGTATATAAAACAAGACATAAAACTAGGGGTCGCTGAAAACTTATTGCTAGATGCTTTAAATAAAAACATTAATGTGTTTGGGTATAAAAATGATATTATAGCCGATAATTACTATTATTTAGCTGAAATTGCAAAAAAAAGAAATCAAAAAGAAAAATTCTTTGCTTTTATTACTCAAGTTTTTAATTCAGCAGCTTATGATAAAAATAATTTAAATCAAGTAATCGCTCCTTTTCAATCACTTGACGCACTAGTGTTAATGGGAGATTGGTTTAAAGAGGAGTACGATAAAACCGATGATATTAATTTTCTTAAAAACAAGTTTCTTTTAATTGACCAAGAGATTGCTTTAATAAAATTGTCGCAAAAAAACTTTTCTTCAGATCAATCAAAAATTAATTTTGCTAATGAGTATCGTCAGGTTTTTGAAAAAGGCCTAAATACATGCTGGGCGCTTTACCATAAAACTAAGGATAAAAAATATTTAGAAAAAGCTTTTGAACTCTCTGAAACTAACAGAAATATAACCTTATTGGAAGGTCTTCAAGACTCTAAATACAAGTTGTTTTCAGAAATTCCTGTTGATTTATTAGATTTTGAAGCAAAAACAAAACAAGATTTAGAATTAACCAAAATAGATTTATATTACGAAAAAACAGCAAAATCTCCTGATAAAGAATTTATTAGTGAATTACTAGATCAAAGAATATTGCTAAGTAATAAATTAGATAGTTTACATGTCTTTTTTGAAACAAATTACCCAAGATATAGTAATTTAAAATACCAAGACAAGGTTATAAAGTTGTTGGATATTCAAAAAAATATCGATAATAATACCCAGTTAATTACTTACTTTTTAGGAGAAAATAATTTATATACTTTTAATATTTCCAATGATAAAATTACTTTTTTAAAAAGTGAGATTGCAAATGAGTTATTGAATAAAACCAAAACATTTAAAAGTGATTTAATTGCTCAAAATGATATCAATGGCATTAGTAAAAGACTATACCTTTATCTCTTAGGTCAACAGTTAGACAAATCAAAACAAAATTTGGTGATTATACCCGATAATGTTCTAAATTACATTCCCTTTGAAATTTTATTAAATGATGATGGTAATTTTTTAATTGAAAATTTTACCATAAGTTATTCCGGTTCAGCTCATTTATTTTTAGAATTAAAAAATGATTATTTTAATTATTCATCCCCTAATTATTGGGCAGGGTTTTCACCAAAATATAAAGGCGACTTTGATTTATCTAGCACTTTAGATGAAATATTAACAATTTCAATAATTGTTAAAGGCAAAACATTTATTGGAGAAACTTCTAAAAAACAATCTTTTTTAGACAATAATAAAAATTATTCAATTTTACACTTAGCCATGCATGCTAAAATTGATAATGAAAACCCCATGTATAATAAATTAATTTTTAGTGATGGTGAGTTATCTGCTTCCGAAATCTATTTAAGCAATACAAAAGCAAATTTAGCAGTTTTAAGCGCTTGTAATACGGGTTTTGGAAAATTGGAAAAAGGTGAAGGGGTTATGAGTATGGCTAGAGCATTTCATTTTTCAGGAGTCCCATCAGTTATTATGAGTTTATGGAAAGTTCCTGATAAGGAAACAAAAAAAATAATGGTTGCCTTTTATAAACATTTAGAAAAAGGAGAAACAAAAAGTGAAGCTTTAAAAAATGCTAAGTTAAATTATTTGGCTTCAACTAATGATGTCTATTTAAAACACCCTTATTATTGGTCGGGTTTTGTATTAAACGGAAATACCGATACTTTAAAGCAATCCAAAAAAAATTATTATTTAATTGGTAGTGGTCTTCTTTTATTTGGGTTCCTTTATTGGAGAAGAAATTCTAAGCTAAAAAAATCTTAATTCAAATAATCTAAAATTTTACTTGCCTCTTCTTTTTTATACGATTTGTCAGGATGATTTGCTATTAAAGAAAATTGGGATATCGCTTTATTCTTTTCATTATTTTTTAAATAGGCTAAACCTAAATACCAATTTGCAATTTCTTTAAAATTTTTATTGGAATCATTTTTAGTTTCAGACGTTGCAATCGGTAAAAGTAAATTAATTGCATTTGATGTTTTATTTAATGATAAATAACACATCGCTTTATAGAATCGGATATAATCTGCTTCTGAATTTATTGACGAATTAAATAAATTTATGGCTTTATGGCATTCTTTATTTTCATACGCAACAAAGGCTTTGTATTCTATGGTATTCGTATTTTCACCCCTTACAATGGGTTGAATTATATTTCGGTAAAGTTCAAAATTTTGTGTGTAAAGTTTTTCGTCAGATGGAAAATAGGAATTTTTTACAAACCAAAAACCGATTCCAACAAGTAAAATTATTGAAGCGGCAACCAGCCATTTTTTTGGCAAAAATAAAATTTTTGATTTATTTTCAATTTTACTTTCAAAATTTTGAAGTGTAGATTTAAGGTTTTCTTTTTGATTGATTGCTATTACCTTTTTTAAATCTTTTTCGAAAATAAACTCTTTTTTAAATGTTTTATCATTTTGTAATAAATCATTAAAAATCAATTGCTCTTTAGGTGTTAAAGAGTTTTCAAAATATTTTTCTATTAAATCGCTATTATTCATATGGCTTTATTCACTAAATCTTTAAGTTGCTTTACACATCTTGATTTTTGACTTTTTAGTACTTTTTTATCACTATAATCTAAAATTTCAGTTATTTCATCTAAAGTATAACCCTGAAAATAAAATAAACTTAATACACTTTTACAACGTTCGCCTAATTTGGGAAAATATTTTTTAAGTATTCTTTGTTGTTTAGTTAACTCTTCGTCTAAAAAGTCAACATCTAAATCAAAGTTTTTTTCATCTAATTGAATATCGTTATTATATTCAGTTTTAGAGTTTTTTCTATGAAAATGATATATTTTAAATTTTCCAATGGCAAATAGATAGGTTGAAACACTACTGGTCAAATTATTAATTCTCCCATTAATTGCATTTTGTTGCAAAGCAATTATTGCATCTTGGTAAATATCAACCGCATCATACCTTTGTATGTTATAATTTTTTGAAAAGTTAATAAACGCTTCTCTGTTTTCAGAGTATACTTTTTCTAAGGCCGTTTCATCCCCTTGTTTTATTAGTTCTATTATATTTTTTGAATGTGATATCCCCATTTATAACAAAGAAACCAAAAAGATATTAATTTTTAATATAAAAATACAAAAGTTTCTTTTATAAATGAATAATGCAATGACTAACAATCCTATTAGGGGCAACTAAAATGCATCCTGTTTTTATATTGTTCAAGCAAAATATTCATCTAAACTGTAAAAAAATATTAGGTTGAACTCAGGTAATACCCTTTGTTTCTTCATATTAGATGTGTGTTAGCACTACATGAGTATTAGAAATACTCATAAAAAATAATTAATTTTTGGAGTGCTCCTAAAAAAGTTTGGTACATAAACCATTCAGATGAAAATATGAAAGCTAAACTTGATAAAATAGAAAAGTTACATTGGTTTTATTATGGGCAAGAATTAATTAAAAGAAATTGTCTGCTGTTTCTTCAGATAATAAAATTATTTACAATACAAAAATTGTACAAATATGTAAACTAAAAAACCTCAACAACTTAATAATAAGTTAGTTGAGGTTTTAATTTGTGGAGATGGAGGGATTTTTACATCCCGAAATCTTACGTTTTTAAACCATTTTAATAGGGCTTACGCTTGGTTAATATTAATTTTTATTACTTTTTTGACACAAATATGACACAGGTCATATCATCTTTATTTCGATAAACTCTTTCTACATTCATCCAATCTTATTTCGAGTTCAAATATTTTTTTTTCTAATTCGGAAATCTTATTAATATCAAGCTTAGTTGCTCTTAAATTTATATAATTGTGGTTACAACTACTACAATCCATAATACTACATACGTTTAGTTCAAAAATCTTCAATATATCAAAAAATACATTTATAGGCATTACTCTTTTCCCAGTCATATAGTTTAATACAGATCCATAAGAAATGCCTAGTTTATCTGGGAGTTCATTTTTTTTTATTCCTTTCTTCTCCAATTCATTAAGCATTCTTTTTATATACATAATATCAAATGTGTATTTATAGTTAAAATAAGTCTTGCAAATGTAAACATAAATATTACATTTGTGTGGTTATGAACATTACATATATAGTGTTGATAACCAAATGTATCGTAAGATAATAATTTTATTTTAATAACAAAGCTATGAACAGAAAAGAAGAATTAATACAATTAGCCAAAAAACAACATTCAAAGGCTGAAAAAATGTTTTTTAAAATGTACACAATTGAAAAAATTAGACATGATTATGTTTATAAAATTATCTCAGATCAACTTGGTTATTCGTTATTTCATTTAAAACGAATTGTTCCATTAAATAAGATGAAAGCAAAGGATATAAAATATCAACAAAAAGCTCGGAGTAATCCGAGCTAATTGTTTCGTTACATTTTATAAAGCAAGATTTTTTTAACATACACTTTACAATTAATTAAGTAACACAAAGTCATAATTACTATGCAAACTGCAATTTGTAAAAGCTATTTATGACTTAACTAATATGAAAATAGACAAATGAATATTCTTACAAAAGAAAAGACAAGATTAAGTATTAACAAACCTGTTAAACCCAAGTATCTAAATAGCAGATTAAAAAAACTTAAAATATCAAATTATCAGAATCGTATAGATGTTCCATATGATACTTTTTCAAAGGACACTAGATTGCATCATTTTTTTGAAGCAGATGAATATGGAAATATCCTCATTAATTATTTTACACTTCATGGCACTCCTGCCCAATTTAGAAGAGGCAAAAATAAATGGGAAGATAAATTCATAAGAACCAGAATACTCAATCCAAAACCGAATGCAACTGGTAAAATCAATAAATACCTATCTCCAAAAGGAAGTGGGTTAAAACCATTTTTTCCGCCACAAATAATTAAGAAATACAAAGACAAAAAATTTATAAAGACTCTTTTTATTACAGAAGGTGAATTTAAAGCCTTTAAGGGAGCAATGCATGGTATAGATATTATTGGAGTACCAAGTATTCATGGATTTTATGACAATGAAAAATCCGAAAATGATAAAATAAAAATTATCCATTACGAGATAGAAGAGCTTATAAAAACCTGTAAGGTTAAAAATGTAGTTTATCTAACCGATGCGGATACCATGGTAGTAAAAAGGGAATTTGAAAAAGAAATGACCAATAGACCTTTATCATTTTTTTCAGGAGCCAAGAATTTTAGAAATTCGATGAATAGTTTTCTACAAAATAATACTATTGAAGAAGTTTATTTTTCCCATATAAATACAAGTTTTAGTGATAGTGCTAAAGGATTAGATGATCTTTTAGTAAAACACGAAACCGCAATCGAAGAGATTGTAAAAGATCTTCATTTACTTACCAAATCAAAAGCGTATTTCAAAACACAATGTGTCACAGGAAAAGACTATAACGTACAACTGTATAAATATTTTGGATTGGATAATGTGAATAGTTTTTATGAAAAATATAACTATTACTTAGGGATTAGAGAGTTTAAATATAAAAATGCCATCTATTATTATAATTACGAAAAAGTAATATTTATAAGACATGATGATATTAAAAAATTTATGCGTGTTGGAGGTAATTGGTTTAAAATTATTCACATAATAAATAAATACCAAGAACCAGAAAGAGATATTATACCATTTCCAAAAGGTGAAATCAAAGAAGATTATGAGCAGTTTAAAGGATTTTTAAAGGGAATTCCCAAATACGATGCATTTACCGTTTACCCTAACTGGGTAGATGAATACAAAGAAGAAATAAAGGGTGCATTTAATCTTTATGCAGAAATGTTCTACAAACCAGAAAAAGGAGATTGGAGTACAACATATAACTTTCTTAAGCATATTTTTCAAGGAGAAGCTCATATTGATAAAGATGGGAAAGAACATCATATCAAAGGCGATCCATTTACTGTTGCTCTCGATTATTTTACCATTCAATACCGAGAACCTACTCATTTGCTTCCGGTGCCAATTTTAGTATCAAAAGAACAACAAACCGGTAAAAGTACTTTATTAAAATGGCTGAATGAAGTGTATAAAGGAAACGCAACTATTCTTAATAATGAGCAGTTTAAAATGAACTTTAACAGGCATTATATTTCAAAATTCATAATCGGTATTGACGAAGCAATTATGGGTGCTGATAATGTTGAAGCTAAGAAGGATAAAGAGCGATTAAAGCAAATGGTTACAGCGGATAGTGCATTTATTGAGGATAAAGGAATCAACGTAAAAAAGATTCCTTACTACGGTAAAGTGCTAATGACTTCAAATGATGCTGAAAGTATTATGAAAATGGATCAAGATGATAAAAGGTGGTTTGTTGTTGCTGTTCCTCCATTGGATGAAGACAATATTGATCCAGATCTTGAAATAAAAATGAAAAGAGAAATTCCGGCTTTTCTTCACTACTTAAGAAATAGGGTACCATTCCATGAGAGAAAAACCAGGCTTTGGTTTGAAACTAAAGATTTTCTTACAGAGCAGTTCTTTAAAATTATGGCTTCTACCAAATCACCATTGGAAAAAGCGATAGAAGATACGGTAAAAGAAATATTTTTTACTTACGAATTAGATTATATCAATATGCATCCCGAATATTTATTGGAAATCATAAATAAAACTAGATCAAGAAAATTTCAATTAACTCAAATTAAAGATAAACTTAAAAATATTTACAAAATGGATATGCATAAACAAAACCGGTTTAAGATACCTATTTCATGGTTACAAGGAATCGGAGTCAATGAAAGATTACAATATGCCGATTTCAGAAGAAGATATCATACTTATTTTATACAAGACTGGTTAACTGAAGATGAACGTAAAGAATTTAATACACCTAAATTGTTTTAAATGGCAATTGATCCTTTTACCGGAATACATTATAACAAAATATCTATCAAAAACGATTCCAAAAACAAAAATTTAAAACTCAATGAAAAAACAACTATCCCAAGCCGAAAAAACATTAAAAGCTTTTAGGTTGAAAAAAGATAAAGTAGATACAATCTCTAATCTTGTTGATTTACTAGAAAACAATTTGGGTGTAACAAACAATGCAATTGAAAATAGCGATTGGTTGCAATTGGCAATTCATGATCTGGTAAGTGCTATAAGAAATATGAAAAAACACAATCGGATAATTGAAGTTCAACGTAGAAAATTGTTTTATGATAGCATTACCGCCAACTAAAGACAAATATGAAAGGAAAGTGTTTGCTTTTCTAAACAATATGCAATCGGATACAGAAGTAAAAATATCAAATATTGCTAAAAAAGATAATATTGATAAGTTTACTGAAACTGTAAAATATTATATGCGTTATCATAGATTAAAAGGCACTATACCATGGGATAATAATATTGAATTTTCTAACGATTATAAAAAAGTAAAAAAACTCTCATCATTTTGGTGGGAGTTTTTTTAAATGTAAATTTTTATTTTCAAAAATATTTCACAAGACAATTGAGATTAATAAGACATATTTTTATAAAAAACTGTAAATAAATCTTCTAAGAAGGTTATTATTAATTATTTTTCAATAAAGTTAAAAGACATTCTAAGACAAACAAAGACCTATTTTTAGAATGTCTTAAAATAAAAAA
>DAOUTI010000025.1 GCA_030626795.1 Flavobacteriaceae bacterium
AAATTGAAAAAAAACTCAGTCAAATTATTTTTCAGCCTTTTTTTGTTACTGGTATACCAGATAAATTATTGGGTGAAAAATTAGTTTTAGTTATTGAGGAAACTTCATTTAAATTGGATAAAAATATTTTAAAAAATACGCTTACCAAGTTTGAAATACCAAAAGAAATTTATTTTGTTGATAAATTTGTTATGACAGAAACTGGTAAAATGGATAGAAGTAGCACTTGTAAATTAATTTAAATCAATAATAAAAAAAGACCGTTTGGAAAATGGCCTTTTTTATTATCTATACTTTTTTAGTTATTTCTAAAAACCAAATCATCATTAAAAGCATCTAATAAAATATGACTTTCTGCAATAATTTTCCCTGCCAAAATTTCTTTGGATAATTCATTTAAAACCTCACGTTGTATTACTCGTTTTATTGGCCTTGCTCCAAATTGAGGATTATAACCTTTATCTGACAAGCTCTTAATAGCCTCTTCTGTAGCCGAAAACTCTATGTTTTTTTCTTTTAACATTTTTGTTAGTCCGTTCAATTGAATTTTAACAATTTCTGTAACTTCTTCTTTGTTCAAAGGTGTAAACATAATAATTTCATCTATTCTGTTTAAAAATTCAGGACGAATTGTTTTTTTCAATAAATCAAGAACTTCCACTTTGGTGGAATCAATTACTTCATCACGGTTTTTCATATCCAAATTTTCAAAGTTCTCTTGAATGATATGTGCTCCCATATTTGAGGTCATGATGATAATTGTATTTCTAAAATCAGCAACTCTACCTTTATTATCCGTCAACCTACCTTCATCTAAAACTTGTAATAAAATATTAAAAGTATCAGGGTGTGCTTTTTCAATTTCATCTAATAATATGACTGAATAAGGTTTTCTTCTTACAGCTTCAGTAAGTTGACCTCCTTCATCATAACCAATATACCCTGGAGGAGCACCAATTAATCTGCTTACTGCGTGTCGTTCTTGATATTCACTCATATCAATTCGAGTCATTGAATTCTCATCATCAAATAAATAATCAGCCAATGCTTTTGCAAGCTCTGTTTTACCAACACCAGTAGTACCTAAAAACAAGAAAGAGCCAATAGGTTTTTTACTGTCTTGTAAGCCAGCCCTTGAACGACGAACAGCATCAGAAACAGCTTCAATAGCCTCATCTTGACCAACCACTCGTTTGTGTAGTTCATCTTCTAATTGCAAAAGTTTAACACGATCGCTTTGCAACATTTTTTGTACAGGAATACCTGTCCATTTAGCTACAACTTCAGCAATATCTTCACTGGTAACCTCTTCATTTATTAGAGAATTTTCTTGATTTTTTTCAAGCTCTGCTTGAAATAATTCTAGTTTTTCTTCTTCATCTTTAATTTTGCCATACCGTATTTCAGCAACTAACCCGTAATTACCATCTCTTTCAGCACGCTCTGCTTCTAGTTTATATTTTTCTATATTTTCTTTAGCAGATTGTACTCTATCAATAGCTTCTTTTTCACTAGTCCATTTCGCATTTATTTCATTACGTTTTTCTTTAATATTTGCTAACTCTTCATGCAAGGCTTTTAATTTTTTCTTGTCATTTTCGCGTTTAATTGCCTCAATTTCTATTTCTAACTGCATAACTTTTCGATCTAGAATATCAAGTTCTTCTGGTTTTGAATTTATTTCCATTCTTAATTTTGCAGCAGCTTCATCCATTAAATCAATAGCTTTGTCTGGTAAAAAACGATCAGAAATATAGCGTTGAGATAGTTCAACAGCAGCAATTATGGCGCTATCTTTTATTTGAACTTTATGATGTGTTTCGTATTTATCTTTGATACCTCGTAAAATAGAAATTGCACTTTCTGTATCTGGTTCATTAACTATTACTTTTTGAAAACGACGTTCTAAAGCTTTGTCTGTTTCAAAATATTTTTGATATTCATCTAAAGTTGTTGCACCAATAGCACGTAATTCACCACGAGCTAAAGCAGGTTTTAAAATATTGGCAGCATCCATAGCGCCTTGTCCACCACCAGCACCAACAAGTGTGTGAATTTCATCAATAAAAAGAACAATTTCACCATTAGATGAGGTTACTTCTTTAATTACCGATTTTAATCTTTCTTCAAATTCACCTTTGTATTTGGCGCCAGCAATTAAGGCGCCCATATCTAAAGAATAAATTACTTTGTTCTGTAAATTTTCTGGCACATCGCCTTTAACAATTCTATGAGCTAAACCTTCTGCAATAGCAGTTTTACCTGTGCCAGGTTCGCCAATTAATATGGGGTTGTTTTTGGTGCGACGAGATAAAATTTGAAGTATTCTTCTTATTTCTTCATCACGACCAATTACAGGATCTAATTTGCCATCATTGGCAAGTTGATTTAAATTTTTGGCGTATTTACTAAGAGAATTATAAGTTTCTTCGGCACTTTGAGAAGTTACTTTATTGCCTTTTCTCAATTCCGCAATAGCGCTATTTAAATCTTTTTCATTAATACCATTATCTTTAATAAGTTGTGTAGTATCTCCTTTTGAATTTAAAATTGCCAATAATAAATGCTCAAGTGAAACATATTCATCTTTCATTTTTTTAGCAATATTACTTGCATCAATAAGCATTTTGTTAGCCGTTTTTGAAAGCATTAATTCGCCTCCTTCAACCTTTGGAAAACTTTGAAGAATATTGTTTAAAGTTTGTTTAAATAGGTCGACATTAACTCCTAATTTATTTAATATAAATGGAGTTACATTTTCATCAACATCGAAAACACCTTTTAAAATGTGTGCATTTTCAATTTGTTGGTGACCAAAGCCTTGAGCAATTTGCTGCGCTTTTTGTACAGCTTCTTGTGATTTTATAGTGAAATTATTGAAATTCATAATTTTAAATTTTAATGTTCAAAATATAAATGTCAAATAGTATTCCAATTAATAAAGATCAATAAAATATGTCAAAAAGTCTGTTTTTTAGATAATTAGGTGACTTTTTGACTACTGAATTAAATAAAATTAGCTAAAGTGTCGTATTTTTTGTTTTCAGATACTTTTTATCTACATAAAAAGTTCCGAAAGGAATTATAGATGAAATAAGAATAATAAAAAAATCTTTATTGTTCCATTTGAATTCTGGTTTTATAAAGAATGCCATGAAAACATACGAAATAAATAACAGACCGTGTGGCATACCAAGCGATTTTACCAATATTTCATTGTCTCCAAAATATTTTAGGGGTACTCCAACAAATAAAAGGAGTAAATAAGAGATTCCTTCTAAATAACTTATAATTCTAAATAAATTAACCATTCTAATTTTTTTGGCAAAAGTAATGAAATAGAAATGTCAGTTGGCTAAATAATTCTTAAATTTTAACAAAATAGTTAAAAATTAATGGTGGTGGTTACAACCTCCTTTTTTATGTGAAACAGGCGATATAGCTTCTAATGTGCCTTTAATTAATTTGTCAACTGCAACGTCAGGATTTTTTTCTTCAACGATGTAGGCCGTAACATTTTGATTTGCCAAACGATTGACACCTCCTTGACCGATGCTACCTGTAAGTAAAATATCAACATCAAAAAGTAAATTTTTTGGATTTTTACTTTGATCTTCATGAAAAGTATATTTTAGAATTTCGTTGTCTTGTAATTCTAATACTTTTTTATTTGTAATCACATTTTTTTCAATAGTATAAATTAAGTAATTTCTACACTCACCAGCATGCTTAGTAATTGTTTTTTTGTTTTGTGAGGTAATTGCAACAATAGTTTTCATGGTCTTGAATTTTATTACAAAATAAATAATAAAAATTGATTAAAAATGTAATAATGGTTACCTATTAGTTTGTAATTTGAATAGGTTAAAGACTAATTCAAATTTTGATATTATACAACTTATAAAGTGTTAAAATGTTTGGAGAGGAGTAGATTAATAATCTTTCGATTAAATAAAAAAGCCTTTTGAAATTTTTCAAAAGGCTTTTTTATATGTAAAAATTGTTATTATAAATCTAAACTATTAAATAATTCTTTTAAACCAGGGTTGGATGGGCGGGGAGCGTTTGCATCAAGAATATTACCATCTTTATCAATTAAAATAAATCTAGGGATACCCTGAATATTATAAGCTCTAACAAAATCAGAGTTCCATTCTTTATCAGCCATAATTTGAATGCCTTGTAAGTTTTCATCGGCAACCATTTTTAACCATTTATCTTTGTGTTCCATTTTATCTATCGATAAACTTACTATAGCAATATTTTTGCCTTTAAATTCATTGTCTAATTCCTTTAAAAAAGGAATTTCTCTTTTGCATGGTCCACACCAAGTTGCCCAAACATCAACATACACATATTTGCCTTTAAAATCATCTAAAGAAACATTTTCGCCTTTGGTATTGGGGTAATTAAATTTTGGTGATGGTGTTCCTTTTTTTAGGGCTGCATAATTACCATGTTCTTTATCGTAATTTGTTTGATAAAATTCAATAAGTTTTGCGTTGGCATCTTGTTCCAACTTTAAAACTTCAGGATCTAAATCAACAGCATTAACCAATAAATCATCTAATTTTTTAGTTACATCAGTAATACGAGTATCAAATTCTGGTTTATCTAATTCAAAAAGTGTTTTATAATTATCTAATTGCTCATTTTTAATGAATAATAATTTATTGGTTAAGTAATAATTTGTACTAGATCCTTCGCCTTCATATGAAATTGAATTAGGAAATTCTTTGGTGTCAAAATTTAAAACCAAGTCATATCCATTTTTTAAATAAATAAAGGATTGAATCTTACCATCATTAAATCCGTGAAAACCATTTTTAACTTTTAATGTGTCTTTAAAAGTTCCATCTTCGTTGATTTTAATGTGTTTTTTAAAATTTTTACCCATTACGGTAAAAGTATCTGTCGTTGCATTGGTAATTTCACCTTGTAGCGTTACGTAATCTTTAGGTTCGCTTTTACATGAAAATAGTGCAATTGCAACAAATAGTAATAATAATTTTTTCATTTTTTTTCTTTAATTTTTTTAAAACGTACAAATTTATACTTTTCAATTTAATAAACTTTAATTGTTTTGTTAAACATCCTTTAAATTTTAAAAGATTAGGTAGGCAGACGAAAAAAAGCCATTTTTATTACTTTAAAAATGGCTTTTATATATTTATGCTAAAATTTTAAATTCCTAATTCATTAAAAGTTTCAATTAGTTTCTCTGAGGAAGGCCTTGGTGCATTTGCAGTGACTATATTTCCTTCAGGATCAATTAAAACAAACCTCGGAATACCCAAGATTCCATAATCTGTAACAAACTGAGATTTCCAGTCATTTGGTGCAAATAATTGTACTCCCGATAATTCTTTTTCGGCAACCATATCACGCCATTTGTCATAATCTTTTTTTCTGTCAATACTCATACTTACAAAGGCAATATTTTTATTGTGATATTTTTCCTCTACTTTTTTTAATGAAGGAATTTCGGCTTTACAAGGGCCACACCATGTTGCCCAAACATCAACATAAACATACTTTCCTTTTAAATCATCTAATGAAGTAGTACCTCCTTTAAAATTTTCATAATCTAAAAACTTAGGAGATGGTTGCCCTTTACTTAATTTAATAAGTTTGTTATATTTTTCGGTAATGTCTTTTTTGTGATCACCATCAGTTGAATTCGCCATAAAAACATCATAATAACCTTGTAAATTACTAGTGTATGAAACACCATATTTTGCGGCACCAAATAATAGAAATTCTTTTATTTTAGGTGATTTGACCTCTTGAGAGACAACTTTTAGCATGGCCATATCATTTTCTATACTGTCTTTTTTTGCTAATTGGTTTGCTTTTTGAGCGTAGTATTGATTCAAATAGTTTTTATAATTACCAACAGCTAATAAATTTGGGTCTTCTATATTTAATTTTTTTTCAAAAGCATAAAAATTATCAGAAGCCTTGTAGTTATCATCTTTAGAAACATGTCTTTTATATAATTCATGCTTACTCAATTTATTTGCCCAGCCATAGGTAATAGACGCTTCTTCTAAAGATTTAAAATCAGTATCTAAATCTTTCTGATTATTTAAAAAAGTTGTTTCTAATTGTTTGATTGAATCCATTTTATGAATATAATCGACTTCGTTTAAAGTCCCTAAATATTGATAAGTAGCAAGTTTTCCTAAACCTTCTTCATTCAAATATTTTTGAGCTAAGTAATTGTTTTCATTACTTCCGTTACCGGAATATTTTATAGATTCATCAAATTCCTTTGAATTTAAACTTAAATTTAAATTGTAACCAGGTTTTAAATAAAAGCTCGATGTTTCATTAGCATATTTGAAAGTGTAATAGCCAGGTGCTATATTTTTTAAAGTATCAGAAAAAGTTCCATCATCAAGAATTGTAATATCATTAATGACTTTTTCACTATTACGGACTGATATTTTCTCGCCATCTAAATTTTCTATTTTTCCACTAAAAATGGCGTAATCAATAGTTTTATCTTCCTTTGTACAAGCTAGGATAGATAATGCAATTACTGCAAAAAGTATTTTTTTCATTATAAAGAATTAATTATTAGTCTTCAAAAATAATATTAAAATTAACATTTGACACTTCTTTTGTACTTTTAACAAAATATTTGCAAAATAGCATTGTAAATTATAAGCACTTTATAGAAATTTGCAAAAAAATGAAATAGATGGAACATCAACATATTATAAATGACAAACAACTTGATTTAACAATAATAAAAGATATTGTTTTAACAGGAAAACCTCTTAAGTTATCTAATCAATCTATTGCTAATATTGAAAAATGCAGAGCATATTTGGATGATAAAATGCAAAATAATGACAAGCCTATTTATGGAATAAACACAGGTTTTGGTTCTTTATATAATGTTAAAATTGAAAATGAGAACTTAACTAAACTGCAAGAAAACTTAGTAATGTCTCATGCCTGCGGAACTGGTGAAGAAGTCCCTAAAGAGATTGTTAAGCTGATGTTGTTATTTAAAATACAATCGTTAAGTTACGGGTATTCAGGTATTCAGTTAGAAACAGTAAATAGATTGATCGATTTTTATAACCAGGATATTTTACCAATTATTTATACGCAAGGGTCTTTAGGAGCTTCAGGAGATTTGGCACCTCTAGCACACTTATCTTTGCCTTTAATTGGTTTGGGAGAAGTATATTTTGAAGGTAAAAAACATACTGGTGAAGAAATTTTAAATAAATTTAATTGGAATAAAATTACCTTAAAATCAAAAGAAGGATTAGCCTTGTTAAATGGCACGCAATTTATGAGTGCTTATGGTATTCATTTGGTGCTAAATTCATATAAATTATCTTATTTGGCTGATTTAATAGGTGCATTATCTTTAGAAGCTTTTGATGGTAACATTTCTCCTTTTGATGCATTAATTCATTTTATACGACCTCATAATGGTCAGATTAAAACAGCCAAGCGAATTAATGAATTTTTAGAAGATAGTGAGCTAATTAATCAACCAAAAGAACATGTGCAAGATCCATATTCATTTCGCTGTATGCCACAAGTTCATGGGGCTAGTAAAGATGCTTTAGCTTATGTTGAAAAAACGATGCTAACCGAAATCAATTCAGTTACCGATAATCCAAATATTTTTGTTGATGCTGATAAAATTTTATCGGGAGGTAATTTTCACGGACAGACATTGGCTTTGGCTTTGGATTTTTTAGGTTTAGCTATAGCTGAATTGGGAAGTATTTCTGAGAGAAGAACTTACCAATTAATTTCGGGACTTAGAAATTTACCGCCATTTTTAGTAAAAAACCCAGGTTTAAATAGCGGTTTTATGATACCGCAATATACAGCTGCAAGTATTATTAGCCAAAATAAACAACTTACTACTCCTGCTTCATCCGATTCAATCGTTTCAAGTAATGGTCAAGAAGATCACGTAAGTATGGGTGCAAATGCCGCTACTAAAACGAAAAGAATTGTTGATAATGTACAAACTATTTTAGCTATTGAGTTGATGAATGCATCACAGGCATTAAATTTTAGAAACCCGTTAAAGACATCTCCTTTTTTACAAGCTTTTGTAGATTCATTTAGAGGTGAAGTTCCCTTTATTGAAGATGATAAAGTAATGCATGATGAAATAGTTAAAGCCGAAAGTTTTATTCAATATATAAATATTGAAAGCGAAGAATTATTCGAGAGACCCTAAAAAATTCATTTCAATTTTTTAATCAGTCGAACTAATCCCGCTTTTTCAGCGGGATCTAGGTTAAATACCTTGATTCCTATTATTGAATTCAGGGCTTGCCCTGAGGTTTTTAATACCTTTTATTTGCTTAATTATTTAGGGCTAGACATAAATGTAATAAAAAAGGTTTTGTATAATGCAAAACCCTTTTTTATTACATTGAGATGTGAATTGTTTATTTATCCATCAAAACCCATTGTCCTTTTTCAATTAAAGGAATTGCTTGTTTGTATTTTACAATCTTACTCTCGCCAGTTGTAATACTTTTTATTGTAACTCGTTCGTTTCTACCAATTTTACGATCTGTTCGAACAATAGTCTCTGTAACGTGTTGCTCTTGAGTTTGGTGAATTTGAGAATCTTGAGTTGGGCTATTAAACTCCGCTTTACTTAACTGTACTTTCTCTTGTTTTTTTTCTCTAGCCTGTGAAACTTGTTGTGGATTTTGACTTGGTAATTCTCCTTTAAACAAGAAAGATAAAACTTCTTTATTTACTTTATCAAGCATAATTTTAAACAATTCAAATGCTTCAAATTTGTAAATTAATAAAGGGTCTTTTTGCTCATAAGTTGCATTTTGAACCGATTGTTTTAAATCGTCCATTTTACGTAAATGATCTTTCCAAGTATCATCAATAATCGCTAATGTTATATTTTTTTCAAAATCATCAACCAATTGTTTTCCTTTACTTTCATAAGCATCTTTTAAGTTGGTGGTAACTTGTAAAGTTTTAACCCCATCAGTAAAAGGTACTACAATACGCTCATAGCGGTCACCTTGTTTTTCGTAAACATCTTTAATTACTGGATAAGCAGCAATTGCATTTCCTTCAATTCTTTTTTGATAATGTTTGTAAACCACGTCGAATAATTCATCAACTAAAACTTTTTCATCTTTACTGTTAAATTCTTCTTCAGTAAATGGTGATGTTGTTGATGAGAAGCGAATCAATTCAAATTCGAAATTCGAAAAGTCACTATTTATTTTATTTTCCATTATAATGGAATCGCAAGTATCATAAATCATATTTACAATATCAACCTGCAAGCGTTTACCATATAAAGCGTGTTTCCGTCTTTTGTAGATTACTTCACGTTGTGCGTTCATAATATCATCGTATTCTAACAAACGTTTACGAATACCGAAGTTATTTTCTTCTACTTTTTTCTGTGCTCTTTCAATGGATTTAGAAATCATAGAATGCTGAATAACTTCACCTTCTTGAAGTCCCATTCTATCCATCATTTTAGCAATTCTTTCTGATCCGAATAAACGCATTAAATTATCTTCTAATGATACATAAAATTGAGAAGAACCTGGGTCTCCTTGACGACCAGCTCTACCACGTAATTGACGGTCAACTCTTCGTGAATCGTGACGTTCTGTACCGATAATTGCCAAACCACCTGCTTTTTTTACTTCATCAGATAACTTAATATCGGTACCACGACCAGCCATATTTGTTGCAATAGTTACAACTCCTGGGTTACCAGCAGAGGCAACAATATCAGCCTCTTTTTCATGTAATTTTGCATTTAACACGTTGTGAGGTACCTTTCTGATAGAAAGCATTTTAGAAAGAAGTTGAGATATTTCAACCGAGGTTGTACCAACCAATACAGGACGTTTATCATTTACTAAATTTCCGATTTCGTCAATTACTGCATTGTATTTTTCGCGTTTAGTTTTGTAAATTAAATCTTCACGATCATCACGAATCAAAGGTACATTGGTTGGAATTTCAACAACATCTAATTTGTAAATTTCCCAAAATTCTCCAGCTTCTGTAATTGCAGTACCTGTCATACCCGAAAGTTTTCGGTACATTCTGAAATAATTTTGCAATGTAATGGTTGCAAAAGTTTGTGTAGCAGCTTCAATTTTTACGTTTTCTTTTGCTTCAATTGCTTGATGTAGACCGTCAGAATATCTACGACCATCCATTACACGACCAGTTTGTTCGTCAACAATTTTAATTTGATCATCAATAATTACATATTCAACATCTTTTTCAAAAAGTGAATAGGCTTTTAATAATTGATTTAAAGTATGAATACGTTCACTTTTTATGCTAAAGTCACGATATAATTCTTCTTTTTCTTTTGTTTTTTCTTCTGTAGAAATATCTTTATTGTCAATTTCTCCAATTACGATACCCATATCGGGTAATACAAAGAAATGATCCTCTGTATTTTTGCCAGATAAATGCGCTATACCTTTATCGGTTAAATCAATTGAATTATTTTTCTCATCAATTACATAGAGCAATTCTTCATCGATTTTTGGCATTTCACGATTGTTGTCTTGCATATGGAAATTTTCAGTTTTTTGTAATAACTGCTTAATTCCTTCTTGACTTAAAAACTTGATTAAGGCTTTATTTTTAGGGATACCTCTAAAAACACGATACAATAAAAATGAACCTTCTTTCGTATTACCACTTGCAATTAATTTTTTTGCTTCTGCAAGAATTCCAACTAGATACTTATTTTGTAGGCTAACAATTTCATCAACCTTTGGTTTTAATTCATTAAATTCATGACGATCACCTTGTGGTATTGCACCCGAAATAATTAATGGTGTACGAGCATCATCAACTAATACAGAATCGACCTCATCTACAATAGTATAATTGTGTGGGCGTTGCACCAAATCTTTTGGTGAGTGAGCCATATTATCTCTTAAATAATCAAAGCCAAATTCATTATTAGTACCATAAGTAATATCTGCTAAATAAGCTTTTCTTCGTTCGTCAGAATTTGGTTGATGATTGTCAACACAATCAATAGATAAACCATGAAACTCAAATATAGGTCCCATCCATTTGGCATCACGTTTTGCTAAATAGTCATTAACAGTAACTACATGAACACCATTACCAGTTAAAGCATTTAAATATATAGGAAGTGTAGCAACTAAAGTTTTACCTTCACCAGTCATCATCTCGGCAATATTACCTTGATGTAAAACTGAACCACCAATTAATTGAACATCATAATGAACCATATCCCAAGTAATTTCCATACCAGAGGCATTCCAATTATTGCTCCAAATTGCATAATCACCATCAAGATTTACATGGTCATTAATAGATAATTCACGATCAAAAGGAGTGGCTTTAACTTTTAAAGTGGTATTATTTGTAAAACGTTTAGCAGTTTCTTTAACTACAGCAAAGGCTTCGGGTTGAATTTCATTCAATACAACTTCAGAAGCTTCGTATGACTCGTCTTTCAATAAATCAATTTCTTTGTAAATTTCTTCTTTACGATCAATACTTGCAGTTTCTATTTCGGTATTTAATTGATCAATTTTATTTTGAAATGGTTTTGTAGCCTCATTAATTTTACTTTTAAATTCAGCTGTTTTTTCACGAAGTTGATCTAAAGTTAAAGTAGTCATTGCGGTATCAAATGATCTAACTTTATTTACAATAGGTTGTAATAGTTTTAAGTCTTTTTTCTTTTTATCACCTACAAAGACTTTTATTACTGAATTAAGAAAATCCATATATTATATATTATTCCCGTTATTACGGGAGATTATTATTGTATAATAACAAAGATTAAGCAATAAATTTGGCATGGTGTAAAAAAAAAAGCCTCTTTGGAGACTTTTAATTTTTAATATTCATCTTCATTCCAGAGAAAATCCTCATCAGTAGGATAGTCTGGCCAAATTTCTTGAATAACTTCATAACTTTCACCTTCATCTTCTAAGGCTTGTAAATTTTCGACTACTTCTAAAGGGGCTCCTGTTCTTATTGCGTAATCAACGAGTTCATCTTTAGTTGCCGGCCAAGGTGCATCACTTAAATGGGATGCTAATTCTAATGTCCAATACATAATTGAAACTTAATTTAATTTAATTGCAAAAGTAATTTTTTTGGGTAAAAAAGCAAACTTTTTAGTTATTATTTTTCAACAGTCTAAAGAACGTATTTTTCAATAGTAAATCACTGCTTTAAAAACAATATCAATTATCGTTATTTTTTTGAATTCCAAGGAATTTCTATTGCATGATTATCTAAAGTCAACTTTCGTGCCAACACAAATAAATAATCGGATAATCTATTTAAATAAATTAATATATTATTGTTAATCAATTCATTTTCATTTAGTTCTACGGTAATTCTTTCTGCTCTTCTACAAACACATCTTGCAATATGACAAAATGACACAACGGTATTTCCTCCCGGTAAAATAAAACTAGTCATAGGTTGAAGTGAGATATTCATTTGATCGATTTCATGCTCTAAAAATTGAATTACTTCATTATTTATTTTTGAAATTTTCAACCTATCTTTTCCGTTTTTTAGTTTTTCTTTGTTTGACGGAGTTGCTAACATGGCTCCGAGTGTAAATAAATTATTTTGAATTTTGATTAATGCATCAAATGTTTTGGAGTCAATTTTTTGATCTCTAATTAAACCTATATGCGAGTTTAATTCATCTACTGTTCCGTAAGCTTCAATTCTTAAATCGTATTTTTTAACTCTCGAGCCTCCAAAAAGAGAAGTTTCTCCCTTGTCGCCAGTTTTGGTATATATTTTCATAAATCAAAAGTAAAAAGTAAATAGTAAAATATCAAAAGTAATTGAGAATATTTTGTGATTTAAAGTAAGTAGTGCCCGTGTAAAATTATTAAAATCTAATAAATGCTTTGCTATTGTTCTGTTTAACACGTTTTAGAAATACAACACCTTGCTTTATACATATTGTATAAAAATGGCATAATGCAAAACCTTTAAATAATTACATGTAAGATTGTCAGTTAGTTGCAGTTAAGTCTCTACTCTTTGTTCTAACAGCTGTAGCGGTCTTTTATCTTTATCAGACAACAATGGTTTAAAATATATCACATAAATTAAAAATCACACTCTAATTATAAAATGTTCTTTTGGTTGTTCTTTTCTAAAAAATACAATCCCCCACTGGTAGGTATCTATACTTATTGTTACTTTTTTGTGCTCTTTAATATGATTCCATGCTTCTTCCATGCCTTGACTCCAGTGAATATCATCAAAAATAAAAATAGAGTCATTCTTAGTGGCAGGTAAACATTGTTCAAAATATTTTATCGTAGCATCTTTTTGATGATTTCCATCAAAATAAATCAAATCATATTTTTTGTTTTCAAGGGCTTTAGATAGTGTATCATTAAAATTACCGACTTCCATATTAATGTTTTTGAAACCAAATTTATTGAATTGATTTTGAGCAATTTTAGACGTTTCCGGACAGCCTTCAAGAGTTGTAATTTTTGATTTAGGATTCCCTAGATTTAAGCAAGCAGTTCCAATACCGAGAGAAGTGCCAATTTCTAAAATATTTATTGGTTGAAAATATTGACCAATTTTTATGAGAAGTTTCGCTCTTTTTTTTGAAATTCCTGCATTTCTGGCTATAGCCGAAATCTTACGGGTGCTATTTTTAAAGACTCGGGATCCGGCACCAAAATCAGTTACAGTGATAATATTGTGATTGTTCTTTAAAGAGGCTATAAAAGCATTGATTTGATTGAGATTACTATTTTTGAGATAGTTGCTATTGTATAAACATTTGGTGATAAAATTGTAAACAAAAGGAGAGTGGACACCATGTTGATTAGATGATTTAAAAATAAAATTTATATAACTTTTTAAGTTGTTTATCAAAGCACTTATTTTATTTGCGAAAATAGCAGAAAAATTATTGTTTTGAACAATTTAAAAATTATATTTGCGAATTAAGAAAAATTGAAAAATGCGTAAAATTTTACTACTGTTAATGATTTTGGTGATTTACTCATCCTGTATACCTA
The DNA here is from genome assembly GCA_030626795.1 of Flavobacteriaceae bacterium. Classification (GTDB taxonomy): domain Bacteria; phylum Bacteroidota; class Bacteroidia; order Flavobacteriales; family Flavobacteriaceae; genus Lutimonas. The sequence goes on from DAOUTI010000025.1 coordinate 14,067, forward strand.
ATAAAGAATTGGTTTACTTTCAGGGTAACCTATCAGAAAATCAAAAATTGCAAAAATTGCAAAATACTCCATATAAACTCCAGGTTAACGATATTTTGGATATCCAGTTAAAATCGGCAGACGAAAAACTGGTTGCTTTGTTTTCGAACAAAGCAACCAGTGGTAATGCAAATGTGCAGGTATCGGAAAGTCAGTTGTATTTTACAGGTTATTCCGTTAACAGACATGGTAGTATTCGCATACCTTATATTGGAGATGTTAATGTGTTGGGTTATACAACAAAAGAAGTAAGAGAGAAGATTGAAAAAGAATTTGCAGTATATTTTAAAGACCCCAGAGATGTATTTATTAGCGTTAAATTAGCTGGAATTCGATTTACTATTTTAGGAGAGGTTTCTAGCACTGGTAATCAGGTTTTATATCAAAATCAGGTAAATTTGATTGAGGCCATAGCAAGTGCAGGTGATATTGCTATAACCGGAAATCGTAAAAATGTAACTATTTTTAGAAAGAATATTGAAGGAACGAAAAGATATACTGTAAACATGTTAGATGCCAAAACATTTAATTCAGACAATTTTTTTATTCAATCGAATGATATTATTTATGTAGAGCCATTAAAACAAAAATCATGGGGTACAGGGGTAACTGGATTACAATCACTTACTACAATAATTACAGTTTTATCATTGGTCACAACAACACTTTTATTAATAAATACCCTATAATTTATTTTTGATGAAGCCAATACAAAATCAAAAATTTGATATTAATGAGCTAAGTAACTTTGATGTAAAAGAGCTTTTTTTTAAGATCATTGATCATTGGAAGTTATTTGTTGTTGCCACATTAGTTGGTTTATTAATAGCAAATATTCTTAACAAAAGAACACAACGTATTTACGAATTAAAAAGTTTGATTACGGTAAAAGATGAACAAAATCCATTGTTTTCAAGCAGTACCAATATTTCCTTTAATTGGGGTGGCCCAAGTGATCAGGTTGAAACCATTATGACTATATTAAAGTCAAGAACTCACAATGAAAAAGTGGTTAATGAATTAAAGTATTATATTGATTATTTAAAAGAGGGTAAATACAGAAAGGAAGATATTTATGGCAGAAATCCATTTGTTGTTGAATTAGACACGTCTTTTTACCAGTTACAAGGATTACCTATTCAGTTAGAGTTTATTGACAATGATAAATTTGTTTTATCTGTTGATTTTGAAAAGGATTTTTATAGTTTAATCAACTATTCCTTAAATGAAAATAAACAATTTATACCAGATACGGAATCATTTAAACAAACCTACAACATTGGAAAAAAAATCGAAACTCCATTTTTAAATTTTAAAATCCATAAAAAAAGCAGTTTAAACAATCTTTCAGGACAAACCTACTATGTTAAGTTTAATAGTTTTAATGGTGTGGTAGGCAGATACCGTAAAATAGATGTTAAATCAAAAACAAAAGGAACATCTTTGATTGAATTAGGATTAAATGGTGCCAATAAAAATAAAATTGTTGATTATATAAATGCAACAATTAAAGTTCTAGATAGAGATCAAAGAAAGCAAAAAATACAATACGCCTTAAAAACTAAAGAGTTTATTGATTCTTTGTTTATTGTTGAATCTCGAAATTTAAAGGATATAGAATCCGGCTTAGGCGATTTTAAACAACGTAATGATATTTATGATTTATCGGCTCAAGGAGCTATGCTTTTTGGAGAGGTAACCGAATTAGATGCGCAATCTTTAGAATTAAGAAACAGATTGGATTATTATAGTAATTTAGAAAGCTATATCCTCTCTCGTGATAAATATGATGAAAGTGTTCCTGCTCCGGCATTGGTAAATATTGAAGATCCTAATATTACAGTAAGTGTGGGTACCTTAATTGCATTGTCGAAAGAAAAAGAAACGATGGAAATGACAGTAAATCCTTCATATCCACCATTGCAAAAAATAATTGAAAAAATAGGATTAGAAAGAAGGGTATTATTAGAGCATATCTCATCCATAAAAATAACGACTAAAAATAGTTTAAACAGTTTAAATAAACAGCTAAATAAAAATAATGCAAAACTTAAAAAGCTATCTCCAAAAGAACAGAAATTATTAAATTTTCAGAGAAAGTTTGTAATTACCGAAGCAAATTATAATTATTTAAAACAGAATAGTTATGAAGCTGGTATCACCATTGCTGCAAATGTTTCGGATATAAAAGTTTTGGATAGTGCAAAAGATACCGGGCAAGCACCAATTTATCCTAAAGGAAATTTCAATTATCTTCTTGCTATTATGTTAGGAACAATTTTACCCCTGTTGTTTATCGTTTCGAAAGAGATTTTAGATAATAAAATTAGTTCTGTTGAAGAGATTGAAAAGGTATATAAAATTCCGGTATTAGGGGTTTTAGGAAGGAATAATTATGATAACAGACTGGCAGTTTTTAACAAACCTAATTCGACTATTGCAGAATCGTTTAGAGCTTTGCGATCGAATATTCAGTTTATGCTTACAAATGATAAGAAATCTAAAACTATTGTGGTTACTTCATCAGTTAGTAAGGAGGGAAAGACTATGACAGCGATTAATATGGCAACAGTATTTGCTTTGGGTGGTAAAAAAACCGTATTGGTTGGATTTGATTTGAGAAAACCAAAAATGCACGAAGATTTTGGTATCGATAATACTTATGGAGTTGTTAATTATTTGATAGGTGAAAAATCCTTTGATGAAATAGTAAAGAAAACAGAAATTACTAATTTAGATGTAATCACTTCTGGTCCGGTTCCTCCAAATCCATCAGAAATAATTTTAAGTGAGAAAACAAATGAGTTTTTTAAAATCTTGAAAGAAAATTATGATTATGTCATTATTGATTCACCACCGGTAGGATTAGTTGCAGACCCTTTAGAACTGTTTAAATACAGCGATGCAATTATTTATTTGATACGACATAACTATTCTGAAAAAGGAATGCCAAAAATGATTGATGATAAATATAGTAACGGTGAAGTAAAAAACATCGCGTATGTACTGAATGATTTTAGAATGAAAAATTCTTATGGAAGAGGTTATGGCTACGGCTACGGTTATGGCTACGGTTATGGTAAATACGGTAGTGGTTATCATTCAAATGAAAAGGAATCATTTTTGAGTAAGTTTAAAAAAATATTTACCTAATATCTAATTTTTGAATAAGCCAAGAGGTTTAAATACAAAGCAACAATTTGTCAAAAGATTATTTGACCTTTTTTTTTCATTTTTAGGACTAGTAGTTTTTATGGTTCCAATTTCTGTGTTAATGATTTTAGCCTCTATTTCTACTAAAAAATTTGGAATATTTAGTCAGAACAGAATAGGAGTGAATGGAGAGTTTTTTAAAATTTTTAAGATCAGAACGATGATGGTAAATATACCTAAGGAAGATTTTATTACTTTAAAAAATGACGATAGAATTACTCCTTTCGGAAAGCTTTTAAGATTATATAAACTAGATGAATTACCACAACTGTTTAATGTGTTTTTTGGCGATATGAGTTTGGTTGGTCCAAGACCTGATGTGCCAGGTTACGCTGATAAACTAGTTGGAGAGGATAGAATTATTTTATCGGTTAAACCAGGAATAACAGGACCGGCAACTTTGAAATTTAAAGATGAAGAAGATTTGCTCTCCAAACAAAATAATCCAAAAAAATATAATGATGAAGTGATCTGGCCAGAGAAAATAAGAATAAACAAACAATATATAGTTGAATGGACGTTATTTAATGATATAAAGTATGTTGTGAAAACAATAATTAATTAAATTTGTACCTTCAAAAAATTGAATTATGAAAACCCCAAAAATAGCGATTATAGGTTTAGGATATGTAGGATTACCTCTGGCCGTTGAATTTGCAAAAAAATATCAGGTAATTGGCTTTGATATCAATCAGCCTCGAGTAGATGAGCTAAAACAAAATAAAGATCACACTTTGGAAACATCTTCTGAAGAGTTAAAATTGGTCAATCTTTCTTCTTTAAAAGAATTGAAAGAGAATTCTACCGGACTATGGCTAACCACTGATTTAGATGAATTAAAAGATACTAATTTCTATATAGTAACAGTTCCAACTCCGGTAGATAAAAATCATCGTCCGGATCTTACTCCACTTTATAAAGCGAGTGAAAGTATTGGTAAAATATTAAGTAAAGGTGATATTGTTGTTTATGAATCAACAGTTTACCCTGGAGCAACCGAAGAGGATTGTATGCCGTTTTTGGAAAAGTACTCCGGATTGAAATTCAATAAAGATTTTTATCTTGGATATTCTCCCGAAAGGATAAATCCAGGAGACAAAGAGCACACGGTTACGAAAATATTAAAAGTAACTTCAGGTTCAACTCCTGAAATTGCCGATTATGTGGATGAGATATATAAATCGATTATAGTTGCCGGAACGCACAAAGCACCTTCAATTAAAGTTGCCGAGGCAGCAAAAGTTATTGAAAATGCACAGCGCGACGTGAATATTGCTTTTGTTAATGAATTGTCTAAAATTTTTAGATTGATGGAAATTGACACCAATGATGTTTTAGAAGCTGCAGGTACAAAATGGAATTTTTTACCATTTAGACCTGGTTTGGTTGGGGGGCATTGTATAGGTGTAGATCCTTATTATTTAGCTCATAAAGCAATGGAGTTGGGTTATAATCCAGAAATAATTTTATCAGGTAGAAGGTTAAATGATAGTATGGGACCTTATGTATCTCAAGAGACTATTAAACTGATGATTAAAAAAGGAATAAATGTAAATGATTCTAATATTTTAGTTTTAGGAATTACTTTTAAAGAAGATTGTCCAGATATTAGAAATTCAAGAGCCATTGATATAATTGAAGAGTTTAAATCCTTCTCAGTTAATGTTGATGTTTTTGATCCTTGGGCTACAGCCGAAGAAGTTAAAAATGCATATGGAATTGATTTAATTTCCAGTAAAAAAGATATTAAAATAAAATATGATGCTGTTGTGTTGGCGGTATCGCATAAAGAGTTTTTAAGTATAGATTTGAAAGAATTTGTAAAAGATAATCATGTTGTGTTTGATGTAAAATCTGTTTTGTCAAAAGAATTAACCGATAGTAGGTTGTAAAATATATTATATATGAGTGAAAAAAAAGATGTGATTTTAGTAACAGGTGCCGCTGGTTTTATTGGGCATCATTTGTCAAAATTATTGTTAAAGAATAATTATAAGGTAGTTGGTATTGATAATATCAATGATTACTATGATATTAATCTAAAATATGCCAGATTAAAAGATATGAATATCAATAAAGAAGATATTCATTACAATAAACCTGCTGAAGGTGACATCACATTTATCAAACTTGATCTTACAGATAAAGAAAATATGATGGATCTGTTTAAAACTTACAGATTTGATTATGTAATGAATCTTGCTGCTCAGGCGGGTGTTCGATATTCTTTAATTAATCCTCACTCGTATGTGGATAGCAATATTACAGGGTTTTTAAATATTTTGGAAGGATGTAGGCATTACCCCGTAAAACATTTAGTTTATGCTTCTTCCAGTTCGGTATATGGTTTAAATCAAAACATTCCGTTTAAGACCAGTGACCATACCGATCATCCATTGGCTATGTATGCTGCTAGTAAAAAGGCAAATGAAATGATGGCACACTCATACGCCCAATTGTATGCTATTCCAAGTACTGGTTTACGATTTTTTACGGTTTACGGACCGTGGGGTAGACCCGATATGGCATTGCATATTTTCACAAAAGCCATAGTGGAAGACAAAGAGTTTGAAGTGTTTAATTTTGGTAAAATGAGTAGAGATTTTACTTACGTGGATGATATTGTTGAAAGTGTTAAACGATTGATACCAAAACCTCCAAAAGCAAATAATCCAGCTTACGACCCGATGAACCCTAACCCAGCTGTAAGTTCGGCTCCATATCAACTATTTAATGTTGGTAATAATAGTCCGGTAGCTTTAATGGATTATGTGCATGCTGTTGAAAAAGCTTTGGGTAAAAAAGGAAAAATAATTTATAAAGAAATACAACCAGGAGATGTACCATCTACATATGCCGATGTACAAAGTTTATATGATTATATTAACTTTAAACCATCAACTACAATAGAAGAAGGTATTCAAATATTTGTGGATAAATACCTGGAATTAAATACTTGAGTAATGGATTTGAATTTAAAAATTGCAATTCAGGCTGCTGTTCATGGAGGTGCCGAAATAATGAAAATATATCAGCTAGATGATCTTGGTGTGGAATATAAAGAAGATAATTCACCATTAACTTTAGCAGATGAAAAATGTAATGATATAATTAATTCTTATTTGATAAATACCGAATTTCCAATAATAAGTGAAGAGAATAAGCAATTAGATTTCTCTGAAAGAAAAGATTGGGAAACTTGTTGGATTGTTGATCCGCTTGACGGAACTAAAGAATTTGTAAAACGGAATGGTGAGTTTACAGTAAATATAGCTTTAGTAAAAAATGGAAAACCTTTACTGGGTGTAATTTATGTTCCGGTAACCAAAGAATTATACTTTGCTGATGTTTCTAAAGGGTTAACCTTGAAATCTACTTTGTCTGATCATAAAGTGGATATTGATAATTTAGTGAGTTTATCAAAAGAAATAAAACCCAGTATTCCAAACAAAGAACTGGTTCGGGTTGTTGGTAGCCGATCACATATGAATGAAGCTACCGAGAATTTTGTAGCATCTTTAAAAAAGGATTATAAAGAAGTGGAAATAGTATCAAAAGGAAGTTCTCTTAAGTTTTGCTTGGTAGCTGAAGGTAAAGCAGATATTTATCCAAGATTTGCTCCCACGATGGAATGGGATACAGCAGCAGGTCAGGCAATATGCGAAGCTGTTGGTTTAAAAGTAATATCAAAAGAAACAAACAAACCATTACTTTATAATAAAAAGAATTTATTGAACCCTTGGTTTAAGGTAAACTAAAAGTTTGATGAAATCTAATATTGAAACTTCAAAAAAGAGGCATATACTTAAAACTATAACTTGGCGGGTTATTGCATCGGTTACCACTTTTATTATAGCATATTTGTTTTTTAGAGATGACCCA
>DAOUTI010000195.1 GCA_030626795.1 Flavobacteriaceae bacterium
GGATTTGGCTATGACCCAATATTTAAACCTAAGGGATTTGAGCATACTTTTGCCGAAATGAGTTTAAAAGAGAAAGGAATAATTTCTCACAGAGGTTTGGCTGTTAAAAAATTAGTTAATTTTTTAAAGGATAAAGTTTAAAAATAGAAAGTACAAAGTACAAAGTTGAAAGTTAAAAGTGGGTTTTTATGACTACCGACTCTTGACTCTTGACTGCCGATTAAAGTTAAAAATCTCAAAAGTTGCAAGTTAGGGTAGTGGTGTGTTTCTATGACTACTGACTCTTGACTATCGACTGCCAACTATTTCTCCCCTCCAATCATTTTTGAAACAATACCTTTTTTTGATCCTAGTTCAGCCAAAAGAATTCCACCAAAGTGTAACACTAAAAAGGCAATCATATAATAAAGTGTTAATTTATGAATATCTTCAGCTAACTTATGTATAGAGTTAGGTCCAAATTTAATTAGTAACCCAGTAATTAAAGTTGTTCCTAGCAAGGCATAAAATATTCTATATACCCAAAGTTGAAATTTTTCTCTAGAAGTTACTGGGCTAAATGATTTTTTGTTTTTAATATGAAATAGCATTCTTAAAACAAAAACACCTGCTGTAAAATAACCAACATAAATATGCCAATCGAACATGGGTTTGCGTATTTGTTTAGCAATTTTAATAGCTTGATCTTTACTTATGGTAATATCCAAAGCAGAAAGTTTATCTATTAAAATTCCTGCTACATGATTTTTTTCCATCCAATTCAATCTTAAGAAAACAGTTAAAAGAATAAATAAAATGGCAAAAGCCAATGCCCAATGTAGCATTCTGTCAGTTAAAGTATAAGAGGTTTTCATTTTGAAAATTTTACAAATCAAATCTAATAAATAATTGATTTAGATTAAAAATAAATTACACGAAATATTTTACTGTTTTTGTTGTCAAAATGATTTAAAATAAGGTTGTTTGACTGTCTTCACCATTCTCATTTTTATCGTCTAAATCGTCACTTTCAGTACCCTTTATTATTTCTTCTTCAACCAGATCAACATCATTAATTTCGGGTGCTTTGTAGGGTAAAGACTCTAAAATATTTACCTGTTTTATTTTATCTGCAGTTAATTGATTTCCAAGTGATTTAATTCCTTTTATTGCAATAAATTCTTCAAAGTTTAAATTTTGATTATCAATACTTCTTTTTGAATAAATAATTTCAGCTATAGGGCGATAATCAATCGCAACAATTTGTAATTTAGAATTTGGATGGTCTGAAATAAATTTTTCTTCTCTATCTGGGTGTTCAATCATAAATCGTTTTACATAATACCGTTCTCTTTCTCCATCAAAATATACTGCAGAAATAGGCTTGTTTGGTTCCCATTTCTCTAAAACAATCATGTCACTTTCAAAATGAGAATTCAAATTTGGAATAATCGTTTTTACTTCTCCTTTTTGGTTGATGATTAGCAATCTATCCTCAGAAGTAAACTCACCTAGTAAATCGCCTCTTTCATCCACGTTTAGTCGTTGTACCGTTTCGTCAAACCAAATTTTACGGGGTTTTAATGTAGAGGCACCTTTTTCTTTTAGCTCTATTTTTTTAACAGTGTATTTGGTAACTGTGTTACCTCTACTAGCTCTTCCTTTTATGGCTAAATCTGCAAAATTGATATCCCATTTTAACTTTTTTACACTACCAACTGCACGCAAATTAACTGTAATTATTTCAGCTTCTCCATTAGGGTTTGCAGTAAAATATAAAAGTTTAGAACCTTTGGATCCTGTAGTTAAGTCATATTCTTTATCTCTTGTAACCGCAGTAACCGAAAAACGTTTCATATAAGTTGTACCGCCTTTTCCGTCGGTATAAATCAGGTTATAAACAGTTCGTTTATCTTTCTTTTTGAATACTGCTACATGTATAATATTTTTACCAACAAAAGTTTTACTATCCACTTTGGTAATCATCATTTTGCCATCATTTCTAAAAACTATAACATCGTCAATATCAGAACAATCGGCAACAAATTCATCTTTTTTGAGTGATGTTCCTATAAAGCCCTCTGCTCTATTTACATATAGCTTGGCATTGCGCATAACTACTTTGGTAGCTACGATATCTTCAAAAATCCGAATTTCAGTTTTTCTCTCTCTACCTTTGCCATATTTTAATTTTAAATCTTTAAAATAGTCTATGGTATAGTCAATTATATGTGCTAAATGATCTTTTACTTTTGCAATTTTTTCTTCTAATCCTTCAATAAATTGTTTTGCTTTATCGATATCAAATTTCGATATTTTCTTTATTTTTATTTCCGTCAAGCGGACAATATCCTCTTCGGTAACAGCCCTTTTTAAATGTTTTATATGCGGTTTTAAACCTTTATCAATAGCTTTAATTACGCCTTTCCATGTTTCTTGTTCTTCGATATCACGATAAACCCTGTTTTCAATAAAAATTCTTTCTAAAGATGAAAAATGCCATTGTTCTTCAAGTTCTTTCAATTGAATTTCTAATTCAGCTTTTAATAAATCAACAGTGTGGTTTGTTGAATGTTTTAGAGCATCTGTTACACCAATAAAAACAGGTTTATTATTTTCAATGATACAGCAAAGAGGAGATATAGAAACTTCACAATTGGTAAATGCATATAGAGCATCTATTGTTTTATCTGGTGAAATTCCACTATGTAGATGAATTAATATTTCGACATCTTTTGCGGTGTTATCTTCAATCTTTTTGATTTTTATTTTACCTTTTTCATTGGCCTTTAAAACAGAGTCAATAAGCGAAGAAGTTGTAGTAGAAAACGGTATTTCATTAATAACAAGTGTTGTTTTATCTTGCTGGGCAATTTTAGCTCTTACCCTTACTTTACCACCTCTTTTCCCATCATTATAATTGGTAACGTCTGCAATTCCTCCAGTTAAAAAATCAGGAATAATATGAAAAGACTTTCCTTTTAATATTTTTATGGAAGCATCAATTAATTCATTAAAATTATGAGGTAATATTTTAGTAGATAATCCTACGGCAATTCCTTCTGCACCTTGTGCTAAAAGTAATGGGAATTTAACTGGTAAATCAATCGGCTCTTTTCTTCTACCATCATAAGAAGATTGCCATTTGGTAGTTTTTGGATTAAAAACAACAGATAATGCAAATTTTGATAATCTGGCTTCAATATATCTAGACGCGGCTGCACGATCACCAGTAAGAATATTACCCCAGTTACCTTGCATATCAATCAATAATTCTTTTTGACCTAGTTGTACCATGGCATCAGCTATACTGGCATCCCCATGAGGGTGATATTGCATCGTATGACCAACTAAGTTTGCAACTTTATTATAGCGACCATCATCTAAATCTTTCATTGACTGCATAATACGTCGTTGTACAGGCTTAAATCCATCATCAATTCCAGGAACGGCACGTTCTAAAATTACATAAGAAGCATAGTCTAAAAACCATTCTTTGTACATGCCTGTAACTTTAGTAATGGTATCTTGGGCAGATTCAAACTGATTATTTATGTCTTCGTGTATGTTATCTTTATCTTGTTCCATGCTAATTCCTTCAATTTGAAGGGTTATTTATTATAAAATGTAAATTTAATCTTCTTCAATAATATCCAAATCAATTTTTAGATTATCGATAATGAATTTTTGCCGATCAGGAGTATTTTTACCCATATAAAATTCTAATAATTGCTCGATAGGAGTTTCTTTATCCATCATTACAGGGTCTAGTCTTATATCTTTTCCAATAAAGTGAACAAATTCATCTGGAGAGATTTCTCCTAATCCTTTAAATCGGGTAATTTCGGGTTTGCCTCTTAATTTTTTAATGGCTTTTTTTCTTTCAGCATCCGAATAACAATAAAAAGTTTCTTTTTTATCTCTAACTCTAAATAGTGGCGTATCTAAAATATAAAGGTGCCCTTCTTTTATTACTTCAGGAAAAAATTGTAAGAAAAAAGTAATTAAAAGTAAACGAATATGCATACCATCAACATCAGCATCTGTGGCAATTACAATATTGTTATAGCGTAAATTTTCTATACTATCTTCAATATTTAAAGCAGATTGCAACAAATTAAACTCTTCATTTTCGTAAACAATTTTTTTGCTTAACCCATAAGAATTCAGTGGTTTACCTTTTAAACTAAAAACAGCTTGTGTACTTACGTTTCTTGATTTGGTGATAGAACCACTTGCGGAATCACCTTCGGTAATAAATAAGGTGCTATCTAAACGATTGTCCTTTTTCATATCGTTTAAATGCACTCTACAATCACGTAACTTTTTATTGTGTAAACTTGCTTTTTTTGCACGTTCACGTGCAATTTTTCTAATTCCTGATAATTCTTTACGTTCTTTTTCTGCTTGTAAGATTTTACGTTGAATATGATCAGCAACATCCGTATTTATATGTAAAAAATTATCTAATCTGCGTTTAACA
>DAOUTI010000184.1 GCA_030626795.1 Flavobacteriaceae bacterium
AAAATACGGATTGGATTATTGCTGCCCATGCCAATATTGACAAATTTGAAAATCATATCCAGCAACTTAAAGATAATTTTTTTCTGATGTATTTATTAACAAGTGTTACCATTGTTTTGCTTTCTCTTTTTACCGTAAGGTATTTAGGTAACTATTATGAAAGTAAATTAGAATTGAAAAATGAAAAACTTACTAACGAAGTAATTAACCTTTCCAAATTAAATAGTAATTTACAAGTCTTAAAGAATAAGGTTGCCTTGGTAGATAAAGACAATTATAATAAAAATGAAAAAAATGTCTATAAAAGCAGGTTGTTGGCTTATTTGAAAGATAAATTAATATCGGTTAAAGTAGATGAAATAGCTTTTATCAATACGGAACATTCTATTACTACGATAACATGTTTAGATGGTAAAAAAAAGAATATAAATTCAAGTTTGGAGGAATTAAGTAACAGTTTAGATCCAGTTTTATTTTTCAGAGTAAATCGTCAGAATATAATATCGGTTAAAGGAATAAGCGAAATATTGAAGTATGGCAATAATCAACTAAAAATAATTACAAATCCAACTTCTAAAGAATCAATTATCATTAGTAAAATAAAGCTTCTGAGTTTAAAAAATGGTTGAATATGTAATTTATATCAGTTTAACATTAAAGGGACTGATAAATAAATTGGTATTAAACCAAGTCAACACCTGTTATTTTTTTATGTAACAGAATTGCATTTCCATCAGAGAAATTGGCCACCAAATTACAAACATTCAATATTCTAGTATATAAATCATCGTCAATTGTTTTGTATTTTTCTGGTAACAGCAAAAGAATTAATTTATCATAATTGGATGCAGTGTGGTTATAAGTGTTATTCATTGCAGTAATAAAAACATCTAACAAATCAGCAATAATTTTATAGCCAGCAATTTCTTTTTCAACAACCTCTTTACTTTGATAAATTTTTTCAACACTTAGTTTTAAAATGTCGTGAATTTGTGCCTCATATTTACATTTATCTAATAAGGAATGGTGAAATTCTCCTTTTAAAATTGCCTCTTCATTATCAATAAATATTTTAACAGCTTCACGAATTAAGTTGCCAATAGCAAGGGCTCTTAAATAACTAATTCTGTCTTTTGTGTTTTGTAAGCTATGGTATTTTTTTGTGTTTATATTTTCTCTAACTAGGTTAATTAAATATTCTAAAGCAAAATCTTCAGAAATTAAACCCAAATTGATACCATCTTCAAAGTCAATAATAGTATAACAAATATCATCGGCTGCTTCAACCAAAAAAGCCAAAGGGTGTCTCATAAAAGCAATGTGATTATCATTTCTTAATTTAGGCAATCCCAATTCATTGGCAACCTCAATAAAGAACTCTTTTTCACTTTGAAAAACACCGTATTTTTTATCTACAATATTTGCAGTAGGCTTTTTAGGTAACGATTCTTTGGGGTATTTCATAAAAGCACCCAAAGTTGCATACGATAAACGTAAACCACCTTCAATACCATTTTTTGTTTCAGTTAAAATTTTAAAACCATTGGCATTTCCTTCAAAATCGATCAAATCTTGCCATTGCTTTTCTGTAAGTTGATCTTGAAATTTTTTACCATTTCCGGATTTAAAATACTCACCAATAGATTTTTCTCCACTATGACCAAAAGGCGGATTTCCAATATCGTGTGATAGTGCAGCAGCGGCAACAATAGTGCCAAAATCATTGGCTTGATAACCCTTTGTTTGTAATTCGGGATATTTTTCAATAAGATGTTTTCCTACAATCCTACCTAAGGATCGAGCAACAACAGAGACTTCTAAACTATGTGTCAATCTCGTGTGCACAAAATCGGTTTTTGATAACGGAACAACTTGTGTTTTATCTTGTAAACTTCTAAAAGAATCTGAAAAAATAATACGATCATAATCAACTTCAAACCCTAATCGAGTTTCGTCTTGGTCTTTACGTAATCTTTTTTCGGTATCTCCATAACGCTTTAATGATAAAAGTTGTTCCCAATTCATAAATAAAATTTTTGCTAATATAACATTTGTTTGACGAATTTTTTCGATATAAAATCAATTGATAGGTTAACAAAACCATTATTATTTGATAACTTTAAATTAACACATCTCTTATAGTTTATAATTTACTTTGTAGTATAAATATTTAGAGATGAAAAAATTAACGTTTATAGTAGTTTTATTAGCTTTTTCTTTTGGTTATGCACAAAATAACAACATCAAAGGAACTGTATTAGATGGTGAGTTTAACAATGAAGCTTTGGCATTTGCAAAAATAATTGTTAAAAACACAAATCAAAAAGTAGATAGTGATATTCAAGGAAATTATATTCTAAACTTAGAACCTGGTAATTACACTTTGGTATATGAGTTTATTGGATATGAGCCTATTGAATTAAACAATGTGGTAATTAAAAAAGAAAATAACATATTAAAAGCAGTAGTACTTAATGCTAAAAAAATAACCTTTGAAAATAGTATAGCTTCCAAAGATTAAATTAAATTTTGAATTATTTTGTTCCAAAAGCAACTTCTCTTTTATTAAGAAGTTGCTTTTCTCTTTTGTAAGAAATTAAGATTCACACATTTACAATTACCAGGATTGGCTTCTTAATAAATTAACTTAAAACAGCAATCAGTAATAGAACAAATAGTATAATAGCAACGATAGTGTCTTTTTTCATCACTCTATATTTTTAGTATTTTTCTGGCTGTGGTTCCTTGATTGGTTTTGATACGTAAAATATACATACCTGTTGCCAGATGGTTTAAACTGGTACTTGTACCTTGCCATATTACTTTTTTCATTATTCTACTCGTATGATCATAAATATTTATTTCGTTTACAATCATATTTTTACCGGTGATGGTGAGTTGATCTTTAACCGGATTTGGGTAAATTTTAAACCCTTCAATTGCAAAATCTGAAATTGCCAAAGCATTTGCATTATCATTATTATATAATTTAGCTATTTTGTCACCACTATCAGCCCATCCTGTAATTAATAATTCTGGGTCATTATCACCATCAACATCAGCAAATGCAATGGACCCTTCATTGACTCCCATAAAAGGTGTTCCTAGAACTTCTACAAACACCCCTTCACCATTATTAGTATATAGCTTAGAAATTCTACCTGAATCACTGAGACCTGTAATTACAACATCTTGGTCATTATCTCCGTCAATATCAGCAAATGCAATGGAACTATTGTCAACACCTTCGAATATTGTGCCGGTAACTAGCGTAAAATTACCATTTCCGTCATTAGAATATAATTTTGAAATCCTACCTGAACTAGATTTCCCCGTAATTAATACATCCTTGTCTCCATCAGCATCAATATCTTCAAAGGCAATAGAACTTCTATGAACGGGATCAAAAGGAGTCCCAGTAACTTCCGTAAACGTCCCTGTCCCATTATTAATAAATAATTTTGAAATTGCTTTATAAGAACTTCCAGCTCCAGTAATTAGAACATCCTGGTCATTATCGCCATCTATATCAGCAAAAGCTATAGAACCCAAATAAATTCCTTCAAAAGGAGTCGACACAAAAGTAAAATTTCCTGCTCCGTCGTTGGTGTACAGCCTTGCTGTTCTTTCCCCGCCGAATCCAAATCCTGTAATTAATACATCCTGTGCTCCATTACCAGTAACGTCGGCAAAAGCAATAGAACCCCATTGAACTCCATCTCCTCCAGAACCGCGAAACGGTGTGCCAGTTACTTCGGTAAATGTTCCAGAACCATCATTGGAATATAGAACTGAAGTTCTATTACTAAAATTAACATCATGGTTATATCCAGTTATTAAAACATCCTGATCGCCATCATTATTAACATCGGCAAATGCAATCGCCCCGTCTCTGACATTTACAAAAGGTGTGTTGGTAACCTCTGTAAAAGTACCTGTACCATCATTTAAATATAATCTTGAAGTTGTAGTAGGCCCATTGGAGTCAAGTCCTGAACCTGTCATAAGTACATCTTGATCGCCGTCACCATCAACATCCGCAAAAGCAATAGAACTAATTGAAACTCCATGAAATGGAGTGCCTTGAACTTCAGTAAAATTTTGAGCCAACCCTTGGTTTGTAATAGTAGTGTATACCATTACGGTTAGTACTATTCTTAAAAATATAAAGTAATTGTGTTTCATAAATTATTTGTTTTAATGTTAAAGGTTATATAAAGTTAATACATTAATACCTGAGTGTTAACACTTTAAAAGAGCGACTTTATAATTGGTAGTTTATTATGTATAAATGGTAGAATAGAAATTATAGTTGGTATTTTGTTACCTAATGAAGTTTTAAACAACACAATCAACCAATTATACATTGTATTGCATTATTGTTGGTTAAAGATAAAAGATCCTCGAAGCCTCGGGGCTGATAGAATAAAGAGCAAATATCTAGCTGTAACGAACTGACAATCTTACAGGTAATGATTTAAAGGTTTTACATTATGTTTTTTTTACAATATGTAAAAGCGGTGTAGTATTTCTAAAACGCTTTAAACATAACAATAGCAAAGCATTTAATCGATTTTAATAATTTTACTCGGACACTACTGATTGTATTGGTTAAAACATACATTACTTTACCTTTAAACCACAATTTAATAAAAACCTCCTTATTAAGAATATTGATCTTAATATTAGTTACACGCTTTGTCAATAATAGCCTTTGCAATTAATTTAGCTTTTTCGAGGTCATGGTCATTTCCTTTATTCAAATCAACATGAACCG
>DAOUTI010000023.1 GCA_030626795.1 Flavobacteriaceae bacterium
GATATCGGCATTTTGAGTTAGTTCCATTAAATTTTTAGTTCGACTATGTGCAACCGTTACTGTTGCATTACCAACCGTTCTTTTTTGACTTAGTAAAATACTCATTGGTCGACCAACAATATGACTACGACCAATAACAACCACATTTTTACCAGAGGTTTCTACGTTATATCTTTCTAATAATTCTAAAATACCATAAGGCGTTGCTGGTAAAAAAGTTGGAAGATCTAATGCCATTTTCCCAACATTTATTGGGTGAAAACCATCAACATCTTTATTTGGGTCAACGGCCATTAATACTTTTTGTTCGTCAATTTGTTTGGGTAAAGGCAATTGAACAATAAAGCCATCAATATCTTTATCTTTATTAAGGTCTTCTATTTCATGAAGTAATTGCTCTTCAGTTGTATCTTCTGGTAAATCAATTAAAGTAGAGTTAAACCCAACTTTTTCACAAGCTTTAACTTTACTATTTACATAAGTCATACTTGCACCATCAGTTCCAACTAATATAGCAGCCAAGTGAGGCATTTTTTTACCTTCTTCTTTTCTCTTTGCTACTGCAATTGCAATTTCATCTTTTAAATCATTTGATGTTTTTTTACCATCTAGTATAATCATAGTGTAAAATTTTATTTTTGCTTACTGCTTACTGCTTACTGCTTACTGCTTACTGCTTACTGCTTACTGCTTACTGCTTACTGCTGCATCCCTTTCATCATTTGCATCATTTTTTTACCGCCACCGCCTTGCATCATTTTCATCATTTTACTCATCTGATTGAATTGTTTCATTAGCTGATTAACTTCTTGAACACTTGTTCCAGATCCTTTAGCAATTCTCTTTTTTCGGTTAGCATTAATTGTTACTGGTTTACTTCTTTCATCTGGAGTCATAGAATGAATAATAGCTTCAATACCTTTAAAGGCATCATCATCAATATCCACATCTTTCATCATTTTTCCAGCACCAGGTATCATACCCATCAAATCTTTCATGTTACCCATTTTTTTGATTTGCTGGATTTGTTTTAAAAAGTCATCAAAACCGAATTGATTTTTGGCAATTTTCTTTTGAATTTTTCGAGCTTCTTCTTCATCATATTGCTCTTGAGCTCTTTCAACTAAAGAAACAACATCACCCATGCCCAAAATTCTTTCGGCCATACGATTTGGGTGAAAAATATCAATGGCTTCCATTTTTTCACCTGTACCAATAAATTTGATAGGCTTGTTTACTACAGTTTTTATAGATAAAGCTGCTCCACCACGGGTGTCACCATCTAATTTTGTAAGTACAACTCCATCAAAATTTAAAATATCATTAAATGCTTTTGCAGTGTTCACAGCATCTTGCCCCGTCATAGAATCAACAACAAATAAAGTTTCTTGAGGTTGAACCGCTTTATGAATATTTGATATTTCAGTCATCATTTGCTCATCAACAGCCAGACGACCTGCTGTATCAATAATCACAACACTTTTACCATTGGCTTTTGCGTGCTTGATTGCGTTTTTAGCTATATCAACAGGGTTTTTATTTTCTACTTCGGCATATACTTCAACACCTATTTGCTCTCCAACAACTTGTAATTGGTTAATTGCAGCTGGGCGATAAACATCGGCTCCAACTAATAAGACTTCTTTTGATTTTTTAGTTTTAAGATAATTGGCAAGTTTACCAGAAAATGTTGTTTTACCCGAACCTTGTAAACCTGACATTAGAATTACTGTTGGAGAACCTTTAAGGTTAATACCTACAGTTTCACCACCCATCAATTCAGTCAATTCATCCTTAACAATTTTCACCATTAACTGGCTTGGATTTAAGGTAGTTAAGACATCTTGCCCAATGGCTTTTTCTTTGATTCTTTTGGTAAAATCTTTAGCAATTTTAAAGTTAACATCGGCATCTAATAAAGCTCTACGAACTTCCTTTAGAGTTTCAGCTACGTTAATTTCTGTAATACTTCCATGACCTTTTAATACATGGAAAGCTTTGTCTAATTTTTCACTTAAATTGTTAAACATAATATCTTAAATCAATTATAAATTTGCTTTCTTTCGAGTAGTTTGCAAAGATAGTAATTTAGCATTAAGATTTGAAATGAAATTAGAGATATTGAAGGGTTTAAATAATATATCAATACTATTTTCCTGTTTTTTCAAATCGAATTGAAGTTGTATTAACACAGTATCGTTTACCCGTTGTTTCTTTTGGACCATCATCAAAAATATGACCTAAATGTCCACCGCAGTTTGTACAAGTGATTTCAGTTCTTGTCATACCAACTGTAGTATCTAAATTAAAATCTACAGTGCCTTTTATTGCATCATCAAACGATGGCCATCCACAATGAGATTCGTATTTTGTATTAGATTTGAATAGTTGCGCATTACAAGCTGCGCAATGGTAAGTTCCTTTTTCAAAATGTTTGGTGTAACCTGAGTCTCCAGGTCTATCGGTTCCTTTTTCTCTTAAAACATAATATTGTTGCGGACTTAGAATTTCTTTCCACTCTGTTTCTGTTTTATTTACTTTTTTATCCATTTTAGAATTTTCTTGAGCGATTAATATACTACTAAACAATAAGAATATTACGATAGTTATGTTTTTCATTTTATAAAATTGATAATACGCTGAATAATTTGACTGTCTTTAAAAATTTTGTGATGACCTAATCCATTTGTGATTAAAAGTTCACCTTTTTCAAGGTTTTGACGTATTGCAAAAGCACTACTTACAGGAACATATTTATCTTCACTATCATGGATAACTAAAGTTGGAATGGATACCTTTTTTGCAGCCAAATGAGAGGAAAAACTTTGGATATCAATACCGTATTTATTTTTATAAAGGTTTTTTAATTTTGTAGTAATAATAGGTTTTAATTCAATTTTTTTCACAATTTCTTTCATTATTTCAGTTACGGAATCATCAGTGCCAATGGTTACCAGTTTTTTTATTTTTAAACCTGAAGCAACTGCATTTAATAATGACATTCCGCCAAAGGAATGACCAATTGCTGCATCAAAAGGGCCGAATTTTGAATCTAAATGCTGGATGGTTTCGATAAACTCATTCATCAGTGTGGTTTTTCCAGTTGATAATCCATGTGCCGGCGCATCAAAGGAAATAACCATCATTTGATTTTCTAAAATTTTATCGGCTAGTTGGTATAATTGAGTACCTCTACCTGACCAACCATGAACAATTAAAACTTTTTTCTTAGAATAGCCATAGGTGTAAACCATTACTTTCTTTTGGATAGACTCAATTTCAACCCATGTGTTCTTGGTGCTTTTTCGCATCATTAATTCTCTCTCAGGTGCTTTAAACTTTAAAGGTGTCGCAAATATTTTTGCAGCGAATTTAGTTGCTAAATTATTTGAAATAAATTGGAGAGCCTTACCAGTAAATAAGATGGATTTAGGTATTTTAAAGGTGTTTATATTATTTGTAAGTTTTTTATTCATAGAATACAAATCTATTAATTTATTCGTGAGGCCCTAAAAAAACATTACCATTTTTTAGTTTGTCGAACTAATCCCGTTTTTTTCAACGGTATCTAGGTTTAATACCTAGACCCTTAGGTAGGTTCCTATTATTGGGTTTAGGGCTTGATCTGAGGTTTAATACCTTTCATTTTCTTTTAAAAGAAATGTTAAATTTTTTTAGAAATCAAGAATTAATAAAAGATAAAAAATTGTACATTGTCATCCATAAAATACAACTAAACTAAACCTATGCTTGAGAGAGGAGATAAAAAATTAATAAACAGTTGGGCTTTTTACGATTGGGCAAATTCTGTTTATTCATTAGTAATAAGCACAGCAGTTTTTCCAATTTATTATGAGAGTATAACGCAAACCGATAGTGGTGTTGTTAATTTTTTAGGAATGCAATTTGACAATACATCACTGTATACTTATGCATTGTCGTTCTCTTTTTTAATTGTTGCATTTATTTCTCCAATTTTATCAGGTATAGCTGATTATGTAGGTAATAAAAAAAGTTACATGAAATTCTTTTGTTATTTAGGATCTATTTCTGTGATGATGTTATTTTTTTTTAAGGGTATAGAAACTTTATGGGTCGGTATTTTATTTTCAATTTTAGCAAGTATTGGTTTTTGGGGAAGCCTGGTGTTTTATAATGCTTATTTACCTGAAATAGCTTATAATGATCAGCAAGATGAGGTTAGTGCTAAAGGGTTTATTTATGGATATACCGGTTCGGTTATACTATTATTATTTAATTTGACTATGGTAATGAAGCCCGAATGGTTTAACATTACAGATCCAACTTTGGCTCCAAGAATTTCATTCTTAACTGTTGGTATTTGGTGGATGGGTTTTGCTCAAGTTACCTTTAAAAAATTACCTTATAATACGTATAATAAAAAGCCAAAAAATGATTATATTTTTAGAGGGTTTAGAGAGTTAAAAAAAGTAATTAAAGAAATTCAAAATCAACCAAATTTATTAAATTTTTTAGTATCCTTTTTTCTTTATAGTATTGGAGTTCAGTCTATTATTTTACTGGCTACTATTTACGGTAAATCTGAAATTGGCTTACCAACAAGTAGTTTGATAATTACCATTATTATTATCCAATTGGTTGGGATTTTAGGAGCGTATATTTTTTCAAGGCTATCTAAAATAATTGGTAATATTTTAACCTTAAAAATTACAATAATAATATGGGCACTGGCTAGTTTTAGTGCTTACTATTTAGACAAAAATGATCCTGATGTACAATTAAAATTCTATATTATTAGTGGTTTTATTGGTTTGGTTTTAGGAGCAATTCAAACTTTATCTCGTTCAACTTATTCGAAATTATTACCTGAAGATACAGAAGATCACACTACTTATTTTAGTTTTTTTGATGTGACCGAAAAAATAGCTATTGTTTGGGGTACATTTATTTTTGGCTTAGCGATTTCTGTAACAGGATCTATGAGAACCTCTATTTTATTATTGGCATTATTTTTTGTTGCAAGTTTTATTGTATTGAGTTTTATGAAAAAAACGCACTATGTAAAATAAAATCGGTTACTCTCATGGAGCATCTTTTAGATTTTGGGTATGCATAATAAAAAATTTGACTTTATTATAATTGGAGGTGGTATTGTAGGAACAGCAACTGCCTATAAATTACAATTAAAATTCCCTAAAAAAACTATTACAATCCTTGAAAAAGAAAACACAAATGCTTTTCATCAAACGGGGAGAAATTCGGGAGTTATTCATTCAGGTATTTACTACAAACCAGGGTCCTTAAAAGCTTTAAACTGTAAGGATGGAAGAAATGAATTGATAAATTTTGCTATTAATAATAATATTAAACATGATATTTGTGGTAAAATAATTGTTGCAACAAATCTTGATGAAGTTACAGTTTTAGAGCGAATATTTCAAAATGGATTAGAAAATCAAACGGAAGGAATAACTTTATTATCTGCTAAAGAAATAAAAGAAAAAGAGCCTTTTATTGAAGGTGTAAAAGCCATTTGGGTTCCAACTGCAGGTATTATTAATTATGTTGATGTGGCTAATAAATTTGTTGATTTGGTTATTCAAATCAATCCCAAAAGTCAACTTATAAAAAATTGTGAAGTTCGAAACATTATAAAAGAAAACCAACATGTTTTAGTGCAAACCAGTCAAGAAAATTTAATTAGCGAAAAAGTAATTGTATGTGGAGGCTTGCAGTCTGATAGAATTGCCAAAATGAATAAGCTTAAATTAGACATGCAAATTGTTGGGTTTAGAGGCGATTATTTTAAGTTTAATAGCCAGGCAAAGCATAAAATTAATAATTTGGTTTATCCAGTTCCCGATCCTAAATATCCGTTTTTAGGAGTTCATTTTACACCAATGATTAATGGAGATATTGAGTGTGGTCCAAATGCTGTTTTTACTTTTAAAAGAGAAGGTTATAAAAAGACTAGTTTTAGTATGAAAGACACCGCTCAAGCTTTTTCTTTTGTTGGTACATGGAAACTTTTTGCCAAGAATTGGAGAAAAGGAATTGATGAATACCAAAGAGCTTTTTCTAAAAAACTTTTTGTAAAAGCGTTACAAAAAATGATGCCATCAATAACCCAAAATGAGGTTTGCTTTTCAAGATCGGGTATCAGAGCTCAAGCTGTAAATAAAAATGGAGATATGGTTGATGATTTTAAAATTTTAAAAAATGGCAATATAATTCATGTAATTAATGCACCTTCACCAGCAGCAACAGCGTGTTTAGCTATTGCTGATGAAATTATAGCTAAAACTTTTGCAGAAACAATAACACGAAATGATGTAAAAGCGAAACAAGGAGATTGTTGTTATTATAAAGAAGTATAGTAACAAAAAAAACTGCCTTTGAAAAGACAGTTTGTTAGTTATTTATACCAAATTTTTTTAGTGCTATTTATGTAAATGAACATCCATTTGTGGAAAAGGAATATTGATACCCTCTTTATTAAATGCATTATAAACATTTTCATTCATATCAAAAAATATCTCCCAATAATCTTCGCCTTTAGCCCATACTCTTACGGTTAAATCCACCGAGCTATCTCCTAATCCGGAAACGCCTATAAAAGGTGCAGGATCATTTAAAATTCTCGAGTCATTTTTAATTAAATTATTTATTACATCTCTAGCTTTATCTACACTATCACCATAGCCAATGCCAAAAGTAAAATCAACTCTTCTTACAGGTTGTGTAGAATAATTTACCATTGAAGCAGTTGATAAACTTCCGTTAGGTAAAATAATAGTTTTATAGTCTAAATCAGTTAGAATGGTATTAAATATTTGAATTTCCTTTACAACACCTTTATGTCCTTGAGCATCTAGAAAATCACCAACTTTAAATGGCTTGAAAAGTAAAATCATTACTCCTCCTGCAAAATTTTGAAGCGTGCCTGACAAAGCCAAGCCAATAGCCAAACCAGCAGCACCTAAAATTGCTATAAATGAAGTCATTTCTACGCCAAGCATGCTAAGTACACTAATAGCCAATAAGACTTTTAATAGAATGCTAACAATACTTTTAAGAAAAGGCTTTAAAGAAGCATCGGTACCTCGTTTATCTAAAGTATTATTAAAAACTTTAATTAGACTTTTAATAATTAAAGATCCAATAATCCAAACTACAATGGCTCCAATCAATTTTGGGCCAAATTCCATAATAGCATTCGTTAAATGCTGAATAATTTCACTAATGTTTAATTCCATATATTTATTTATTTGTGGGTTGATATTTAATGTCTAGTTCTTCTATGGCTTGATCTTGAAGGAGCTTGTCTAGAACTCGGTCTTGAATACGAAGGCCTTGAACTCGGTCTTGTGCTTGGTTTCGTACTCGGTCTTGTACTTGGCCTTGTTGCAGGTTTTGTACTAGGTCGTGTTGTTGGTTTGGTAGAAGGTTTTGTTGCTGGCTTATTACCGCTAGGTTTAGTTACTTGTCTCCCAGAAGATTTATATCCTTTATCCGTATTAATACCTTTATTTTTTGCAGCTTTATTTAAGTCAGCTTTATTATTTATGCCTTTCTTACTTGCTGAAGTTTTTCTATTTTTATTTAATTCTGAACGATTACTAACTCCAGAATTTCTTTTGTCAAACTTTTTATCAGGATTATTTTTAAAGTAAGAATTATTTTTATTATTGCTATTAATGTTTACTGTATTATTATTCATTCGAACATTAGTTCGGTTATAGCTGTTATGTACATTTACATGAACATGAACATTACTTCTATATCTGTATGATGGGTATGGGTGCCATGGTCTGAAATATGGTGGATGATATCCCCAATGCCAAGGGGAGTAAAATGGTCTATAAGTTGCCATCCAAAAAAATGTAAAAAACACGGGCACTACAGGATAATGAGGTGTTACATAATAGTTAGATCCATACATATCAACATTACCTACCACTTGTACTTGTGAAGATCCTTTAGAATCTTTTTCAACATCAATTGTAGCAACTTCTTGAAACTGATCTTTACCAATAACAGCTTGAATTGAAATGGTATGTACATTTTTATCTGTACCAGTTTCCATAATTCTTAAATAGTCAACTTCACCATCATTATTTAAGTCTAAGTTTGATATTTGGGTTTTAGGATCATTCAATCTTTTTTCAAAATCTTCTAGATCTTTTGATTCCCCAAAAATAGATGCAACAGCTTCTAAATCTAAATTATCACTAATATCTTCATTATTTGATTGAATTGTTGTTACATCTTGCGCTGAAATTAAATTAATAGCAATAAAAAACATAAAAACAAATAAAGTTTTTAATCTAAATGTGTTATTTAATTGAATCATATTTCAATAAATTTAATTGAAGAAAATATTTCTAAAAACAAATGTAATAAATTGAGAATTAAAATTTGTTTGTATTAAGGTATAATATTAAAAATAAAGGAACAATAAATAAAATAAGTAGGATATAATAAAGATTAAATTAAATTTGTAACGAAACCAGCTTACATAAAATCATTGAACTTAAAAAAATACACTTCCGAATTTAAATATAATTTACAACTAGCCATTCCAGTAATGATAGGTCATTTAGGTCATGTTTTGGTTGGCTTGGCCGATAATATTATGGTAGGAAGATTAGGTGCTGCCCCATTAGCAGCAGTATCGTTAGGTAATAGTTTTGTTTTTATTGCCTTTTCTTTAGGGATAGGTTTTTCGCTAGCCATTACTCCATTAATTGCTGAGGCAGATGGTGAAGATGATATAGAAAAAGGGAGGAATATTTTTCAACATGGTTTGATATTATGTACTGTTTTAGGCGTGAGTATGTTTTTGATGTTGCTTTTTGCAACACCAATAATGCAACATATGGGTCAACCGCCAGAGGTAGTTGAATTGGCAATACCTTATCTTGAAATAGTCGCTTTTTCTATGATTCCATTAATGATATTTCAAGCATTTAAACAATTTACTGATGGTTTATCTCAAACCAAGTACGGTATGCATGCAACCATAATAGCAAATATTGTAAATGTGGTTTTAAATTTTGTACTGATTTATGGTTTTTGGATTTTTCCGAGATTAGAATTGGTAGGAGCAGCTTATGGCACTTTGTTTTCAAGATTTGCTATGATGATTTTTATTATATTAATCATGTATTCAAAAGACAAATTTATACCCTATTTCAAACGACTAAAATTTGCAGAAATTCAAAAAAGCGTTCTATCCAAAATTATTAATTTGGGTTTTCCAACAGCAATGCAAATGTTATTTGAAGTTGGTATTTTTACGGCAACGGTTTGGTTAGCCGGCACCTTAGGCACTATTGATCAAGCTGCTAACCAAATTGCTTTAAATTTGTCATCCATGACTTTTATGATAGCTGTAGGTATGGGAGTTGCAGCAACCATTCGAGTTGGAAATCAAAAAGGTCTTAAAAACTATTTGGATTTAAGAAGAATAAGTTTTTCAATATTTTTACAGGTATTTATGATCGAATTTGTTTTTGCTATTGCATTTTTTGCATTGAAAGATGTTTTACCTTTAGCATATATTGATAATATTGCTGTAATAAAAACAGCAGCATCCCTATTGTTAATTGCCGGTCTATTTCAATTGTCAGATGGTTTTCAGGTTGTAGTTTTAGGAGCTCTGAGGGGTCTGCAAGATGTCAAAGTACCAACATATCTTACTTTTATTGCCTATTGGGTAGTTGGTTTCCCTGTAAGTTATTTGTTAGGTAAAACTTATGGCTGGGGCTCACAAGGTTTGTGGGTTGGCTTATTGGTAGGTTTAACGACTTCAGCAATTCTGCTATTTTTAAGGTTTAATTACCTAACAAATAAATTAATTAAAAAAACATAATATGGGAGTAGTTTTACAACAGTCATTTAAAAACACACTTATTATTTTTTTTGGTTTCGCTATTGGTGGAATAAATGTTTTGTTTTTATACACACATTTTTTAGATGCTGAATATTTTGGACTGATTACTTTCTTATTATCAACCGCAAATATTTTGATGCCATTATTAGTTTTTGGAATGCAACACACGATTGTCAAATTTTTTTCATCATACACTGAAAAAGTAGATCAAGATAATTTTTTGCTTAGCGCAATAATTTTGCCTTTATTTATAATTTTGCCTTTATCTTTTATTGGTGTTTTATTTTATGATTATACAGCCGAAATACTTTCCAAAGAAAATCTTATTATTAAAAAGTATACTTATCTCATATTTTTTATTTCCATTTCTATGGGATATTTTGAAGTTTTTTATGCTTGGAGCAAGGTGCAAATGCAATCCGTTTTTGGAAATTTTATTAGAGAAGTATTTGCAAGAATATGTGTTCTAATTTTATTACTTGCAGTTTATTTTAAGTGGTTAAGTAATGAGCAATTTGTATATGCGGTAGCTCTAGTTTATTTTATTAGGATGTTGATAATGAAACTATATGCTTTCAAATTATATTTCCCTAAAGTGGACCGATTTTCTTTACCAAATAACTTTCGAGAAATTCTTTCCTTTTCTTTTTATATCATTCTAGCAGGTTCTGCAGGTAGTATTTTGTTGGAAATTGATAAGTTTATGATTCCACAAATGGAAAAAATAGCTCAAGTTGCGTATTATTCTGTTGGAGTTTATATCGCTTCGGTTATAGCAATTCCGTCAAGGGCATTACAGCAAATTGCCAACCCGATTACAGCAAAAGAATTGAATAATAATAACTTAGCCGAAGTGGAAATTTTATATAAAAAAAGCTCCATCAACCTATTAATTGTAGGAGGTTTATTTTTTTTACTCATCAACGTAAATATTCACGAATTATATCAATTAATAAATAAACCAGAATATACAGTAGGTATTTATATTGTTTTAATCATTTCGATTTCTGAACTATTTAAGTTGTCTTTGGGTACCAACGGTGCTATTTTAACCAATTCAAAATATTACAAAATGTTATTTTATTTTTCCATAGCAATGGCGGTAAGTGTAATTGTTTTGAATAGAGTTTTGATACAAGTTTTGGGTATTGAAGGAGCTGCATTGGCAACCTTGCTGGTGGTATTAGTTTTTGGCGTAATAAAAATAGTTTATGTAAAAAATAAATTAAAAATGCAGCCCTATTCTAAGAAAACAAAAATTATTCTCGGAATCATCGGATTGTTATTTGCTGCATTTTATTTTTTAAATTTTAATATACACCCATTGTTGAGTATACTTATAAAAAGTGTTTTATTAACCGCTATTTTTAGTTACTTGATGATAAAATTAAAACTATCTGAAGATATTAATATATTATTTAATAAATATTTTGGTAAATAATTTGCTTATTTTTGGAGCTTAATTCCAAAAGGGATTGATTATATTTGATTACAACTATTATTTTTATGCAGTATATCTCACATTTATTATTAGGGTTTGTTATGGCTTTTATTAGTTTAATTCCCCCAGGAATGTTAAACATGACAGCGGTTCGAACTAAAATCGAAAAAGATAAAAAATCAGCATTACAGTTTGCTTTAGGTGCTGCAATTATTGTAATTCCGCAGGCGTATATAGCCTTAGCGTTTGCTAAATATTTTGCAGATCATCCAGAAGTTATTGATAGGTTGACCATTGCAGGAGTTGTCGTTCTCTTTGTGTTATCTATTTTTTTCTTTATTCAAGCACGTAAAAAGTTCAAAGGGGAAGGTAAAAAAAAGAAAGGAAATTTTGTTTTAATTGGTATGTTTATGTCCATGATGAATATGTTGGCAATTCCGTTTTATTTGGTGTTGAGTTCTGTTTTAGAAACAAAAGGACTTTTATTAATGAGCCAACCTTATATTAGCATATTTGTTGCAGGTGTATTTTTAGGTGCCTTTGCATTATTTGCTATGTATGTAGTTTTTGCTACTTTTATTGAGAAGAAAGCACAATTTATTGCAAGAAACATCAATTACATTTTAAGTTTATTATTCCTTGTTTTAGGAATTTTGACAATAATTAAAATTTTAAAGTAATTATTTTATTAAATTAGCGACATATAACAAAAAATTATTAATGATTCCAGCAATTACCCAAAACCTCAACAGAGGTGTTAAATTATTAAATGCAATTGATGATAGTCAATATAGCAATAATTCTGTGGCGCCATATTATTCAAGTATAGGCATTCATATGCGCCATATTTTAGATGTGTTTGATTGCATATTTGAAGGTTTAGAAACTAAAAAAGTAGATTTGGCGGCTAGAAAAAGAAATGAATTAGCCGAAAACAAAGTATCGTTTGGCTTAATATATTTTGATGAAATAATTAAAAAATTAGAGTCATTACAAAATGAAAATCTTGATGTTGTTGTTGAGGTGAAAGATGATTTAGGTATGGGTGTCGTTACAGCAAATTATACATTGGCATCAGCTTTAATTCAGGCTCATAGCCATGCGATTCACCATTTTGCAAGTATTGGGTATGTAATTTCTCAATTGGGAATAAATTTACCTGATACAGATTTTGGTTATAACCCTACAACACCAAGAAGTAAAATGTCTAGCAATTAGTGTCTGGTCGGAAATACAGCAAAATTAAAAACCAATTTTATTGCAATCTTTTCATTTTTTTCTAATCACCTGATGCTAAGGCATCACCTCATAGAAAGAAAATAAAAATCTCATTAATAAAAATAGATTTTGTAAAATTCGTCTATTTCCGACCAGACACTAATTAATTTAAAAAACTTTTTTATTTAGTTTCTTTAATTTTTTGGTATAAGATCTCAACCAAATCATATTTTTAATATAAGGCAGTATCTTAGGATAGTCAATACCATTTTCTAGATGATTTTTTATTGCAATTTCTCCCATAATATCCCAATGGCTATTGATTGTTTTTACTGCGTTTGTAAATGAAGCATTTTCGTATGAGGCATCATAAATATGCGTAGGCTCTGAAATAATTCCGTTAACTTCTAATATTTTGAAATCCTTACCTTGAATTAAATTTTCTATGTTTTTATATTTTATATCCAACCGGCCATAATACCAACCGTCAATTTGTTTACAAAGTTGATTTATAAAATTTTCTAAATCATTATTTATTAAATGATTTCCATTTAAAAACTGTGTGCCTTTTGAGTGATTACCTATTTCAGAAAGTATAATTTTTTCTCCTTTAGGATATACTTTATTTATCTTTTCTTTATGGATATTTTCAAACACATCTAAATACAAAAAGGCCCGATCATCTTTTTTAATTAATTCCGATAAGGTACTTATACCATCACCAACAACTTCAATAAATTTTTTTATGGTTATAGATGATATTTTACCATTATCATCTCCAGGAATTCGATGGTAAAAAATACCAAGTTCATTTTTGTGAGAAATAAATTCTTGAATAATGATGTCTTCAGTAACATTATCGAGATAATTTTTTAAAGCTTCAGCGGAATTAATTTTTTTAACCAAATAACCTCTAAAACCAATATCTGGTTTTGCAATTATAGGAAATTCTAATTGTTCATTTTCAAATTTTTTAATAGCAGTTTGATAGTCATCTGTTTTTAAAACTAATGCGCCTTTTGGGCGATATTTTTTGGGTATCAACAAAAGCGTTTTGTATTTTGACTCGGTACCATTTCCTGAAAATAAAATACTAGGGTTAGTAGCCAAATAAAAAAAAGGATGTTTTGCTTTAATTGATCTCAGTAAAAAAAATGGAGCCAAAGGAAGATAATAAACTAAAGTAGGCCAGTGCTCCCATTGTGTTAGTCGCGTATAAAAAGATTTTGTATTTACTTTTGACATCATTTAAATATCCATTTTTTTCTTAGACGAAGAAAATTTGAAACTTATCTACTAAAAAGTGATTTTAATATTTTTCGAAATGCTTGTACAACTAAAAATATAGTGAAAAATGCTAAAAAACAACCCAATACCAATACAATATAATTGTCGCTTTTTTTTAAAGCTTTAAACCCAATGGTAATTAAAATGGGTGAAATAAAAAGTAGGGGTAATGAAATTGCTAAATATTTTATTCCAACTTTAAATAATATTTTTGAATCTTCATTATCAAAAGTGCTCTGTTTTTGATCTGTCATTTTAGTCCTTTAAATAAATTAAGTTCATGTAAATATAAGTAATGAAGTGTTTAAACAAAAAAAAGTGAGAAATAAATTCTCACTTTTTAAAAAGATACTAAAACTTTTAGTTAACATTTATCAATAATGCTATTGAAAGTTTTACTAGGTCTCATTGCTTTTTTTACCAAATTCTCATCAACCTCATAATAACCTCCCATATTTACTTTAGCTCCTTGAGCATTTATTAATTCTTTAGTAATTTTTTCTTCATTTACTTCTAGCTCTTTAGCAGCAATTGTAAACTTTTTCTTTAATTCGATATCTTTATTTTGAGCTGCTAATGCTTGCGCCCAATAGGTTGCTAAATAATAATGACTACCTCTATTATCTAATTCGTTAACTTTTCGAGAAGGAGATTTTTTATTATCAAGAAACTTATCAGTAGCTTCATCTAAAGTTTCGGCTAATACCAAAGCACTCGGAATTTTATAGTTATTACCTAAATGCTCTAATGATACAGCTAGTGCTAAAAATTCACCTAAAGAATCCCATCTTAAATGACCTTCTTTAATGAATTGTTGTACATGCTTTGGAGCAGAACCTCCTGCACCAGTTTCAAACAAACCGCCTCCATTCATTAACGGAACAATAGATAGCATTTTTGCACTTGTACCTAGTTCTAAAATTGGAAATAAATCTGTTAAATAGTCGCGTAGAACATTTCCAGTTACAGAAATTGTATCTAAACCTTCTTTTGCTCTTTTTAAGGTATATAAAGTAGCTTCTTTAGGCGGTAATATTTGTATATCTAAACCTTTTGTGTCGAGTTTTGGTAAATAAGTATTTATTTTCTCAATAATTTGAGCATCATGAGCTCTATTTTTGTCTAACCAAAATATGGCAGGTGAACCCGTAGCCCTTGCTCTGTTAACTGCAAGTTCTATCCAATTCAAAATAGGAGCATCCTTTGCTTGACACATTCTCCAAATATCTCCTGTTTCAACAGGATGTGTAAATATTACTTCGCCTAAGTTATCAGTTACCTGAACAGTTCCGTTTCCTTGTATTTCAAAAGTTTTATCGTGAGAGCCATACTCTTCCGCTTTTTGAGCCATTAAACCAACATTCGATGTTGTTCCCATTGTTGTTGGGTCGAATGCGCCGTGTTCTTTACAAAAGTCAATAGTTGCTTCATATATTCCTGCATAGCTACTATCTGGAATAACTGCTTTAGTATCTTCTAAATTACCATCTGCATTCCACATTTGGCCTGATGTACGAATCATGGCAGGCATTGAGGCATCTATAATTACATCACTTGGTACATGAAGGTTAGTAATACCTTTGTCTGAATTTACCATAGCAACTGAAGGGCCATTTTTAAAACAAGCATTAATATCTGCTTCAATAGCTGATTTTTGACTTTCTGGTAAAGTTTGTATTTTTTTAATTAAATCGCCAAAACCATTATTAACATCAACATCTAATTCTTTAATAATTTTATCATGTTTTTCAAAAACATCTTTAAAAAACACAGTTACAGCATGACCAAAAATGATAGGATCAGAAACCTTCATCATGGTTGCTTTCAAGTGCAATGAAAATAATATATTTTTGCCTTTAGCATCTTTAATTTGTTCATTAAGGAAACTTAGAAGCTCCTTTTTGCTCATTACAGTTGCATCAATAACTTCGTCTTTTAATAAAGCTGTTTTTTCTTTTAAAGTAGTAATTGTGCCATTAGTATCTATAAATTCTATTTTAACATGACCTGCTTTTGAAACCGTTGTAGATTTTTCATTAGAAAAGAAGTCACCTTTTTCCATTGTAGATACATGCGTTTTTGAATCTGATGACCATGCTCCCATAGAATGGGGGTTTTTCTTAGCATAATTTTTAACAGCTTTTGGGGCTCTTCTATCCGAATTACCTTCTCTTAGAACAGGGTTTACCGCAGAACCTTTTACAGTGTTATATTTTTTTGAAATTTCTTTTTCTTTGTCCGTTTCAGGGTTGTCTATATAATCAGGTATATCGTAGCCTAAAGTTTGTAGTTCTTTAATCGCAGCTATTAATTGTGGTACAGAAGCAGAAATATTAGGTAATTTAATAATATTTGCTTCAGGTTTTTTTACTAATTCGCCAAGTTCAGCCAAAGCATCTGTAACTCTTTGATTGGTTGTTAATTTCTCTGGAAATAAGGCTAATATTCTAGTTGCTAATGAAATATCTTTAATTTCAATTTCTATACCCGAAGATTTTGTAAAAGCTTCAACAATTGGTAGAAAAGAATAAGTTGCCAAAGCTGGTGCCTCATCCGTTTTTGTGTAAATAATTTTAGGAGTTGTGCTCATTTTTTGATTTTATAAAAAGCTATTTTATTACTGTTACAAGTAAAAATAGTATTGATAATTAATTTGAATTTTCCGTCACAAATATACTTTTTTTTACTCAAAATAAAGTGACTTTAATCACCACCTTAATGTGTTTTTACAATTATAAGTAATGAAGATCAAAAGTTGTGGAGTAGGGGGTTTATAAAATTGGTAGAGAAAGAAAAAAAGCCACAAAAACGTTAGTTTTAAATGGCTTTTAAAAAACTTAATCAATATTTAAGAGTAAATCAAATATTGACATTAAAAAAGCAAGCTTAATGTTAGTAAAACATTAAAAATACAATTTCAATTACTGATTTTAATATTTTCACTTTAGTTGTGCTAAACACTTTAAATATAGAAAATGTATTAAAAGCAGATTTAGGAAATTACTCCTATTCATCCAATTTATTTGTGAAACAGTTTTTCATAACTATAAAGGGGGGTGTTTCAGTTTATAAATTGAAGTTGAAAACAAAAATAAGTTTTAAGAATTATAGGTCTGGTTATTTTAGGGTTAACTTATTAACTTAAAATAAACAGTGGTTATTAACAATTGTTGATAAGTGGCTGACAATCAAAACAATACCCATAATATAAGCTAATGCTTTTATTATGGGTATTTGTCGAAACATTAAGCTTTACTTCAATTCTTATTTTCACATTTTCATGTAACTATAATCATTACTTAAAAGCGGATATTTCTTAAACACATTAGGTAAATTACTTTCAAACACACAACCAAAGTTGTAATATTATTGGCAAAACACTTATTGTATCTATTGTGCTATTTATAACCTTTAATTCACTTTATGTATGCTAAATACTAAGTTCATTATTTTGTAAGATTGTAATTTCGCACGTTAAAACTTATAGCTTTAACAAATCTTCAACTAATACTAATAATAAAATAAACTCTTTTGACTTGCATCACTTTTATTTATTTTACTTAAAACCAATTTTAGTTTCAAATCCTATTCAAATGTAAAAAATAAAAACAGATATTCCACTAGGATTAACTATTTAGTTTTTAACAAGATATGAATATAGTTTATAAACAATTGTTAATAAAAAAATCCCATTTCGCTAAAAATGGGATTTTTAATATTTTTGTAAAAAGTCTTAAGATCTTTTTTCTTTAATTTGTGCTTTTTTACCAGTAAGTTGTCTGAAATAGTATATTCTAGCTCTTCTAACTTTACCTCTTTTATTGATTTCAATTTTTTGAATCGCTGGTAAATTTATAGGGAATATACGTTCAACTCCAATTGTACCAGACATTTTTCTTATTGTAAAAGTTTCTGAACTTCCACTACCACGTCTTTGAATTACTACTCCTTTAAAAAACTGAGTACGTGTTTTTTTACCTTCTCTAATTTCGTAATAAACTGTAATAGTATCACCAGCTGCAAATTCTGGAAGGTCATTTTTTGATACAAATTCTTTTTGTACAAAATTCACTAAATTTTCCATTATATCTATATTAAAATGGTTGATCAAATACCAACATACACGATTTTCGTCAGAGGTTAATTTTGAGTTTGCAAATTTAGTAAAATATTTTAAATATAAAACGCTTAAAAGGAAAATTAATTATTTTATTTTAAAAGAGTTAATTTGCTTTAAAACTGAATGTTAGCGTATAGACCAACTCGATTGTCCTTGTAGGTTGGGCTCATAAAAACTTGTGTTTTTTTACTTTTAAATGGATTCCAGTTTTTAAGGGGCTCTAATCTGTAAACCAAATCGGTAACCATAATTCCTATACCTGCACCTACTAAAACATCACTAACCCAATGCTTATTATTCAAAACCCTAAAAACACCAGTTGTAGTTGCGAATAAATATCCGCTATAAGCGAGCCAAGGACTCGAATCAATAAACTCATGATGTAATACAGTTGCCATTACAAATGCGTTTGAAGTATGCCCAGAAGGGAAACTATAATGCTCCCAATCATTAGGTCTTTGCTCTTTGGTGATATTTTTTAAACTTATAGTAATGATATTATTTGCAATTCCAGCAATGGCTAAATATTTTGTTTGGGTAAATACATCATTTTTACTTTCAACTTTAAATAAATCTGCTGCATACATAGTTAGCGCAGGTACAAAAAGTAAAAAATCATCTGCATTGGTTTCAAAATCTGGAAATCGTTCTTGAATCTTTTCTTGTAAATTTTCTTTGCCAAGACTTCCGTCGGAATAGTTAATAAATAAACCTGTGGCAATTAGTGATAATGGAACAATAGATTGCTTTAAAAATGATTTTTCTGGCTTTGGAGTTATAAAGTTTAAACTGTCTTTTTGTGCAAAGGCAATAAAGTGAGTAAATATTATTAGGATTAAAATAAGTTTTCTCATTTTAGCTTTCATCGGTATTTAGTAAATCTGGTCTAATTTTTTCTGTTCTGTTTACAGCCTCGTCATGTCGCCATTGCTCAATTTTCGGGAAGTTACCTGATAATAATATCTCAGGCACTTTCATATTGTCATATTCCGCTGGTCTTGTGTAAACGGGTGGTGCAAGTAAATCATCTTGAAAAGAATCGGTTAAAGCAGAAGTTTCGTCACCTAAAACTCCTGGTATTAATCTTATTACTGCATCACATAAAACAGCGGCAGCCAATTCGCCTCCCGAAAGTACATAATCGCCAATAGAAATTTCTTTGGTAATAAATTTATCGCGAACTCTTTGGTCTACTCCTTTATAATGACCTGTTAAAATAATTATATTTTTAGAGGAAGATAATTGATTTGCCGTTTTTTGATTTAAGGTTTTGGCATCGGGTGTCATATAAATTACTTCGTCATATTTTCTTTGCGAAAATAGCTGACTTATACATTTATCAATAGGTTCGATCATTAAAACCATACCTGCACCACCGCCAAATTGATAATCGTCAATTTTACCATATTTATTCAAAGCAAATTTTCTTAGGTCGTGAAAGTAGACTTCAACCAACTTTTTATCTATTGACCGTTTGATGATGGAATGCTCAAACGGACTTTTAATTAACTCTGGAGAAACGGTAATGATATCTATTCGCATACGGCAAAGATACTTTTTTAAGATGAGTAATTTTGGGTAGCGCTTATCGGTTTGAATATGGTACGTTTGGTATTTCAATGCTCCAATTTTTCAAGTTACTAATATGCTTATTTATTGCTACAATCTTCATATTTATCACTATTTGCCAAATGCACTATATTTTTTGTTAGTTGCTGTAATTATTCTTCTGCATCATTGAAAAACAATTCAATTGCATGCATGTAATTATTTAAAAAATAAATAATCTTATTTGGTTCATCTGAAATATTGTAATGCCAATTCAATCCATCTGGAGCGTTTGATTTTAAGTTATTTAGAAATGTTTCATTATAAGTGTCTTTCGAAATATTTTCAAAAAGATAGTAATTCACATTCTTGTCTTTTAAGTTTCCAAAAGCATTTTTTGAATCGACTTTATCAGAAATTAAACTAAAGTCAGGCACATCAGCAATATACCCATCAAATAAGTCTGGTTTGTCTAACATTAAATAGGTTGTAATTTCAGTTCCCTGTCCCCAAATTATTTTTTTAGTAATATTATATTTTGATTCAATATAGGGAAGTAATTCTTCACCAACAAACTTAGCCAGTTTATCCATTTTACTTTCTATGCTTGTCGAATCAAAATCTGCATATTTATATTGTGGAAATCCAATAACGATGCAAGTTGGTATACTTCTGTCATATGCCATTAATTCTGTGCAAGCAGAAAATGCTTTGAATGATGTATGTGCATCTAACAACAAAATCAAGGGGAATTCTTTATCTTTCTTATAATTGAATGGAAGATGAATAAATAAATTAAGACTGTCGTTAAGTATTTCAGAGTTTATTCTTGTAGTAAATCCAAGTTTTGTTTGGGGAGAATCACCTACATTTTGTCCGATTGAATTCACTGTAAAGAATACAGAAATAGTTACTATCAAGATAATGTTTCTCATGTTTCAATATATTATTATTTTTTATTGTAAGTCGTTCTTCATTATTGCAACTAACGTTAAGATAACGTTTCGTTTTAATAAACGATATTGTTTGATAAGCGAAGTTCATATTTATTTTTGAGAAAGTCAAGTTTTTTTATAAAAAACAAGCTGCTTTAATCATTCTATCATTTTCGAAAATATCTTTTTTTAGGTCGTTAAAATGTACTTCAATCAACTTTTTATCTATTGACCATTTGATGATGGAATGCCCAAACGGACTTTTAATTAATTCGGGTGAAACGATAATGATATCTATTCGCATACGGCAATAATACTTTTTTTAAGATGCGTAAATTTTGTGCTGGGCTTATCGGTTTTGGTATGATTTCGTTGTGATTAAAACAGTTCTTATAATCCGATAAATCACTTAAATAGAACTAAATATATAATAAACAATGAGTTATATATGTTATTACACATTGGTTTTAGATACTTACTAATCCAAATACAATTATTCGTCTTTTAACTTTTGTTTTATACTTTCTAAATTTTTCTGAAATAATTCTAGATTTCTATCCTCGTTTGCCACAGCGATATCAACAGCTCGTTGATATTGCTTAAGGGAAGCTTTTAAATTACCATTTGCCATCAATGCTTCACCATAACTATCGAATGCATTTGCTGAGTTCTGATAGAGAATAGTATTTGCTCTCAAAATCGATTTAGCTAATTTTGGTTTTTTGTACGTTATTAAATATTCATAACCCAGACTATTGATATCTCCTTCGTTAAACAACTTTGCCTCTTGGCATGCTCTCAAACTTTCGAGAATTAATTCGTCTGACTTTCCAGCAGTATAATCGTCAAGCTTACTGTTTAAATCCTTAAACAATTGGCTGTAGTTTTCATTTTTTTGGGCCCTGTAAACTTCCGCAGCTTGTTGGGCTAATTCAAGTGCTTTATTATAAGTATCTTCAACGCTTGTTACTTCTTCTGGAATTACTCCAACGCCTTCCCAATTCGTTTTAGTAATTGGATTAATTGCTTTTCCGGTAGGAATAAAAACACTCAAATTATTATTGATTCTTCTAGTTCCTCCAGGATTGGCACCTCCTCCAGTGGTTTGCCCTACTAAAGTTGCTCTTTTTTGAGTTTGCATATTATATGAGAATTCTTCTGCTGCAGAGAAAGTTTTTTCGCTGGTTATGATGAATAATGGAGTATCGTGCATGTTAAGTCCTCCAACTTCATCTAAAGTCCAAAATTCTTGCGTTCTATTTCCTTCTCTCCAATAAAGGCTATTCAAAAGCAATTTCTGATTAAAAAAATAACTGCATAAGTACTGAACCATGTTGGGACTCCCTCCTCCATTTTTGCTTAGATCGATGATAATGGCATCGGTTCTTGACATTAATTTCATATAAGCATCAGCAACTGCCTTCCCACTCTCTAATCCAGCAAACCCTCTTAAGTCTATATAACCTACATTTCCTTCCAGAATTTTAACAGTTTTGAATCCTGCATTTGATTTTCTGGACCTGTCCATTCGAGCAAGATGTTCTTCAACTATTCTTTCCTGAGATTTTTTTGGAGCCATAAATGGTTGATTAGACCGTATGCGCATATGCTTATCCTTATTAATGGCTTGTACAGACTTAGTTAAGGCTGCTGCGAAAGTTTCATTATTTTCAAACTGATCAAAATAACCATCTAACAATTGTGCCTTTAGATGCTCTTCTGTCAGTTTAGCAACTTCAGGAAATACATAAAAATCATTCACTAATTGCGAAAGGCTTTTAATAACCTTTTCCTTATATTCTTTATTAAATGATTTACCCTGTGCATTGGATAAACTTATCTTAAAAAGCAATGCTATAATCAGTAGAAACAATCGGGTAGTAATTTTCATTTATTAAATATTTTAAGAATTATAGTTGTAAATATATAGCTTTTGAACAAACTGAGCTTACAAGATTTTATTTTTGAAGCTTACCTATGATGCATAA
>DAOUTI010000158.1 GCA_030626795.1 Flavobacteriaceae bacterium
AATAACTCGTGCCATATCCAAACCAATATTTTGGTCCAAATAAAGGTTTATCTCTGGTTTTATCTTCTAAAAGGGTGTTATAATTGGCATTACGTGACTGTTCAAAACCTCCTGTTTTATATTCGGTATTTAAAATATTACTCACATTTGCAAAAAAACCGATATAATAGTTGTCAATTTTCCATGATTTACCTCCAATAATATTTACCAAGTAGTAAGCATCAAACTTTTCTTGTTGTAATAGTTTTCTGGCAATTTCTTCATCATAATTATCAATAGGCAAACCGTCTGTGTCTAAATAAAAGTTTTTGGTGCGAGTAATAGGAGCTATATCTACATAAGCATTTTTAAAGTAGTTTGTAGTAGCGCCAAACCACCAATATTTTGGACTACTATATTCAAATCCAACAGAATATGCTTGCTGTGGCCCTCCAGCAACAAAATAATTTTTTAAAGCAACTTCACCATAATTTAATGGTTCTGCAAAGTCATCAGACGTTAAGTAGAGGTTGGGGTTTTTCGTGTAAATTGATTGACCCAAAGCTACCACCCCTTTCAATTTTATGCTTGTAAACAATGGCACTTCAATACCTATTTCAATACCAATATTTTGTTTATCAATTCCTGTAAGTACTTCTTGAACAAATGCTGTTGTTTCAGAAGTGTTATTTAAATTTAGACCATCAGCAAAATAAAAAGAAATATCTGTTTGGTCTTTTAAACTCATGCCGTAAGCCGTTATTTTAGCCCTAACTTTGGGGTGCCTTAAATAGTAGCTAGCATCTATTGCCGTAATTCTTTCATCGGTTAAACCGATAACAATATCATTATTTTGACGTGCATTTGAAAATGAATTCCGAAGTGTTGGCGCTTTGGTTAAATAAGATGTATTTACACTAAATAAATGTCTTCCGGTAAGTTTATAAGTAAAACCACCTTTTACACCAAAGTTTGAAAAATTTAAAGCCTCACTTTTTCCTAAAGATGCGTTTCCAGGATTAGCTCCATTTTCAAATAAGCCAGTGCGCTGATAATTAGTATTGGTGTAGTTTATTGCCAAAAAAGCATCTGTTTTTTTGTTGGAATATTGTGTTTGTATAAAACCATTTATAATGCTTGCGTCAAAATTAAAGTTATATTTAAATCGATCATTTTTGGTAACAATTCTATTCGGGTTTTGCAAATCACTCTGTGCTTCTTCAATATTATCAGCATAAACATCAACATCTAAAAAACCTGTTCCGCCTAAAAGATCTAACATATTTGCAAAGTTTTCAGATTTTAATTTTTTATACTCTATTGCCGAATTTAACACGAACTTATCATTGATTTTTTTGTACAATATTGTATTTAATGTTAACTGTTTATCATCATTTCTATCTTCATATAAAGCATAAATTGAATTGCCTCCATTTATAGAATTTTGATTTGCTGCATATAAATCTTCCCAATTAATTTGGCCATTATTTAAAAACTCCTGCTCTGCCAAATAAGCATTTTCATAATCGGGATGATTAGGATT
Source organism: Flavobacteriaceae bacterium (assembly GCA_030626795.1). Classification (GTDB taxonomy): domain Bacteria; phylum Bacteroidota; class Bacteroidia; order Flavobacteriales; family Flavobacteriaceae; genus Lutimonas. The sequence goes on from DAOUTI010000158.1 coordinate 1,523, forward strand.
TCTTAAAAAATAGCTAGGTAGTTTTTGATAATATGTAGGATCTGGATTTGCACCTCCTCCTAAAATACTTTGGCTGCCATCATTACTTACAATAATTCTGGTTCCGCCATAATCCAACCTGCTATTCCCTACTTTTCCAAATTGATAAGTAACATTTGTTTGTAAAGTGGTGGTGGTATTAATATTCCAAAAATGATTGAGTTGTAAAATTGGTTCCACAATGTTTCTTATGCGTGAATTTCTAATTTCACCTTCTTGTTTTCCCCAATATGCATTGTATTTTATATCTTTTAAATCATAAACTTCTTGCGTGTTTGGTGAAGATTTCCCTCTACGGTTTGATGCATAAATTCCTGTAAAGTTCAAACTGTGCTTTTCATTAATAATTTTTTCAACAGCAATAAAAAAGGAATTTGCATCATAAACGGTTCCTTCTCTAAAACCTTCGTTAGCAAATCTGCGAGAAGCAGAAAAAGTATAAGCCCAACCATTTTGTAAAAGTCCGCTACTATAATTCGCCATAACTCTTCCTTTATAGCTTCTGTTAGAAGCGGCATAAGATATTTTAGCTCCTTTTCTGTAACTCGAACCTTGTGTAACCATATTTGTTGTGCCTGCAATATTCCCAAAAGTATAAGCTGTTGGTAAAAAATTTGAAGTAAATTCCTGATTTCTTAAAACGTCATTTAAACCTCCCCAATTACTCCATTGTGGCCTGCCATTATACAGTTTATTCATGGTAACTCCATTGAGTAAAACTTGCGAATATTCCAATCCTAAATTTCTTGGTCTAAAAAATGTTGAACTAAATTCGTAGGCTACAGTTTTTAAAAACACATCTTTTGATGCAACTAGCAAACCTGATATTGAATTTGATTCTCCCTTATCATTTGCTAGTAAATCTTCGTCATTTAAATGAATAAAACTCCTATCTATTTCTTCTTCAATTTTTTCCGTCAAGCGGACAATCCCAAGGTCAATATTTACACTACTGCTATCAACTATTATAAGTGTTTGAATAGATTCAAATCCTGATAAAGAAAATTTTAAAATATTTTTGCCTATTGGTGTGTTTTGTATTTCAAAAGTCCCATCTGGTTTTGATACCGTTTTTATAGAAGATTTTAAAATTACAATGCTTACGTTTTGTAAACTTTTGTTTGTTCGATTATCAATAGTTTTACCTTTAATTAGATGAATACTTTGGGCATTTATCCAATAAATGGAAGCAAGTAAAAAAATGAAAAAACTAAATATTTTTTTCATATCTAATTGAGAATAAAAAGGTTAATTAATAATAATTTGATGATGGGGTTTTATTAAAGTTAACATGAAAAATATTTATTGAAATTTATGTTAACCATTCTATTTTTATACTATTAATGAGTACTTAATCATTTGAATTGATTGTATTAAAGCATATTATATCGTTCTTATTTACTTTGTTGTTCTTTATACAAACCCCTCATTGTCAAAATACCAAATATAAAATAAGAACGATTGCTTTTTATAATGTTGAAAATCTATTTGACACTATAAATAACCCAGAAACGTTTGATGAAGACTTCACTAGTAAGGGTAAAAATCACTATACTTCAAAAATTTATTGGAATAAAATTGAAAAAATAAGTACCGTTGTTTCTCAAATAGGATTTGACAAAACAAATACAAGCCCTGTAATAATTGGTTTGGCTGAAGTAGAAAATAGACTTGTTTTACAAGATTTAATTAATACGGAAAAGCTGAAAAATAAACAGTATCAAATTATTCATTTTGATTCGCCTGATAGGAGAGGTATTGATGTTGCACTATTATATCAAGAAAAATATTTTACCCCTATAAACCACGAAAAATTTGAAGTAAAACTTTGGGAACCTTCTGGTAAACGAATTTATACTCGCGACATTCTTTTAGTTAGTGGAATTTTAGATAATGAATTGATTCATATTATTGTAAATCACTGGTCATCAAGACGAGGTGGTCAAATCAAAAGTAGTCCAAAAAGAGAAAAAGCAGCTTATGTAACACAGCAAATTATCAATAAGATCAATCTTGAAAATGAAAATGCTAAAATTATTGTTATGGGCGATTTTAATGATGACCCTATTGATAAAAGCCTAAAAACAGGATTAAACAGTAATGGAAATTTAAAAAGTTTAAAGGCAGATGAGTTATACAACCCAATGGAAAAGATGTTTAAAAATGGATTAAATACTTTGGGCTATAGAGATGGATTAAATTTATTTGATCAAATATTAATGAGCAATAATTGCATCAGTTTAGATAAGAATTATAACTCCTATAAATTTTATACAGCTGGAATTTTTAATCCACATTATATAATTACACAAAAAGGGAGGTATAAAGGCTACCCTTTTAGAAGTTTTCAATATAACAATTACATAGGTGGTTATAGTGATCATTTTCCGGTATATGTTTACTTAATAAAAAAAGATAAATAAAAACATTCTTATTTTATATCTTGCCCATTCTTTAATTAGCTATTAATATTAACTTCTTTTACATGAAAAAGTATATCATCCTAATTTTATTATTTATTTCAATAAGCTCTTTTGCTCAAGAATCTATTAAAAAAGAAAAATCCCATGAGTTAAAGTTAAATGCATTTAATATTATATTATTTAAATCTATAGATGTTTCTTATGAGTATTTAATAAACAATGAATCATCTGTAGGGATTTCCTTTTTAGTTAATTTAAACGACGATAATAGCGATGGTCCAGACTATAATGAAACACTTGCTATAACCCCTTATTATAGACATTTTTTTTCAAGCAAATACGCTTGGGGGTTTTTTATAGAAGGTTTTGGAATGTTTAACACTCAAGAGGTTTATAATTATTACTCCATGGATACTAATGGAGATTATAATGAAGTTAATGAAAAAACAACAAATTTTGCTTTAGGACTTTCTTTAGGATCAAAATTTGTAAGCCAACAAGGCTTTGCTTTTGAGTTTTTTGGTGGCGTAGGTAGAAATTTGTTTACCAATAATAGTGATAATAATACAGAATTAGTTCCTCGATTAGGCATTTCTTTTGGTTATAGATTCTAAATTTATTTTTGTAAATGATCTCTAAATAAAAAGAAGTTCACTTGAAAAAAATACAGATTATTACCCTTTTCCTCTTTTTACTTAGTTCAAATTTAATTCTTTCCCAAGAATGGAAAAATTTAAAATCTTATCAAAAAGAAACCAATAATATTGTTTTAAAAGATGGATGTTGGTTAAAAAAAGATAGAAAAAATAAAACTAGTGTATGGAAAAATGCAAATGTATATAACCTTTTAGAAAAAGGTGGTTATTTAAAATATATTACCATTAAAGAAAAAAGAGACTTTTACATTTGGTTTGACGAAATTAGAATAAAACAAGGGCACGATATCAAATGGATAGGAATTGCCTCTATCGCTGCAAACCAACTTTCAAAATTAAATACTTTTTTTGTTAAAGGCTTTATTGTAAGAAATAAAGAAATCATTTACTTCACTCAAATTGGATCAAAAAAAGTTTTTGCTTTTGCTTTTCCTAAAATGAAAAACCTATATACTTCTTCTACTCCTCTAAAAGGAAAAGAAGCTAAATTTTGGAATCAAAAATATGGCTTAACTGAACAATGTGAAGTATTAGAACCGTTATTTCAAAATCTAAGTCAGAAAGCACTTAATAAATTGGAAAGAATCGCAAAAGGAAAAGGTATTTATTCTTTAGGAGTGCCTAAAAAATTAAGGTTTATTGGTAATATTGACGATTGTAAAAACAGGTACAACCATGGTATAAACACTTTATTACCTCATTATTAAGCCATTTTGCTTAACTTTGATTATCAATCAAGACTTGTAATTTTTATTTTCTATGCTTTACTTTTCTAAAAAAAGTTTTATTAACTTTTTTGTAATTCTTTATTGCACAACCTCTTTTTCTCAAAGTGACTGGGTAGATTATATTATTAAAAAGGAACATGGACTTATGTCTGTTTCTATTGATTTAGATTATGCTGATTCTAGACCAAATTATAAAAATTTATTAATTGTTGGTACGAGTTTTAAAGGCTGTTTAAAAAACGGGTTCCCAAAAAAAGAAGGCTTAGAACAATTATATACTTTTTCAGATTCAATAGCCTCTAATTTAGATGGTTTAACCAAAAATAAATTGGTTGGTATTATTACTTATC
>DAOUTI010000016.1 GCA_030626795.1 Flavobacteriaceae bacterium
ATATTGATATTATGCTTAATTATTTCAATGTATTGCTTTATGAAACATTACACATTATCAGCCTCTTGGGAACTAAATGGGTAACCCAATCTTTTTATTCGTTAGACTCTAAAAAAGCATTTCAATTTTTTAGTCTGTCAAACTAATCTCGCTTTTTCAGCGGAATCTAGGTTAAACACCTCGATCTTTGTGCCGCTCCTATTTATTGGGTTAAGTGCTTGCCTAGAGGTTTAATACCATATTATTATAGTATTATTTTTGTTTATCTCTCTAGAGACTTTAAGATTTTTACAACAATTTGCTCCGCTATAAGCATTACAGTAATTACAGCGATGAAGGCAATTACACCATGCCATGCTCCTTTGAATTGGACCTTATCACCAAAGATTACACTTATAGCTTCAAGAATCACAAGCTTTGACACAAATAAAATGGCCCATAAGGAAATAAATTTTATTGTTTTCATAAATTTACCCGGCTTTGTATTAAACCAGTCACTTACACGATGTTCTATACTAATTGTAAATTTAAGTAACACTTGAAGAATAATAGCCACAATTATCGCAATCGTAAAGGATTCAACTACCACATGATCCCAATATTCGGCAAATAGGCCAAGAACAACTAAATCTATCAATGTAAATGTTAAGTATCTATTGAATGTTTTTTGTTTTTCAGAATATATTAAATCGAGTTTTTGTTCTTGTGACATAATTTTTTATAATTGGTTTCAATGATATTGATAATAATGAAGTTATGCTAAAGGCAATAATAAATAGTAAAAACAAATATAAGTGCATTATCTGAATAAAATAAAGAAATAATTTACTGTATAATGCTATTTATCTCAAAATTCAGTGATTTAATTTGTGATTACTTACCTTTATGATATAAAATTGCTAATATTGTTATAGAAACTAATTTTGATTTTAAATCTCATCAAATGGCGATACTTATAAATATTATTATAGGATTAATTGTAATTGGGGTTACAGTAATTATTCAAGGGTATGGAACCAAATTTTGGTTAAATCACATTGAAAACACTTATGGTAAACTATCAGATGAAAAGTTTAATAAAAAGAGTGTAAAGCTTTTAATTTTGACTTCTTTTTTTCTTTTATTATTACACTTTGTAGAATCTGGAATTTGGGCAATTACATTTTATTCACTTCCTGGAATAACGGAGTTTGAAACGCTAGAAAAAGCGACATATTTTTCTTTAGTTACCTTTACTACTTTGGGTTATGGTGAAATTACGATTAGTTCTACAAATAGAATATTAGCAGGTTTTGAGGCAATAAATGGGATTCTCCTTATTGGATGGTCTACAGCATTTATGTTTTCGGTAGTGCAGTATATCTGGAAAAGAGAATTCAAAAAAGAAGATCAATAGCACAACATTTTATGGAAGAGAATAAAGAAGAAAAAATCCAAGAAAAAATTCCTGAAAAGGAAAATAAAAAGGAAGCTCAAAAAGAAGAAAAGAGTTCCATAAAAAAAGTAACGATTACCGTCTTATTGGTAACTGCATTTTTCTTTATTTGGTATGTACTTTCGGATAGGCATACACCTTACACAGATCAGGCTAGAATTAAAGGATTAATTACACCTGTAACACCAAGAGTTTCGGGTTTTATTACAGGCATTCATGTTAAACTACACAGTAAAGTTAAAGCAGGTGACATACTTTTTCAATTAGATAAAAGACCTTTCGAAATTGCTGTGGCTCAAGCCGAAGCAAATATAGACAACACAACACAATCTATTGCTGCAAGTTCGGCATCTGTAAAATCATCGGCAGGAAAGCTGGGAGTAGCAAAAGCACAATTAGATAGGGCACAGCGAAACTGGAATAGAGTTCAAAAAGTAATGCTTGAAAATGAAGGTGCTTTATCAGAAGCAGATAAAGATCAATCGGAAACTGCCTTATTACAAGCTACAGAACAAGTTGCATCTGCGGAAGCTAGTTTAGAAAGGTCAAAACAATCTTTAGGAGATTCAGGACCTGATAACCCCAAAATTAGAACAGCAATTAAGAAGTTAGAAAAAGCACAATTGGATTTAGCATTTTCAACGATTATTGCCCCAACAGATGGTGTTATCGAAAGTTTTGATATTGATTTAGGTTATTATGCTTCTACAGGTCAGCCTATAACTACTTTGATTTCAGATAATGATGTTTGGATTCAAGCCAATATGAAAGAGAATAACCTTTCATTAATGCAAATAGATGATGAGGTAGAATTCACTTTTGATATATCTCCAGGAAAAATATTTAAAGGAAAAATACGAAGTATAGGTTATGGTATAACAACCGATCAAACCAATAAAGGTGGTTTGCCAGAGATATCAACCCAAAGTGGTTGGTTGCAGGATCCTCAGCGTTTTCCAGTAATTATTAGTATAGAAAATGATAAAGAATTAAAAAATATTATCCGATTAGGAGGCCAAGTTGATGTTGTAGTATATACTGGTGATAGTTTTATATTAAATACCATTGCTTCTTTTAGAATTCGCTTAATGTCATGGATGTCTTATGTTAGATAAAGCAATAAATATTAAAATATTAAAATTTAATTTGAAAGATTCTATACCCATGTTGAGGTATGTTGTTGGTTCAAGTTTTATTGTTGCTGTTACCGCTTTGATGAATTATGATTTGGCATACCTTACTTCAGTTTTAGCATTGGGTTATATGGCACCAGGAGCAAAACCACTAACTTTTAAACAGGGGTTTAATTTTATAATAACCTTAATGCTTATCACAGGTCTTACGGTTGTTTTTAGTGAATTATTTTTAGATTATCCATTGGTTTTTATGCCGCTTCTAGCTTTAGGCTTACTTTGGCTTTATTTTACTGATAAATTACCAGTTATGGTAAAAATATTTTTATTAATCAGTCTTATAGTTATTCCATTTGTTTCTATTGATTCTGGTGCAATAGGAACTTTTGTTGCCGTTCGATTGGTTTTTAATGCTTTGATGGCAATTGTTCTAACTCAAATTATCTTTTTAGTTTTTCCTTTATCAGATGCAGATGATATTTTTGCAAAAGCACAAAAAAAGGGAAGTATGCAGTCTGAAAAAGAAAGATTCACCTATGCTTTTCAAATCATAATAATCTTATTACCAGTTCTTTTAATATTTTATATTTTTAAATTATCATCAAGTGTATTGATATTAATTTTCATCGCAATATTATCAATGAGTCCAGCATTAGCAAACCCTAAAGTTGGTATGGTAATGATTGTTGCTAATGTATTAGGAGGAATTGTTGCAATTTTAGCTTATAAATTTTTAGTAATAGTGCCTAATTTTACATTTATGATATTGCTTACACTATGTGTAGGATTACTATTTGGAAGTCGCTTGTTTTCAAAACATAAATTGGCTGCAATCTATGGTAGTGGTTTTTCAACTTTTTTGTTAATTCTAGGTTCGGTTACAGCTTCTGATGCTGAAGCGGGAGATAAAGTTTGGACACGTGTAATACAAATTGCCATGGCTGTAATTTATGTAGTTGTTGCATTTGGAATATTAGATCGAATTAAAAAATCTAAAAAACAACAAATTGCATGATGAAGTTCAAAAAACAGATTTATATTTTTACCCTTACGGGGATGTTGATTTTCATTACACAATCCTGTAAAATTGGTGAAGATTATACAAGAGAAGAACAAAACACTTTAATAACGTATCGTCAGGATTTTCCCAAAGACAGTGCAATATCTAATATACCTTGGTGGAAATTATTTAATGACCCTGTGTTGGTCGGATTAATTGATACAGCTTTAGTAAATAACAAAAATATTCAAATAGCTATTGCTAGAATAAATGAATCACAATTACATTTAGAGATTTCTAAATCTGACTACTATCCAAGTGTTAATTATGGGGTAAATGGATCAAGCGGTGTCAATTCTGAAATATCAGGATTTAATAATTCTTTCGTTGGAGGTCTTAACGTTTCCTACACGGTTGATTTATGGCAAAAAATAAGAACTTTAAATAAAATTGCTTTACAAGAATATCTAGCTACAGAAGAAGCTTATAAATCATTAAATATTACTATTATTTCTGCAACAGCAACAGCATATATTGCTTTAAGAGACTTAGATAATAGATTGGTAATTGCCGAAAAAACTGCCAAAAATTTTCAAGAAAACTTAGATGTAATGCAAGCCAGATTTAATGCAGGATTTATAAGTGAAGTAGATTTGTCACAGGCTAAAATTCAATTAAGTGAAGCGAAAACAGCGATTGAAATTTTTAATCGATCAAGAATTCAAATAGAAAATAGCATAAGTGTTTTGTTAGGGTCAGTTCCTAAAAAAATACCAAGAGGATTATCATTATATGAACAGATTACAATACCAGAAATGCCAGTAGGATTACCTTCAGAATTATTGGATAGAAGACCAGATATTTTAGAGGCTGAAAAAAAATTACATGCCCAAACTTTAAGAATCGGTGTTGCCGAGTCATTAAAGTATCCTTCATTAACTTTAAACCTCAATATGGGCGCGCAATTGGTAAATCCATCTTTATTATTTGCTGATTTAAGTGCGCAAGTTTTAGGTCCAATTTTTAATGCGGGTAGAATACAAAAAGGGGTAGAAGTAGAAGAATCTAGAACAAAACAGTTACTTTTAAGCTATCAATCAACCTATTTGGTTGCATTACAAGAAGTTGAAGATGCAATGATCGCGGTAGATACATATAAAAACGAATACGATTTAAGAAATGAACAAATGCAACTATCTACCAAAGCAGCACAATTGTCATGGGTTAGATATGATGGTGGATTGACTAGCTACTTAGAGGTTTTAAATTTACAAAGTTCACAATTTAACGCCGAATTGAAAGCGTCAGAAGCATTTAAGCAAGAATTAACTTCCATAATTAAACTATATGAAGCTTTAGGCGGAGGTTGGTATTCTAAAAAAAGAAATGAATAATTACTAATCAAAAATACAAAAAATGGAAAACACAAAATCAAGACAAGTAATTGATACATATATCAAAATTATTATTTTATCAATATTATTGACAGCAAGTTTTTTTATTATTAAACCGTTTATTACTATTATTATTTGGTCAACTCTTGTTGCTATAGCCTTATATCCTTTTTATTTAAAAGTGATTAATCTTTTCAAAGGGAAAAAGAAAGGTTTGGTAACAACATTGTTCATACTTATATTATTGGCAGTTATTGTTGTTCCAACAATTAGTTTGTCAAAATCTATTGTGTCATCATCTAAAGAAATTAAAGAAAATTTTGAAGCCGGGATAATTAATATTCCTCCACCAAACGAATCTATAAAAGAGTGGCCATTGATTGGAGAAAAAACATACAAGGCTTGGTCTTCAGCAAACAAAAACATTGAAGATTTTGTAGTAACATATAAAGATCAATTAGGAGATTTTTTAGGCACTTTGTTTAGCAGCTTTACCGGATTGATGGGTTCTGTTTTTCTGGCCTTATTTTCCTTGATATTTGCAGGGATTTTTATGCTTTCTGCAGAAAGTGGATATAGATCGGCCGTTCAATTCGCAAATCGAATAAAGGATGGTAAAGGTGAGGAATTGGTAAGAATGGTTGTCAATACAGTTAGAAGCGTTGTAAAAGGTATTTTACTCGTTGCCATTATACAAGCAGGTTTGGCATATCTTGGTTTTGTAGTCATTGGATTACCAGCTGCAGCATTTTTTGCTTTTTTGGTATTGATTTTAGCTATTGTACAAATTCCGGCTCTTTTGGCAATGATTCCTGCAATAGCAATAGTTTTTTCAACACATGATTCTCTACCAGCAATAATTTTCACCATTTATATTATTTTTGTTGCACTATCTGATAATTTTTTAAAACCGATGCTTTTAGGAAAAGGCTTGCAAACTCCAATGCTTGTAATATTAATTGGTGCTCTGGGCGGAATGATCTTTATGGGTATGTTGGGGCTTTTTATAGGCCCTGTGATCTTAGCAGTTGTTCATCAAATGTATATGACATGGGTTTCTGAAGTTGAAATCCCTACGAAGATTGAAAATATATCAGAAGATTCTTAAGTGAGGTAAAATAAAAATGGCAAGATGATAAAAATGGTATTTTTTAGTATTTTGTCAGCATAGAGAAACCGAAATATTAGATAGGTAATTAAAAATGATGTTTCTATTATATTTCAGATTTTCTCTATCTCTTGTGGAATTACCCACCTTTTTCTTTTGAGGAATCTTTATGACTTTTTTCATAAATATTTGAAAACGGTTTTACACTCAGCCCATGCAAGAAAATACGGAAAAATATTGTTAATAATATTGTAACTTTAGATTGATAAAATTTGTTTTTCACAGTATAACACCGATAATTATTGTTGTTAAATGATACAAGTATCATTAAATCTAAAAATAAGTATATTGCCAATTCAAACACATCATTTATATGAAAATCAATTTCGATAATTCACCTTTAAGATCCTTTATTTTATTCGTATCCATCACTTTTCTTGTTGTTTTTGGAATACAGGCTCAGAAAAAAGATAATAAAGTATCTGATAGTATTCAAGTAGTTGATGATGCAATTTCAATTAGTAGTATTTCTGAAGAATCTGAAAAGCTTGGACACCATATTCGGGATTTACGTAAAATACTAAAACCAAGTTCTGAAATTAGTATTGTAGACTCTTTATTGATATCTACTTCAGTCGAAATTAAGAACAAAAGAGATTCTCTCTTACTTCAGATTGACGGGATGACACGTCGGGTTTTAAAATCAAAAAAAGTGGAATGGGAAAATTATCGTTCTCACTTAAAAGATTATCAAAACACACTTAATTCTAGGATAGAAGATATTAGTGATATTAATGATGAATTGATTAAAGAAATAAAAAAATGGAAACAAACCAAAAAAAAACTTGTTAGCAATAGTGAGTCAGCTGATATTTATAACAACCTTGATAAAGCAGTTATTTCCTTACAGAGTGTGATGAAAACAGCCCATACCCGGTTAGATAGTGTTTTTACTATTCAAAAAGGGTTGACTGCACTTGTTTTATCTGTAAATGAGACAATTTCCGAAATTGAACGTGTTGAAATCCAAATGCAAAAAGACTATTTTGTTTTTGACAACAAACCTATTTGGAAACTACAAGAGGCAGAAACCAAAGCTATTGACACCACTATTACCGAGCCAGTTCATGTGTCAAAATTAGTATCATCTACTATTGAAGAAAATAAAATACAGGTTAAGGAATTTTTCTCTATAAATATGAAGACCTTTATTTTTCAAATAATTTTTTTATTTCTATTGTTCATTTTTTTTATCAGTGTACGCAAAAAATGGAAAAAGGATGAAGGTGGTTCAAACTACTCTATTGAATCACAAGCTAAAATTATTTTAATACACCCACTATCTGCAACCATCGCTGTAGGTGTATTAATTTCTACTTTTTTCTACCACTCTACTATTCCGGCAGTTACCGAAATTCATGTATTATTGGTTTTGGCAGCAACAGTTTTATTATTACCAAAACTCACTAATAAAAAGTTTGGAATTTTCCTTACGCTACTGTTTATAACATATCTTATTCATACTTTACAGGCTTATTTAGACCCAAAAGCTATCATGGCTAGATGGTTAACAATAGTCAATGCACTGATATTAATCACAGCATTGACTATTGGGAGGCGTATAGTAAAAAGAAACCCTTCGCAATTTGAGAAACTTTTCAGATTGTTTATGATCATTTCACCTATATATATTACCATTTTAATAATCTCAATCCTTACCAATATCATTGGAATGGTTGCTCTATCCAAATTATTATTATATGGTATTTTGATGTCCACAATCCTTGGAATGGTTGTATATCTTGCTGTAATAGTAGTTTCAAGTATTTTTGTGTTATTTTTTAAATTAAAAAAATCATATAGCATCCAAACTTTGGATACCATGATGATAATTACCCAGCAACGGTTGCGTCCTCTCTTAATTTGGATTGGCTTGATTATTTGGGTAATGTTTACTCTCAAAGGGTTTCATCTCTTTGATTTTATTGTTAACTGGGTTAATGAGTTAATGCATATAAAATGGAAAATTGGTGAATCAACAATTTATCTGGGAGGAATTTTATCATTTGTTAGTATCTTTATTATCACCATGATTTTTGCGAAATTGGTTTCGGCAATTTTTCAAGATGACTGGATGGTAAAAATATTACCGCGAGGAATAGCCCCAGCTATTTCACTTATATTGAGGATTATATTTGTGAGTATTGGATTATATTTAGCAGTAACTGCTGGCGGAATAGACCTCAGTAAATTAGGATTTATTGTTGGTGCATTAGGGGTTGGTATTGGTTTTGGCTTACAAAATATTGTTTTAAATTTTATTTCAGGTCTTATACTCGCATTTGAAAGACCTATAAATATTGGTGATACAATTGAGGTTGATCAGGAAATGGGAGTGGTTACCAATATTGGTGTAAGGTCAAGTAATATCAAATCTTATTCTGGTTATGAATCTATAATTCCAAATGGTGATCTAATATCTAAAAAAGTAATTAACTATACTTTATCTAATCAAAACAGAAGGAGTAAAATATTGATGAAAACTGCTCCAAATGCCGATCCTGAAAAAGTAATTGCGTTTTTTAATCAAATTGCTTCAGAAAGCCCACAAACTTATTCAGATCCAGCTCCAAAAACTTATTTCTATGGTTATGATCCTGATGGTAGTTTAAGTTTTGCACTTTTGTATTGGACAAACTTTTCTGACACACTAAAAACAGATAGTAGCATTGCATTAAATATATTTAAGGCTCTTAAAGAAAATGATATTCAAGCTCCCGCACCAGTCCGGCATATTATTTCAAATAAATAAAAGAGATATTTTATCCATTTAGTATGTGGTAATAATCCTAGATTAGGACTTTTTTACTACACCTTTAAATTTTCAGCGATCCATTTAGCCAAAAGCATGATGGTTTCATAAGGATTTACTTGTACAGATGTTGGAAAAAGAGAGGCGTCACAAACATAAATGGATTTTGTTCCGTAAACTTTTCCATGAATATCACAAACAGATATAGTTTGATTATCACCCATTCTTGAGCCGCCTTGAGGATGGGCACTAGACAAAGGTGTTTTATATAAATTTAAGTTTTTTTCAGAAATTAACTCATCCAATACATTGCTATCACTTTTTAATAAAGGATTTTTGCTAGTTGCGGGCAGTAAAACTTTTTCGCAACCCGCTGCAAAAAATATTTTTGTTGCTTCTTTTAACGCTTTTATAAGTGCATTTTTAGAGGCATTACTAATGGTATAATCAACAACTGTTTTTCCTTTTTTATCAATAGTTACTTTATTGTGATACTCAGCCTTATCATGTGCTAGAATTAAAATAGACATCATTTTATCATAATTTTTCATGATTTCTTGATGCATATTACCATAACCAGAATTATTTTTGGCAGTAACTCCAGGAAAATAAAAAGAAGTTTCTAAATAAAAATGATCTGTTTCTGAAAAATAATCAGAATAAACTGTTTTAGGAAATCCCCTATAATTAGAAACTATTTTAGTATGAATACCATTAATATTAAATGCTGGATGTAGCGTAAGGTATCTACCAATATTTTTATTTTTTAATCGTAATTGATTAGCAGATCGCAATAAAATAGTAGGTGTGTTTAAAACACCAGCAGCAAGTATAATTTTTTTTGCATGAAACTGATAAGTCCCACTTGAAAAAGAATTTGGCTTTGTTCCTTCAGGCGCATCTTTAACAATTACATGAACTTTATTTTCTTCTACAGAAATAACCTTTGTATTACAAAATATTTTAACTCCACGTTCTAAAACCCTAGGAATTTGAACTTCTAAAGCACCTTGTTTCGCACCTGTTGTACAGCCTAAATTACAAAAACCTTGTTGCTGACAGTTTTTGGTGTTTATTTTTAAACGCTTTACAGGAATTCCAAGTTTTTCTGCTCCAGTTTGAAATAATTGATTGTTTTGGTTATCCCAACTTTTTGGTAATTCATGTACAGAAATATCTTTTTCAATTTCATCTAATGATTTTGTTACATAAACATCGGTTAAAAAGTTTAAGCCATGGTTATTTCTCCAGTTTTCTAATACATTTTTTGGTGGTCTAAAAGATACACCAGTATACATAGCCGAACTACCACCTAAGGTATTTCCTGCCGCAACACCAAGTTGTAAATTTTTTGATAAAACAGCACCTCTGTTAAAATAAAGAGCAGTCATATCAATTTCTCGTTGGTTGAATTGTTCTTTGGTTCTGTATGGTCCTGATTCTAACATGGCAATTTTTAAATCAGGGTTTATTCTTGTCAAATAATCGGTAAAAGTTGCCCCACCAACACCCGAACCAACCACAATAATATCAAAGGTTAAATTTTTATTCATGGTGTTTGAGGTTTTATTGGTCCGTCATAATTAATTGTTGGCCAAACCTCTTCTATTCCGTAATAGGAAATCAACACAAGTGAGCGTAACCCGGTTAACCCGGCAACGATTGTACCAATAGGAAATTGAAAAAGTTTATCAATATATTTTTTACGATTTTCAAAAGTGAGGTCTTCAAAAGAAGTAAAATTATAAAGAAAACTCAATTTATCAATAACACTTACAAGCAACTTTAGTTTTGAAGCTGAATCTTCTTCTAAACCTTGAAATAATTGCTTAAAATTTTTAATAAAAGCATATTCTAAAGATGTGTTTTGGTGTAAATCAGGAACAATTACTTCTGCAAATAAAATGATATTTTGTTTAAATTTTGGATCCATTGGTTTGCTATTTTTCTAACAAATGTCTTTTAGCTGCCCGACCTATAAACCTAACTTTTTCTTTAAAACTAAATCGGCCTAAATTTACTTTGACAACACCTTTGGTCATCATTGTTTTTTTAGAATAATCTATAATGACATCAACAATTACCGGAATATCTTTTTCTACTTCTTTAAATGCTTGTTGAATTACTTGGTCAATTTCGGAATCATTTTCCATTCTAAAATAGGTTGCACCTGTAGCATCTGCAATGCCTTTGATATTAACATCCCCAATAATTGTTGCCACTTTTCGCTTTAGCGGAATTTTTTGAAATTGCGATATTTGTCCAAGTTCTCCATCGTGAAAAACAAAGTAAACCACACCTTTTTTATTGGTTGAAGCAGTTAATATTTCCATGCTAGTCATTAAAAATCCACCATCGCCAACAATACCTACAACTTTACTTTTTGGGTTCATAAATTTTGCTCCAATTGCTGCAGGTACACAAAACCCCATACAGTTAAAATCGGTTGGTGAAACAAAATGGCGTGAACGATTTACAGGCAATAATTCGGCAGCCAAATAAGTGTGTTTACCATCATCAACTATAAAACGAGTTTCATCATCGGTATATTTTGTTAAGGTTTCAAAAAAGTAACCAGGTGATACTTTATCATCTAAAGGCTTTTCTTTCCATTCATTAAAGTATTTTTCTTTTTCTTCTTTGATCATTTTCGCTAAAGCGGAATTGTCTTTTGTTTTATTTTTGGTAAGCGATTCTAATGCTTCAGCTAAAAGTTTTAAGGCTTCAGTAGCATCTGCTTGAATACTTATTTTAGAAGGGTAATTCTTATCAAAAACTTCCTTATTAATATCAATATGAATTAAATTTTCGGGAACAGTTACTCCAAAACTCCCAGTAGCAATTTCTGAAAATCGAACACCCACAGCGAGTAAAGCATCACAATTTTTAAATGCTTTTTGCGAAGCAGGAACAGCATTTGGTCCAAAACCAAAACCTGTATGTAAAGGGTGAGAAGCAGGAAAAGAAGCTTTACCTTGTAAAGTAGTTGAAACAGGAGCACCTAAAATATCTGCTATTTTCATGGTGTATTTTGTAGCTTCTGCAGCTCCCCAGCCAACATTAATACCTGGTTTTTTAGCCAGCAAAAGTAATTCGGCTGCAGCCTTAATTTTTTGCAGATCAAATTCGGGATTTTTAAAGCTTTTCGTATAAGGTTTGACCTCTTTTACTTCACCTTTAAACATTTGAAGTTCCATAGGAATTTCAATAAAAACTGGTCCGGGTTCTCCTGATGTTGCGATGTCATAAGCTTTGTAAATAGTAGAAATTATCTCATTATGAGATTCTATTTTAAAAAAAGCTTTGGTAACCTCTTTTACTAAATTTTCTTGGTTTAATTGATGTAATTGATAATGCCTACCGGTATCTTGACGAGTTCCCCCCGAAAAAATTAACATCGGAATACCGTCTAAAAAGGCCTCACCAATTCCGCTCATCGCATTGGTGGTTCCGGCAGCAGGAACAATCATTAAAGTGCCAATACTTTTTGAAGTACATGAAACCCCAAGCGCCATAAAAGAAGCGCCACCTTCATGAGTAACTAAAATAGGTTCAATTTGAGTTGAATTGTTTAATTCATCATACAATTCAATATTGTGTACTCCTGGAATTCCAAAAGTGAATTTAACTCCAATTTGTTCTAAAGCGTAAACTGCTAAACTTGCTCCTGTTTTTTTCATAAATCTATATTAAACCCTTCACAAAAGAAGGATGTTTTTATTTTTTTCAAAGTTTATTTACTAATAATATGATCTGATGCTTTTTTAGCTGTAAAAATGCAGGTTGCCAAAAAAGTACCTTCTAATGCTCTTTTACCATGTGAGCCACCACCGCCAAAACCAGCCGCTTCTCCAACTGCGTACAAGTTATCAAAAACTTCTTGTTCTTCAATATTTTTAGAGAATTTTAAAACCTGTGAATTCAAATTGGTTTGAATACCTCCCAAACTTTTTCGTGATAAAATAAATTCTCGAATTGCAATTAATGGGTAATTCTTTTTATTATTTAATTTTTGAGGTTTTAAGGTGCGTTTTTTATCTCCAGTGTATTCTCTGGCTTTTATAATTCGTCTTATTTGCTCATCATCCATCATTTCTTTTCTAAGATCAAAATTTGAATCATAACTATCCATAGTTTTTTGTAAGACGTCAATAGTTACATCATTAGTTCCTGTTAAATCATTCATTTTTTTAACTAGTTCTTCTACAGAATTGGCAGTAATATAGTTTGGTGAATCTTTTTCTAAAGTGCTTATTAAGTGTTTGTTGCCTTTTAAAATGGAATATAAAAATGAAAATATATTTTTATTTTTAATGCCATCATTAAATTCTGACCCTGAAACGCCTAATTCTTTATAGGCAATTTTTTTATTGAGAAGCTGCCATGAATATTGCTTTTCTTGTTCACATATTTTAGTTACTAAATAGCGAGTATCATAAGAAGTTACTAGTGGAACTGGTCCCATACGTTCTCCTTTATAATTTAGCCATAATGCCGATTTTGGTGGCACTAAACTCAATCCATGATTTTTTCTTTTCGGATATGGATGCGGAATACCAGCTGCATAATTCCACATCAGGTCAAGGTTGGTAATATTTCCACCAATTTCACTTACTTTATCATGTATTAAACCATCGGAATATTGATGTGAGCCATTTAAAATAACTTCGGGTGCAGTATTCCATTCTTTATGCCAATGCTGCCTCACTTTTTCCATGCTGCCATTTATTCCGCCGGTAGCGACTATAAAATTATCAGCTTGACAGATAAAAGAGGTATTATCTTTTTCATTCACTCCAGCAATTCCTGTGATTTTTCCATTTTCTATTTTAAAATCATCTGCTTTATGCTGAAATAAAACTTGTAAATTTTTATAATTCGGATGAGATTTTAGATGGTTTAATAAGGCTTCAATTAATCCATAACCTGTTCCCCAAACCATGTGAAAACGTGGTACTGAATTGCCATGTTGGTCAAGTCCTCTTTCTACCCAATGCACAACAGGGAAAAATTTCACTTTTTTTGACTTAAGCCATTGGTACACTTTTTCGGTAGATTCTAAAAATTCATTGGCCCATTTCTTACCCCAAATTTCATTTTGATCAAATTCGGCAAACGAAAACCAATCTTTTTTAGCTTGTGCAACATTATCTTTTATTTTTGAAAATCTTTGCTGTGGGGAATCGACAAAAAACATACCTCCAAAAGATTCTTTTGCCAATCCTCCGAAATTTTTTTCAAAATCACGTTCAATAATGATTACCTTTTTATTAGCATCCAGTAATTCAATTGCAGCTGAAATACCCGATATACCTCCTCCAATAATAATCGTATTGGCTTGATATGTATTTTTTACCATATTGTTTAATTAACCTTTAAGAAGGTTTACAAGGTATTAAAAAGAAAGAATATTTTAGATTGAATGATTTAAATATTGTCTTCGGGATTATCTAAATCGTGCAGTTCACCAAGTTGTTTTAGAAGGTCAAATGTTATTTTAGCTTCTTCTTCATCAACAATACTAATGGCAGCACCAACGTGTACCATAACGTAGTCATTAACTTTTGCTTCGGGGACTAAAGTTAGACTAACCTCTTTTACTACACCATCAAAAGAAACTCTACCAACACGAAATATTTCATCTAATTGCGCTGTAATTTCAATTAATTTTCCAGGGATTGATAAACACATAAAAAATTTAAAATTAAATGATTTAAAATTGTCATTCCCGTAAAAACGGGAATCCTATACTTATTTCCTTATACTTTATTTGCTCTCAACCACTCATACCATTTATCCATACCTTCACCAGTTGTCGCAGATACTTCAAAAAATTGCAAATTAGGGTTTACTTGTAAAGCATATTCTTTTACTTTATCCATATTAAAATTCAAATATGGTAATAGATCAATTTTATTGATGATGCAAATATCAGAACTATGAAACATATCAGGATATTTAATTGGTTTATCTTCTCCTTCGGTAGTGCTGATAATCACAACGCGTTTATTTTCACCAAGATCAAACATGGAGGGACAAACTAAATTACCAACGTTTTCTATCATCAAAAAGGAATTATCTTTTATTTCCAATTTTTTCACTGCATTGTAAATCATATCACTTTCTAAATGACATCCTTTACCTGTATTAATTTGAATGACAGGAATATTTAATGCATCAATTCTATTGGCATCATTCAAGGTTTGCTGATCTCCTTCAATTACAGAAAAAGTGATTTCTTTTTTTAAATCCGATAAGGTTCTTTCAAGAATTGAAGTTTTTCCTGAGCCAGGAGAACTTACTAAATTAATAGCGAAAATATTTTTTGCATCAAAATAACCTCTGTTTCTTGCTGCCATAACATCATTATGTTGTAAAATATCTTTTTCAACTTCTAATATTGTTTTGTGGTGGTGATCGTGAGAATGTGGATGATCATGAGAATGACCTTCATCATGATGGTGGTGTTCATGAGCATGGTGTTCATGATGATGAATTTTAAGATCTCTTGGATTTTGAATGCTTATGCCATTCTCTTCACTACCACAACCACAGGTTCCACACATAACAGGAAATTTAATATACCAAATTTAAGATTTTTTCTTCAAAGAAATCTAAAGCATTTGATAAATTTAACTTCGCAGCTTTTGACAATCCCATTGCAAGACAAAAGTTTTCTCCACTAACTCCTAAAATAAACGCTTTCGGCTGTTTATTATAAATAGTTTTTGTTAAATACAAGATTGACTGTGGATCTAATGCATGGCTTGTAAAACTTTTAGATGCTTTAGCATAACAAACTTCCCAAATAAATCCTTTTCCGAAAGTTTTTTTATGTGCATCAATAAATATCACAGTTTGATAATTCGTGACTAATTCTGCATCCTCAATTTGTAGTTGGTAACGATATTCAACATCAACATCATTAGGAAGGATAGGCTTTATTTTATCAAGAAAAGCCCATCCTAATCCGTCATCAGCTCTCCCGCAGTTACCGATACCAATTAGTAATGTTTTTTTGTTTTTAAACATCGTTATTTATTTACTACCTACTACCTAATTTCTAATTCTCTTATCAACCACATTACCATAATGATCAAATAATTCTAATTCTAGTGGCATTTGTCCCATGGCGTGTGTTGCACAACTCAAACATGGGTCATAAGCTCTAATTGCTACTTCAATTTGATTCATCATACCTTCGGTAATCTTGGTTTTTCCATCTAAAACATGGTTAGCAACCCAACGAACAGCTTGATTCATAGGCTCATTATTGTGTGTGGTGGAAACGATAAGATTACAACGGGTTATTCTATCTTTATCATCTACTTCGTAGTGATGAATCAAAGTGCCACGAGGTGCTTCAATGATACCAATACCTTCATTTCTACGTTCTCCTTTTCGTATTAGATCATTGCTTAAAATATCATCATCTTCTAACAATTTTTTCATCATTTCTGTACAATACAATACTTCTATTAACCTTGCCCAATGGGTGTACATGGTCATATTGTTAATTCCTCTATTTGTAATGGCTTTGAAATCGAGCCGTTCTTGCTCAGCCAAAGGTGTTTCAATGCCATTACAAATATTTATTCTTGCTAATGGGCCAACACGATTCCAGCCTTTTTCTTTACCTAAATGTTTTAGATAAGGAAATTTTAGATAAGTCCATTTTTCAACAGCTTCATAAAAATATTGGTTATAGTCATCATTTGGCACATCGTTTAAGGTGATATTTCCTTCGGCATCCGTTGCTCTTAATACGCCATCATAAAGTTCTAAGAACCCATTTTTTTTATTTACCAATCCTA
This sequence comes from Flavobacteriaceae bacterium, assembly GCA_030626795.1. Classification (GTDB taxonomy): domain Bacteria; phylum Bacteroidota; class Bacteroidia; order Flavobacteriales; family Flavobacteriaceae; genus Lutimonas. Next base: position 16,697 of record DAOUTI010000016.1, read on the forward strand.
AATGACCGGAAGGATACTTGGCGAAAGAATCTAAGAATTCCTTATTGGTAATATGGTAAGATTTCATAAAGTCAATTATTTCAACCGACCATTTAATCATGGTATCTATAGAAGGAATTTCCTTGTCATCTAAAAAATAAGTACGTTCTTTTGCGCTAATCCTTCTATGAACACCACCTGGTGTTGTAGAAATACCATGAATACGTTTACCTGCAACTAATTTTATAATTTCTTGTCCGAATTTTCGCATTAAAATTCCTTTTTTCGCTAATTCAGGATATTCCATTGCTACACCAACAACATTCCTTTTTAACGGATCTGATTCAGCACCAAAAAGTAGATCGGGTGAAGCTAAATAGAAAAAATGCAAAGCATGAGATTGAAAGACCTGCCCAAAATGTAATAATTTACGAATCTTTTGAGCAGGTAAAGATAAATCCTCAGGTTCTATCCCTACAATCTGATCAATTGCTTTTGCTGCAGCTAAGTGATGGCTAACAGGGCAAATTCCGCATAAGCGTTGCACCAAAACCGGGGCTTCCCAATAAGGATGTCCTTGAATAAAACGTTCAAAACCTCTAAATTCAACAATATGAAATTTAGCATCTGTTACTTTGTTATTCTCGTCTAAGTGAACGGTTACTTTACCATGCCCTTCCACTCTTGTTACAGGATCTATTACTAATTTTTGTGACATTTTTTAGCTTTTTATTTAATTAAAAATTAAACCCTAAATATTCTAATCTAACATTTTCATTAATCATATTTAAATTCATCATGCGCAATAGAAAACTCTTCACCCAATAAGATACTCTTCACCACTTTCCAAATATGATGCGCATTTGGCGGACAGCCTGGGATATAATAATCTATTTTAACAACTTCATTACATGGATATACATTATTTAATAATTTTGGAAGGTCATCATGTGCCGGAATTATATCGGCTCCAAGTTCACTTGTGACCCCATTTAAATAAGATTCTTCCAAGCATTCTTGAAGAGGGATAAAATTTCGCATGGCGGGAATCCCACCCATTATGGCACACTCTCCAAAACCAATAAGAATATCACATTTTTTACGAAATTCTCGTAATACATGTACATTTTCAGTATTTGCGCAACCGCCTTCTATAAGCCCTACATGGCATCTTTTGCTAAATTTTTTAATATCTGTTAAAGGAGATTTATTAAACTCAACAATTTCAAGCATATCTAATAAATCCGTATCAATATCCAAAAGTGACATATGGCAACCAAAACAACCTGCCAATGAAGTTGTCGCTACTATAAATTTTTCATGATCTTCTTTTTTTGCTTTTCCATTTTTTAAAGATGGAATTACATCTTTTCCTAAAAAATCATATTTGCGATCACCAAATGGTTGTTCGTGAGCCTTTCCTTTTATTAAAATGGCACCAACCGGACAAATATTCATAGCGTGTAATGCTTCATCTTCACTTAGTTTGACTTCTTGTTCGTAATCAATATGAACTCTGGTTTTAACACCTCTTTGAACAAAAGAAAAGACATCTTTACCATCAGGCGATTTCACTTCCTCTACACAACGTTTACATAAAATACAACGGTTAGACTCCATAATCATCCGCTTTGGTGTAAAATCAACCATCTTATCACTAAAAACATGAGGATACCGAGTAACAGTAAGTCCCATATCATAGGCGTGGTTTTGCATATCACAATTACCACTTTTTTCACAACTAGGGCAGAAGTGATTGCCTTCAGCATACAGCATTTCAATAATAGCTTTTCTGTTGTCTAATAATTCGGGAGTGTTCACCTCAATATTCATTCCTTCCTTAACTTTTACAGTACAACCGGTTGTGTGTTTACCGTTAAGTTTGACTGTGCAAATTCTACAAGTTCCTAGTGGATTGAGTTCTTTAAAATAGCACAATGTGGGTATGTATATTTTATTTTCTTTAGCAACATCTACCAAATTTGTTCCAGATTCAGCCAGTATTGCTTTTCCGTCTATTGTAAGATTAACCGAATTATTCATAATCTGAAGTTAAATCGTTAATAATATTGTCGTATTCCTCAACCGATTTCTCAAGATTGAAAGATTCATTATAATCTGTATTTTCAATCAATTTTTGTTTAAAAATTTCTGGAAATTTTTTCATCGCATCATTAAGAGAGTTAGAAGACATTTGACCTAATCCACATCGACTTGTTGTTTTAATAATTTTACTCCATTCTTTAATGTCCTTTAAATCTTTTTCGTCTGCATGCCCTAATATTAATTTGTCAATTTTTTTATTTAAAAGAAAATTACCTGTTCTACAGGGTACACAGATTCCACAAGATTCTTCCACAAAAAAGTTCGAATAATTTTTTAAGATATGCAGGAGATCTCTTTTGTGGTTGTATATAATTACAGAACCACCACAGGTTAAATCTTCTCCACTGATGTTTCTATCAAAATCTACTTCGGAAAGAAGTTCTCCGGATGGGCCACTGAATTGAATCATCTTAGTGTCTTTTGCTCCGGTTAAATTAATTAACTCTCTCATGTTCATTCCCCATTCTATTTCATAGATTCCTTTGTTTTTACAATCTCCAGAAACACTTAATAGTTTAGTTCCAGTTGTTTTATTTGTCCCAATGGCGAGCCATGAATCAGTTCCTATTTCAAGAATCCTTGGTACAGCACAAAGAGTTTCAACATTATTAACCACTGTTGGTTTACCATTAAACCCCTTTTCAACCGGAAAAACCTCTTTAGTTCCTGGCTCCCCTCTTTTTCCTTCCATAGAATGGATTAAAGCAGTTTCTTCACCACATACATAAGCACCAGCTCCTAAATGGATATAGATGTCAAAATCAAAGGGTATTTTAGCAGAGATTTCTTTTCCTAACTTACCATCATCACGATATATTGACAATAATTTTTCTAGTTTTTCTTTTAAATATCGGTATTCTGCTCTAAGATAAATAGCTCCTTGCGATGCACCTATTGCATATGCAGCAAAAAGCATACCTTCAATAAGTAATTCAGGATGCTCTTCTAATAAAACTCTGTCTTTAAAGGTTCCGGGTTCTCCTTCATCTGCATTACAGATAATGTATTTTTGGTCTGATTTATTCTGACGGCAGAATTGCCATTTTAAACCTGTAGGAAAAAAAGCACCGCCACACCCTGATAAATTCGATTTTTTTATTTCTTCGAGAATCTCTTCAGGATTATACTTTTTTAATAATGATAAAGAGGAGTATATCGTATAAGGTTTGAAAAATACCGTTTTTCCATTACCAGGAGTATATTGAATAACACTTTTGGGTGTATCACAAATTTGAGAAGGTTTTTTACCTTTTTTAATTTGAGAAATAATTTCTTTGATCTTATTGGGTGTTAAATTTGTAAAAGGTTGAAAATTAATTAAACAGGCTGGTTCTTGATCACTTAATCCTATACAAGAAGATTTAAACAAACCAAACATTTTATCATCTGTCACATGGCCTACTTTTACTCCAATCGCATCCTCAAAGGCATCAACTATTATATCTCTACCTGAAAATTGAGAGATTATACATTCGTTTATATATATGGTGTATTTACCGCAGTCATTTCTATGAAAGAAGTGGTAAAAGGTTACCACACCTTCTAGTTCCATTCTTGACATGTTAAACTCTTGTGCAATTTTTGTTATATCATCATGACTGATGTACCTTCTTTTTTTTTGAATATTCCACAAGACATTCATCAAAGAGGATTTTGGCGGAGTGTTTTTTATAACTGCCATCGTATAAAAATAAAGTGTAATAAATATAACACAACATGGCAGTTAATTAAATGACAAAAATCATAAAATAAATAATAATTTGTAAAAATTTAGTTTGTTTTTATAGATGTGTTAAATAAGAAAGGCAGTAACTAATGGTAGTTATAAAACTTCTAATGCTTTTACTCTTAGCTCTTTTCCTTGAATAATACCTTTTAAAAAGCTATTGCAGTTTGGGCAAGAATCGTAAATATTTTTTATTTCAAATACAATTTCACAATCTAAACATTTGCCTTTTGCTTTAATGATATTTATTTTTTTTTCTGCATTTTCTAAAACAGTATGTTTCACAGCTGCAGGCCAAACAAAATCTAAAGAATCGAATTCAATTCCTGCCAAAGTGCCAATTTCAAGTTCAATTAACACTACTTTTTTAGCTTTTGCATTAGCAATTTCGTTTTCGGCAATTTTTACTATACCTAAAGCTATAGAAAGTTCGTGCATATTAATAAAGGTTATTTTACTTAAAGAATCAGTTTGTAAAAGCAAACGAATAAGATAGTATAAGTATACATTATAAAACATGATAAAAATCATATTTAAATAATTTTAAGTCATTATAAATTAGATAGTTAACTTGCTATATTAAGTATTTTATTCTAACTTTATTGTCACTATATACCATAATTTAGGTATCAATAGTAAGATTTTTTTTAATAAAACGATATTATGGCAACAAAAACTGGAGTAAAAGAAACCTATTATGAAAGTGCAATACGTAAAGGATACAGTCGTAGAGATTTCATGAAATTTACAGCTTTCATTACAGCCTATATGGGCTTAGAGCACACGATGATTGGTCAAGTTACCAAAGCATTAGAAACAACCTATAGACTTCCTGTTATTTGGGAACATTATCAAGAATGTACTTGTTGTAGTGAATCTTTTATTCGTTCAGATCATCCTATTGTAGCCGATATGATTTTAGACAATATTTCATTAGATTATACTGAAACTTTGATGGCAGCTGCTGGTCATCAAGCTGAAGCTGCAAAACACGATACCATGAAAAAATATCATGGTGAGTACATATTATGTGTTGAAGGTTCTGTGCCTTTAGGAGCTGGTGGTGTTTATTGTACCATTGCAGGTAGAACAGCAAAAGATCAACTTATTGAAGCAGCAGATGGAGCAAAAGCGATTATTGCTTGGGGAAGCTGTGCAACCAATGGTTGTGTACAAGGGGCTAAACCAAATCCTACAGGAGCAACACCAATTCATAAAATTATTAAAAATAAACCGATAGTACAAATGCCTGGTTGTCCGCCTATTGGAGAAGCTATGGCTGCTTTAATTGTGCACTATGTTACCTTTGATAGGTTACCAGAATTAGACCGTAGAGGCAGACCTAAAGCATTTTATGGGAAACGAGTTCATGATACTTGTTATAGAAGACCATATTTTGACGCAGGATTATTTGCTGAAACTTTTGACGATCAAAATGCAAAAGAAGGTTATTGTTTATACAAATTAGGATGTAAAGGGCCAACAACCTATAATGCTTGTGCAAGTATGAAATGGAATAATGGCGTAAGTTTCCCTATAGAATCTGGGCATGGCTGTATCGGTTGTAGTGAGGATAATTTTTGGGATAATGGACCATTTTATGAGCGATTGACTAATATTCCTGGTTTTGGAATTGAAAGCACTGCAGATACTGTTGGTAAAGTTGCTGTAGGAGCTGTTGCTGCAGGTTTAACGGCACATGCCATTGCAGCCAACATATCCAAACATAAAGAATTAAAAAACAGATATACTAGAGGAAAGGTTAACGAAGAAAATTTAGAAAAAAACGAAGATAAATAATATATCATGGGAAAAAGAATAGTTGTTGATCCTGTAACAAGGATTGAAGGTCATTTAAGAATAGAAGCCGAAATCAAAGACGGTAAAATTGTTGACGCTTACAGTTCTAGTACCATGGTACGCGGACTAGAAAATATAGTTAAAGGCCGTGATCCTCGTGATGTTTGGGCTTTTGTACAACGTACTTGTGGTGTTTGTACAACGGTACATGCGATAACTTCTGTAAGAGCTGTAGAAGATGCTTTGGGTATTGTTGTACCACCAAATGCAGAATTGGTTAGAAATATTATGGAAGGCGCCTTATATATGCATGATCATGCAGTCCATTTCTACCATTTACACGCTTTAGATTGGGTAGATGTGGTAAATGCGCTTAGTGCAGATCCTAAAGAAACTTCTAAAATAGCACAAAGTATATCCAATTGGCCAAAAAGTTCACCAGGGTATTTTAGTGATATTCAAAAAAGAATTCAAAAATTTGTAGATAGTGGTCAGTTAGGAATTTTCGCAAATGGTTATTGGGGGCATCCACAAATGAAATTACCTGCTGCTGTTAACCTTTTAGGAGTTGCTCATTATTTAGAAGCTTTAGAATGGCAGAAAGAAATTGTAAAAGTACATACGATTTTAGGTGGTAAAAATCCACATCCAAATTATTTGGTTGGAGGTATGGCTTGTGCCATAAACGAAAATAGTACTGGTGGTTTAAATGCAGAGCGATTAGCATATGTAGGTAAATTATTAAAAGAAGGAAAGCAATTCATTGAGCAAGTTTATATTCCTGATTTATTAGCAATAGCTTCTTTCTACAAAGATTGGGGTGCAATAGGTAAAGGTATTGGTAACTATATGTCTTATGGTGATTTTCCTACTAATGGTTATAATGATCCTTCTAGTTTTAAATTCCAATCAGGAGTTATTTTAAACAATGATTTGTCAAAAGTATATGATGTAGACCATCGCAATGGTGATATTGAAGAGTTTGTTAATAATTCTTGGTATGATGATTATAAAGAAGGAGCAGATACCGGAAGACATCCATGGGAAGGAGAAACGAATATCAAGTATTCAGGACCAAAACCACCATACCAACATTTAGATGTTGAACAAAAATACAGTTTTATTAAAACGCCAAGATGGCAAGGAAAAGCTATGGAAGTGGGACCACTTGCAAGACTTTTAGTCGGCTATGGTAGAGGTAATAAAGAAATTCAAGATGCAGTAAATGGAGCATTGAGTAAACTAAATGTTCCTGTAGAGGCCTTGTTTTCAACATTAGGAAGAACAGCTGCTCGTGGTATTGAAACACAATTGGTTGCGAATTGGACTTTGGAGTTTTATGAACAATTATTGACCAATATTAAAAATGGGGATACTCGAATGGCAAACATGGAGTTGTGGGATCCTTCAAAATGGCCTGCAGAAGCAAAAGGTGTTGGTTATTGTGAAGCTCCAAGGGGAGCGTTAGCGCATTGGATTAAAATAAAAGATGGTAAAACTGAAAATTACCAGCAAGTAGTTCCAACAACATGGAATGCTTCACCAAGAGACCCTAAAGGGCAAATGTCAGCTTATGAGTCGGCTTTAATTGGCACACCAGTTGCTGATCCTAACCTTCCTTTAGAAATTATTAGAACCATACATTCGTTTGATCCTTGCCTAGCTTGTGCTGTGCATTTGTATGACGAACACGGGAATCATATATCAAAAGTAAGCAATGTTAGTAGTTGTGAGATCTAACCTTTAAAGAATAAATGAAATGCAAACGATAATACAAACAAATGATTTTAAAAGAGTTTTGGTTTGGGAATTGCCTGTTCGTCTCTTTCATTGGTTGAATGCATTGTGCATAACGGTTCTTGCTATAACAGGTTTTATTATTGCCAATCCACCAGCAATAATGTCTAGTGCTGAAGCCATAGATTCTTATTGGTTTGGAACAGTAAGGGTGATACATTTTATCGCCGCTTATGTGTTTTTGGCAAATACAATTGTAAGAGTATATTGGGCATTTAAAGGTAATTATTATTCCAATTGGCGTGCTTTTATTCCTTACTCAAAAAGTGCAAGAAGAAATATTTTACATGTATTGAAAGTTGATATTTTATTACAAAACGAAGAAAAAGAAGTGTTAAAAAACATTAGTGTTGGGCATAATTATGTGGCATCATTTTCTTATTTGGTATTATTTTTACTCGCTTTGGTGCAAATATTTACAGGATTTGGATTGTACGCACCAACTTCAGGTTGGTGGCTACCTAAGCTATTTGCTTGGGTTCCTGATTTGTTTGGAGGAGATGCACAAACTCGTTTTGTACATCATATTTCTACTTGGCTTTTCATTATTTTTACTTTGATTCATGTGTATTTGGTTTTTTATCACGATTGGTTAGAAGGAAGAGGAGAATCTTCATCAATGGTTAGTGGCTATAAATTTGTTCGTAAAGAGCGTATAGAAAAAGATGATCATATTTAATGAATAACTGATCAACAGTTTTTATAATAATAAATAGAATAATTCAGATTGCCTCAAAAGCAGTAAAAGCTATACTTTTTTAAGTAGCTGATAGACATAAAAACACTTTTGAGGCAGTCTTTTTAAATAAATAAAATGATTGATTTTGAAAGACCTCCTTTATCTATAAGCAGTGATGCTTTCTTTTTTGAAAAGGATAAATCCAAGAGTATTCTAATTTTAGGTGTTGGAAATTATTTAATGGGTGATGAAGGTGTTGGTGTTCATCTGATTCAGCAAATGGCAAAAATGAATTTCCCTGATTATATTGATATTTTAGATGGTGGTACTGGCGGGTTTTTATTGCTGAGTTGTTTTGAAGCCTATAACACGGTTATTTTTGTTGATGCTACTATGGACGGTAAAGAAGAAGGAACAATTTCATTAATTCAACCAAAATTTGCATCCGATTTCCCTTCCGCTTTAAGCGTACACGATGTAGGGTTAAAAGATATGATTGAGGCCGTTTATTTAATGGAATCAAAACCAAAAATCCCTTTATTTACAGTTTCAATAAAAGAAATGGTTCCAATGACAATTGAATTGTCACCAAAAGTTGAACAAGCTATTCCTAAGGCCATTGAAAATATTTTAAAATTATCGAAAAGTTTACATGCTGAATTTGCTTAAATTAGCCTATACCCTAATTGATATTATTTGTAAAAATGCCCAAGTCTTATAAAATCATAATTACAGGTCAAGTTCAAGGTGTAGGTTTTCGTCCATATGTTTTTGTTATGGCTCAAAAGCATAATTTAAAAGGTACAGTTTCAAATAATGAAGAAGGAGTTATTATTTATATAACAGGAGTGGTGGAAAAAGTAGGCTTATTCTATAAAAAGTTAATTGAAAACCCTCCAAAAGTTTCTAAAATAAATACACATTCTATTGTTGAAATTGAGATGAATAGATTTGATGATTTTCAAATAGTTCCTTCACAAAAAAACAGCACATTGAATTTACAACTCACTCCTGACTTTGCGATATGTGATGATTGTAAAAATGAAATTTCTGATGCAAATAACAGGCGTTATAATTATCCGTTTACAACCTGTGTGAATTGCGG
>DAOUTI010000009.1 GCA_030626795.1 Flavobacteriaceae bacterium
TGCACAATCTTTGGGTTGTACACGCGAACTGGGATTAAAAGATGATGATCCCCGTATAAATCCTTTGGGAGGCGCAATAGCTTTAGGTCATCCATTAGGTATGAGTGGTGCAAGAATCGTTACAAGCGCATATTACCAATTGCAAAACACAGATGCAAAAAAAGCACTTTGTACTATGTGTATTGGTGTTGGCCAAGGTATAGCTATGGTACTTGAAAAAGTTTGATGTGTTTATTGTTATATTGTAAATTAATACTTCTAATAAAATAATACAGAGTACTTAATTACAGCTATTTAGTATTTATTTTTTTAATATAATTACACATAAAAATTTAAAATTTTTATGTGTAATGTATAATATTTTTATGTTCTAATTTATTTGACTTTTTTTCATTAACTTTGACGTTCTTTAAATATAAAACCAAACAATATGAAAAAATTAATTTACTTAACATTAGCAGTTTTAGTAATTTCCTGTGGATCTACTAAATCTGATTCAACTGGCAGTGCGCCTAAGCTCAGCAAAAAAACATTAAAAGGAACTTGGGAAGTAACCAATATTAGATTTGTTGGAGACAAAGGACTTTACAAAGCCAATTTATTTGATTTGGCAGATTCTCCATGCTTTAAAGGAAGTCAATGGGTTTTTATCCCAAATAATGGATCGGGAAAATTCACTTTAAATAGTTCTGCACATTGTGAAGCAAGTTCTAACAGAATTCATTGGTCATTTTTTGAGCCAGGTGATGGGTCTTATCAACTTCAATTCAAATATGTTGATGAAAAAAACAAATCTTTAGACCCTGCTAATAGAGGTTATCGATCAAATATTGATAATTTAAGTGAAAGTAGTATGGAAATGCGAGTAGCAACAACCTATGAAGGAAACCCTTTTGATGTTGTGATGACTTTCACTAAAGTTTCTGAAGACTTTGCTTTATAAAATATTAACCAAATAAAATAATTAAGATGATAAAAAAAATAGTAAGTATGACTTTGGTAATGGCTGTAATATTTTCTTTTACAGTGAGTTGTACCGCAATTCAAAATTCAAATAAAACGCAAAGAGGCGCTGGTATTGGTGTTGCTGCAGGTGCTTTAGTTGGAGGATTGATAGGAGGAAATATAGGTGGAGCATTAATTGGTGCCGCCATAGGTGGAGCTGCTGGAGGGCTTATAGGAAACCAAATGGACAAGCAAGCAGATAAAATAGAGGAAGCTGTGCCAGGTGCTGAGGTTAAAAGAGTAGGAGAAGGTATTCAAATTGTATTTGATGATAAATCTGGAGTGAATTTTGCATTAAATAGTGCGAATTTAACTGCCGATGCTAAGAAAAATTTAGATGCAATAACAGAAGTGTTTATTGAATTTCCTGATACGAACTTGATGATTGAAGGGCATACTGATGATACTGGAGCTGATGCTTATAATATGACGCTTTCTAAAAAGAGAGCACAATCTGTAGCCGATTATTTTAAAGCTAAAGGTATTTCTGCAAGTCGTTTTTCTGTAGAAGGATTTGGAGAGACAGCACCTAGATTCCCTAATGATTCTGATGCAAACAGAGTTAAAAACAGAAGAGTAGAAATTGGAGTAGCAGCGAATGATCAAATGATTGAAGATGCAAAAGCGCAATCTAACTAATTGTTACTATTTTATTAACAAGTAGATCAATCTTTAATATAGAAAACCAAGTTAGAAATAGCTTGGTTTTTTTTGTTTTCGACCTATTCATATTTTGTTTTGATGAAATGACTCATAAGTCTGCCAATGTTTTATTATATTAGTGGTGGAAATTTTTTGAGTATAATTACGTTACAGGTAAAAAACTCAAATTTAAATATGTAAATATGTCAAAGTTTGAATTAAAAGTAAATGAAAAGGTTTATACCGTAAATGTTTCTGATGACACTCCTTTGTTATGGGTATTGCGTGACCATCTTCATTTACTAGGCACTAAATATGGTTGTGGAATTGGCCAGTGTGGCGCATGTACCGTACATCTTGATGGTGAACCGGTAAAAAGTTGTTTGTTGACAGTTTCCCTTATCGGAGGAAAAAATATTACAACCATTGAAGGCTTGTCAGAAAATGGTGACCATCCTGTTCAAAAAGCCTGGAAAGAAATTGATGTACCACAATGTGGTTACTGTCAACCAGGTCAGATTATGACTGCCGCAGCATTTTTAGAGAAAAATCCAAATCCTGAAAAGGGAGAAATAAGAGAAGCGATGCATGGTAATATTTGCAGATGTGCTTCTTATAATCGTATTGAAAGAGCTGTTGCTAAAGCGGCTAAAAAATAATTGTATCCTAATCTTTTAAAATATGAATGCAAAAAAAAATACAATTGACAGAAGATCTTTTTTAAAAGCATCAGCCCTTACAGGAGGAGGATTGATTATTGGGTTTAATTTCTTCAATGCATGTAAACCAGAAGTAAAACCACCGGTTGATATCTCAAAACTAAATTTTAACGATTTTAATGGGTTTATTAAAATAGCAAATAATGGTATTGTAACTATTTTTGCTCCTAACCCAGAAATTGGTCAGGGCGTAAAAACTTCAATGCCAATGATTATTGCCGAAGAATTGGATGTGGCATGGAAAAACGTACATGTGGTTCAGGGAGGATTAGATACAGATGTATTTGAAAGGCAGGTTGCTGGAGGAAGTCAGTCCATTAGGCATGGTTGGAACCCTTTAAGGGAAACAGGAGCAACTGCTAAACAAATGCTTGTTAATGCTGCCGCTGCAAGATGGGGCATAGATGCTGAAGAATGCACGGTTAAAAATGGAATAATTTCTAATAAAAATGGAGATAAATTAGGTTATGGAGAAATTGCCGTTGAAGCAGCTGCATTGGAAATTCCAAAAGACGTAAAACTAAAAGAGCCTAAGGATTACAAAATTATCGGACAAGATATCCAGAATGTGGATGTGGATGAAATAATTACAGGAAAACCATTATATGGTTTAGATCACAAACGTGAAGGAATGCTTTATGTATCTGTACTCAGGCCACCTGCTTTTGGTAAAATACTGGTTTCATTTGATGATAAAATAGCAAGATCAAAAGAAGGAGTGGTTGATATTATTCAATTTGGTAACAAAATTGCTGTTCTTGCAAATAGTACATGGGAAGCCATGAGAGCAAAAAAGGTTTTGAATGCCGTTTGGGAAAATGATACGGTATTAGAAAGCTCAGATGATCATGATAAATTACTTCTAGATTTATTGGATGGTGGTAATAAATTAAAAACATTGCGTTCAGACGGAAATATTAAAAAAGCTTTTGCTTCTGCAGATAAAATTTTAGAACGTACTTATGAGTCACCTGTATTACCTCACAATTGTTTAGAGCCGATGAATTTCTTTGCCAATGTAACCGATGAAAAGATAGAATTGGTAGGCCCGATTCAAACACCAAAAGGTACTGCTAAAAGAATTGCTACAGAATTAAAGAGAGATTTTAAAGAAATATCTTTAGAAATGACAAGAATGGGAGGCGGTTTTGGGAGAAGGTTGTATGGTGATTTTGCTTTAGAAGCTGCTATTATATCGAATATTGTAAGAAAACCAGTTCAGGTAATTTTTTCAAGAGAAGATGATATGGCTGATGGTATTTACAGACCGGCGATTAAATATAAAATTAGAGCTGCTATTAAAAACAACAAGTTAACTGGTTATCATTTAATAGAGGCTTCTATGAATAGCAATATGTACGGACTTATTCCTAATTTTTTCCCTGCCGGAGCTATTGAAAATTATCAAGTTGATGTAGCAAATTATAAAAGTAATATCACTACAGGTGCTTGGAGAGCGCCGTATACTAATTTTCTTGCTTTTGCTGAGCAAAGTTTTTTTGATGAACTGGCAGAAACAATGCATGTTGATAAAGTTCAATTAAGGTTAGATCTGCTTCAAAAAGTAAAAGGTACAACAGACAAAAGAATTCAGTATTCAGCTGAAAGGATGGAATCTGTGATTAATAAAGTGATTGAAAAGTCAAATTGGGGCAAAGTCAAAAAAGATGTTTATCAAGGATTTTCTGTATATTACTGTCATAACTCCCATGTTGCTGAAGTAGCGGATGTTGTAATGGAATCAGGTGTTCCCGTTCTAAAAAAAGTTACATGCGCAATTGATTGCGGAATTGTAGTAAATCCTTTAGGAGCATTAAATCAGGTGGAAGGTGGTGTAATTGATGGGATTGGTCATGCTATGTACGGTAATCTTGATTTTGTAAATGGAGTACCACAATCTGTTAATTTTGATTCTTATCGTTTGATTAGAATGAAGGAAACTCCTATTGTTGAAACCTATTTTATTGAAAATGATATTGCACCAACAGGATTAGGAGAACCAGCATTGCCACCAGCTGGACCTGCTTACGCAAATGCCATTAAAGCAGCAACAGGTGTAAGATTGACCAAACAACCTTTTATAGAAAATAAAGATGTATTTGGCTAATGAGTTTGTATTGATTAAAATTCAGTTTTTTTAAATAAACGATATGATTCATGAATTTTTTGAAATAATTCAAAATTATAAAATTGCAAAACAAAAAAATATTCGATCTGTAATTGCAACGGTTGTCGATTTAGATGGATCTTCCTATAGGAAACCAGGTGTAAGGATGTTGGTCCTTGAAAATTGTAAAATGATTGGTGCTGTTAGTGGTGGCTGTGTTGAAAGTGAAATTCTGAAACAATCCTATTCCGTTTTTAAGACCGGAGAATCTAAAATAATTACCTATGATGGCCGGTATCGTATTGGCTGTGATGGTATTTTGTATATTTTGATTGAATTATTTGATCCTGTTGAGGATTTGATTCTTTCCTTTGAAAAATGTCTTGAAAAAAGAGAGTCTTTTAAAGTGGACAGTTTTTTCAAGAAAGAAGTTAGGATTAATTCTAATTTTGGCTCTGTTATTACTTTTAAGGATGATAAACAATATGAATTTTATAAATATAGAATTCCTGAAAATAAGTACAGATCCTATTTCTCTGTTTTTTCTCAAAAACTAGGTCCAGTCTTTAAATTGGTTATTATTGGGGCTGAACATGATGCTGTTCATTTGTGTGCACAGGCAGATGCATTGAGCTGGGAGGTAATTGTTATTACAGCTCCTTCTGATCCTCAAGATTTAAAGAATTTTCCGGGAGCAAAAGAGATATTGCACATATCTTCAAATGAGTTTGATCATTCTTTGGTGGATAGAAATACAGCAATCCTACTTATGACACATAATTATGCCAAAGATTTACAGTTTTTAGATGTTTTGAAAGATTCATTTCCGGTTTATTTGGGTTTATTGGGATCTAAAAAAAGGCAAGAGCAAATACTTAATGAATTCATAGAGAGAAATCCTGATGTTGAGGATTCTTTTTTGGATATTATTTATGGACCAACCGGCTTAAATATAGGTGCTGTAACTCCTCAGGAAATAGCTTTATCCATTTGTTCTGAAATATTATCTGTAACTCGTAAAGAGACTCCAAAACTTTTAGAAGACAAAAAAATTCCTTTAACCTCATAGGTTATATATCAAAATGAACAATACTCTGCCAAAAACAGCAATAATTATTCTTGCAGCTGGTGCATCTAAAAGGATGGGTAGCATAAAACAGCTTTTGCCATGGAAACATACTACTTTGATAGGGCATGCTATTGAGCAGGCATTAGCATCTATTGCTGATGAGGTATTTGTTGTTCTTGGGTCAAATTATAAACTCGTTTCAAAAGAGATAGAAACCTATCACATTACCATGTTGAAAAATAAAAATTGGTCTCATGGAATGGGTTCTTCTATTTCATGTGCTATAGAATTTATGGTTAATCGATCTAAATATTTTGATGCAGTATTAATCACGCTAGTTGATCAACCTTTAATTGATATGGATTACTTTAATAATCTGATAAAAAGGGCTGTAAGATATAATATAGTTGCAAGTAAGTATAAAAATAGAGTAGGAGTGCCAGCAATTTTCAGTACAGAATATTTTGCTGCATTACGTAAATTAAATAGAGATATTGGGGCCAAAGAATTATTATCTGAACATATAAAAGATGTCAAAGGAATAGATGCTTTTGACAAAACACAAGATATTGATAGCATCTCTACCTATGAATTATTATATCAACAATATGGAAAAACAACCTTTTAGTTGATTATCTTCTGTAAGTTATTTTACTTTGGAGAGCACGAAGTTTCTCCGAGAGTTAATCAAAAGAGTATTGTTACCTACCTTTTGAATTCTCTAAAGTTTTGTTTTCTTTTATATACACTTTTAAATAAACCAAAATTAGAATAGATAATAAGCCACAAATCGTAAAACCAATAAATAGAGGTAATGCAGTGTTAGATACGTTTTTACCAATATAGGTACTAATTGGAACTGCCATCATTGTTGAAATAAACCCAGTAATAGCAGCAGCAATACCTGCAATATGACCAACAGGTTCCATCGCTAAGGCTCTTAAATTCCCAAAAAGGAAACCTATAGCAAAAAATTGTAAACCAAAGAATGTCAATACAATACCTATACTTGGATTGGCTTTACCATAAAATAATACCACATAAAGTAACGAAATAATAAAAAATGCAACCATTGCAATGGTAACTAATTTTTTCATTCCATATTTTAAAACCAAGGTTCCGTTTAAAAAAGTTGCAACACCAACCGATATGGCCAAGCCAGCAAAAATAAACGGAAATTCTTCTGTTAATTGGTATTGCATTTGAAATATTTGTTGAGAACTACTTAAATATACCATAAATGAACCCGTTATAAATCCAGAGATTAAAGTATAACCAATGGTTTGTTTATATTTAAGAAGTTCTTTTGTGCCATCAATAAAAATGTGAGTACTAAATTTAATACGTTGTGACTTTAGTAAAGTTTCAGGTTGCCTAACCCAAAACCAAAAGGCTACGATAATGCTAAATAATAATTGAATGTAAAATATGGCTTGCCAATTATACTGATCTAAAACAAATTTACCCAAAGCAGGAGCAATGATAGGCACCAAAAGAAAGACTACCGTGATAAACGACATGATTCTTGCCATATAATCACCACTGTATGAATCTCTAACCATAGCAATACTAATGGTTCTTGGAGCTGAAAGCCCAATACCTTGTAATATTCTACCCATTACCATCACTTCTAAATTATCTGCATTAATACAGATAAAACTTGCGAGAATAAAGAGACCAAAACCCATAAAAACAATAGGTTTTCTACCTAAACTATCAGATAATGGACCAAATAATAAAGAACCAATACCTAAACCTAAAAAAATCATGGTGATTAGTAATTGATTGTCTTTTATTTGAGTGATGCCAATATCACTAGCTATAATATTTAAAGCTGGTAAAAGTGCATCAATTGCTAAAGCAACTATTGACATCAACGATGCCATTAGTGTTATAAATTCAAATTGTGATAGTTTACTTTTAAACATGTAGCAAAAGTACAGCTTACATTTTGTATTTTGTGCTCTTAAACTATTTATATGGATTTAGAGACTTTGAAAAGAGAAATAGAAGGAATTGACATCTATTTATTAGATCAAATTTTAAAAGAACGCTATCAAAATAACAGTACTATACTTGATGCAGGTTGTGGTAATGGTCGGAATTTAAAGTGGTTTTACAATAATAATTTTAAAATTTATGGAGTTGATTTAAATACTAAAAGATTAGATAATGCCAAGGAGCAATATAGTAATCAAAAAGATCATTTTTCTATCCAAAATATGCAAACCTTAAATTTTGAGAAAGAAAAATTTGATCATATAATTTGCAATGCCATATTGCATTTTGCCGAAAGCGAACAAGATTTTAATGTTATGGTTAAGGAATTAATCAGAGTTTTAAAACCAAATGGTACTATTTTTATTAGAATGGCAACCATAGAATCACTAAAAGATAAAGTGGTGCCTGTTTCTGATGGAGTTTATAAATTACCCGATAAAACAACTCGTTTTTTACTCACAAAGGATTTACTCCAAAGTATGCAAACAAAATTTAATCTAGTGCTATTAGAAAAGTTTAAATATGTGAATGTTGATGACCAAAGGAGTATGGCAACCTTAATACTGTGCAAAAAATTATTTAATAGAGTAGCGATTTAAATATTCTATTTAACATAATATTAATTATGAAACATTTATGTTATCATAATCCGACGTTATGTAAAATGGCTTTTTGTAAACTGTTTTTTATTCGATTTTATTGTGTAGATAAGTTGTATTCATAATCCATACGTTGACTTAAAACGCGAATTATAAAAATCCCACTTGTAGTTATCAAGTAAAATATAGTATGTGCTTTGTACGTGAATCTTTTTAACTCTTCAATAAATTCAGAAGCGTCTCGTCCTAAATTTACATTTTTAGAAAGAACTTCAAATGTTTCATGCATTCCGAAGAAATACTTTTGTGCTTGAGTTAATCCAAATTTGGAAATACCAAATTCATACATTACAGCTAAGTCAAACTCAGCTTTACTGGAAAGTTTATAAACGCCCATCTTCTTTCATACGTGCTTCGACTTCTTTCATTATATCTGGCAATGATTTTGAACTAATTCCACTTTCAAGACCGTCTATAAGTTTTGTCTTGAGCGATAGAAATTTTAGGTTATTAGCTTGATCAATGCGTACTAAATTCCTTAAATATTCACTATCATTTGTAAATTCTCCAGCTTCAATTTGAATTTTTATCCATTTATCTTGCTGTTCTGTAAAGGTTACTGTTTTTCTAATTGTTCCCATACTAAAAAAGTTAGATTATCATACTATTGGTGTAATATAGTGAATTATTGTCTAAGTTTAGAGCTTCTGTAATTTAATCCACTCCATACACTTTATCTCCACCCTACTCCCAACACTATAAGCGTGTTCTATTACATTTTAAAAGAAGTTTTAGAAAGAAAAAAATTAAATAAATTTGGGATAAAAACTTCGCTTTTAACCAAAGCAAATTAACATAACGCAATCTATTATAGTACAAATGGAATGTAGAAAAAGTAATTTCTCCCATTTATTTCATTTACAGGTAGTATATTTGTCCTATTATTATAATTACTGTACCAAACAGTTATCTATTTAATTCCCTATGCCTTTTAAAAAATTACATTCTGATATACAAGAGAAGCTAGAGTATCTAGAAATAACAACACCTACTCCTTTTCAGAGTCGCAGCATTCCTGTAATAAAAAGTGGCACCAATGTCTATTGTATGGCTTCAAAAGATAGTGGAAAAACGACCACGCTTATACTTACTACCTTGCAAAAATTAAAGTGTGAGGCAGTTGGAAATTCTCCAAGGGCTGTAGTTCTTGTAGAAAACAAGGAAAAAGCCTTAGAATTATATGATGCTTTTTTAACATATACTAGACATAGTTCGTTACGAGTTTATGTAGGGTATGAACAGCTTAATATTTATGTGCAAAAATCAGAAATATTTGAGGGTATAGATATTCTTATTTCCACGCCAGTGACAATGAATAAGTTATTCTTATTAAATGGAGTAAGTACCTCTCAATTAACGATATTTAGTGTTGACGACGCTGAGTTTCTAGTTCAAAAATCCGCATATAATGCTGTTATGTCGATTACTCAAAGTATTGAAAAGTGTCAGTATGTGCTATACTCAGAAAAAATGCATCCAAAACTAAAACGCTTTGAATCCTATTTTATGGAATACTCTAAAATAGTCGCTACTTAGGGATATCAATGATTTATAAGCTATAACAAATAATTTGTTTAAAAATTATTGTGCAATAAATAAGGTCTATACTTTCTTATAGATATAATGCCCTAACAAAATACGAACACATGATGATACCTAAACTACATTATATATCTCAGGGAAGCTCTCCAAAAGAGGTACTGGAAAACATCCAAAAAGCTTGTACATCGGGTATAGAATTAGTGCAATTACGCTTAAAAAATGTTTCAGATAAAGAACTTTTAAAGTTAGCCAAAGAGGCTAGAGAAATCACATCTCATTTTCAAACCAGATTAATTATTAACGATCATTATAAAATAGCAAAAGAGGTGAAAGCAGATGGTGTACATTTAGGAAAAACAGATGCCTGCCCTACTATAGTTAGAGCGTATTTATACACTTGGCAAATTATTGGAGGAACAACAAATGCCTTACACGATTGCGAAAAATTGATTGCTAAAGAAGTCGATTATATTAGTTTAAGCCCTTTTAGATTTACAACAACCAAAGGCAATTTAAGTACGGTTTTAGGTTTAAACGGATATACTGCAATTATAGAAGCCTTAGCAACTGAAACACCAATTATTGGTTTTGGAGGCATAACTACAAAAGATGTTACAGACATATTAGAAACTGGTATTTCTGGAATTGCTGTATCTGGAGAAATTACCCGGAATTTTGATACTATAAGAACATTTAGCCAATTACTAAACGCGTCTTCAACAGAAGAGCAACGCTTTACAATTTAAATAAAACAGAAACGATTTAAGAGTTTTACAATTAACTAAATAATCGTTACACGAACTTTTTTCTTTTTTAATCGTGTATTATTTAATTTGGTTACTAAGTCTTCAGCAATCGATACAGGAACCGCCACAAATGCACAATCTTGTTTTAATTCCATCACACCCAATTGATCTTGAGTGATCTTTCCTTGTTTGAAAAAGAGTCCGGCTATATCACCTTTAGAAATTTTATCTTTTCTACCTCCTGATATAAATAAGGTCTCCCAATGTCTGGATTTCCTATCTGCTTGTTTCGAAATATCTAGAGGTGTTTTTTTCTCAATAAAATCTGGCAAAGCTTCATCCTTCCATTTAATTACATAAGCTGTTCCTTTTGCATTTACACGAGCTGTACGACCATTTCTATGTGTAAATTCTTCTTTAGACGAAGGCAACTGATAGTGTATAATAAATTTCATTTCTGGTACGTCAATACCTCTTGCCGCCAAATCTGTAGCAATTAATAGTTGGTAGGTTCCGTTTCTGAATTTAATCAAAGAACGTTCTCTATCTTTTCGTTCCATTCCACCACTAAAACAACCATGTGATATATTTTTACTGTCTAAAAACGTACTTACAGTCTGAATGCTATCTTTTAAATTACAGAAGATAATTCCGGGTTGATTCCCTATATGATTTAACACATGTAAGAGTGTGTTTAATTTATTTTTTGCCGGTGATATAACGGTCTCTACAACTAATTTAGAATCATTGGTTCCTAAGAAACTAATTACAGAGGGGTTGTTTAAACCTACAAAATCAGGTATCTTTAATGCTTTTGTTGCTGATGTTAAGATACGCTTGTTAATAGTTGGCAATTGCTTTATAATTCCTGCCATTTCATATTCAAAACCTACTTCTAACGATTTGTCAAACTCATCTAAAATCAAGATTTTAATAGAAGCCTTTGAAAAACGATTGTTGCTAAAATGATCTGCTATTCTACCCGGTGTTCCAATCAATATTGCGGGCGTATGTTTTAATTCTATTTTATCTTTAGACATTGGTCTGCCGCCGTAAACTGCATTTACTTTAAAACCAGAACCCATATTTCGAATAACCTGTTCTATTTGAATTGCCAATTCTCGTGAAGGTACTAATATTAAGGCTTGAATATCTTTACAGCCCTGATCAAGCATGTTGATTAATGGCAAGGCAAATGCCAAGGTCTTTCCAGTTCCGGTAGGAGACAAGATTATCGTGTTCTCATTCACTTCAACTGCTGGAATTGCCTTTTCTTGCATTGGATTCAATTGATAAATTTTTAATTTATCAAGTATCTCTTGTCTATCCTTTATGTTGTTTGCCATGATATATAGTTGTGTATTAGGTATTTGGAGTGTTTGAGATTGTATATCTGTTCTCATCTATTCAAAACAGTTTATAAAAAAAGCCCATCATAATTGATGGGCTTTTTGAAAACTAGAAGTTTATGTTTAGATAACTTTTACGTTTACTGCATTTAATCCTTTGTTGCCTTCTTGTAAATCAAATTCAACTTGGTCGCCTTCGCGAATTTCGTCGATCAATCCAGAAATGTGCACAAAATGATCTTTTTCAACTCCTTCTTCAGTGATAAATCCAAATCCTTTAGATTCATTGAAAAATTTTACTGTTCCTTTACTCATTGTAATGTAATTAAAAATTTAATATTCTATTGATTTGCAAAATTACACTTTTTTTTCTAATACACAACATATTAATTGTTTTATTTTTTAATTTATTGTCATTAGTGACCAAGTAGGATTATTAAAACCTATTAAATCCCTTGCTATTGTTATGTTTAAAGCGTTAGCCTCGGAGATAGTTGGTTTTAAGGAATTTTTATTAAATTTCCAATTTATATCCAACACCGTGAACGTTGGTTAATTTAATAGTATCATCTCCTTTTAATTTTTTTCGAAGTTTTAAAATATAGGTATCCAAGCTTCTGCCTACAATTACGCCTTTATCTTCCCAAACTTTTTTGGTTAATTCTTCTCGCTTAATTATTTGGTTGGGATTCGCAATAAATATTTCAAGCAACTCACACTCTTTTTTAGAAAGACTTATTTCTTCGGCTTCCTTTACCAGTTTATTTTGTTTTGGATAAAACTTAAAAATACCTAATGCGCTATGATTTTCGTTAATTACTTTTTCAAAAACAGCTACTTCCCTCCTCTTATTAAATAAAAACTGAAACAATAAAAACCCCACAATCACAATAGCATATAATATTGTTTTCCAATGAAAGGGTGCTTTTTTAGTTGTGAATTGCACTTCAATTAAATAACAGTTTTTTGGTAATATTCTGCCCCTACAGGGGATGATGTTTTTCTTTTCTGTATTTATTATTTCAAAACTATAGGAAACTTCTTTTGAAGAACAGTCTTTTACTTCAACAAGATAATTGGAAGAAAGGGCGGCTTTTTTTATATTTTTATCGATAATCGCAACTAAATTTCCAGGTTCAAATTCAAGTTCACTCTGAAAAGAAAGTTGGTATTTAGCAGGCTCTATTTCAACTACTGGCAAAACCAAGGATGTAGAATCTTGATACGAAAGCAATAATTGATGTCCAACGTCACGTAAAGTAACTTTTACCCGTTCTGAAGATATCTCATTTTTAGCTTCAGAATCGGGATAAAACCAAATAGAAAACAAAATAACAACCAATACGATAATCGAAAAACTAATTTTATTTTATAAAGAACATAAAGACTTAGATGATTATTACGTTTCGGAACAAGAACTTATTGTTGCAGGTTATCGTTATTTACACACAGGGAATGCAAAAGATGCAGCAAAAATATTTAAACTAAGAATTGAAGTGTTTCCAAATAGAGATAATCCATACGATAGTTATGCGGAAGCTTTAATGACCTTAGGAAAAAATAAAGAGGCTATTAAAAATTATAAAAAATCTTTAGAGCTGAATCCAAATAACAATAATGCTAAAGAAATGCTGAAGAAATTGGAATTATAAAACAGTTCTTTTCAATGTTTTTTTTGCATCTATATTTTATCATTATATGAAAGAGAAATTTAAACGGAAGAACGCGTCTAAAAGTTTTACTTTTTTTTGATAAAGAAATAGCCTATTTGATATGTTCCAAAAAATTCATTCTACCTCCCAATACTCTTACAATAAAAATTCCAGATTCTGTTGGGTAGTAAAAAATCATATGTGAAATATATCTATATCTAAATAACATTTTCTTACTAGTAGAAAGATATCTTTTACCATGATTAGGGTTTTTACTTAATAACTCTAACTCTTTTCTTAATCCAGCAGCATACTTTTTAGATTGTTCTATCCCAAATTTTTCAATTGTATATAAGGCAATGCTTCTTATATCTTCTTTTGAGCGAACACTTAATATGTACTTATTTTTTTTGCTCATATTCTTTTATAGCTTCATCCCATATACTAGAGATTGTTGCATCAGATGGTCCACTTTCTATACCATCAATCAAAGCTTCTTGCAAATCAACTATATGTTTTCTGCTTTCTTGATCTTTACGTATAACATCTCTTATATATTCGCTATCATTAGTGTAAAAGCCTTGTTCTATTAAGCTTTTTATAAAAACATCTTGTTGTTCTGTAAATGTTATTGATTTTCTTACAACTCCCATTTGAACCAAATTTAATATTATTGGTGCAATATATGTAACATTTGTTAATATTATATAAATATAAATACATTTATTCCCACTCTACAAACATAATACCTGCCGCTTATGTCGGTTTACTTTCATAAGAAATCATTGTGCCTTGGCATTAAACACCTGTATTTATATTTATCATATAATTTTAATATTCTGTACATTTGTTTTATGCTTGCTTTAGTTGATTGTAATAATTTTTATGCCTCATGCGAAAGGGTTTTTGACCCGAATCTACGCAATAAACCTGTTGCTATTCTTTCAAATAATGATGGTTGTGTAATTTCACGTAGTGATGAAGCAAAAGCAATTGGATTACCTATGGGAGCTCCTGCTTTTAAATACAAGCAGTTTTTTAAAAAGCACAATATTTATGTGCGCTCTTCCAATTATCCATTGTATGGTGATATGAGTGCTCGAGTAATGTCTATTTTAAATCAATTTACTCCAGATGTTGAAATCTATAGTATTGACGAAGCTTTTTTACAATTTAAAGGCTTTGAAAATTACGATTTACCATCTTATGGAAATATAATTAGGCAACGTATTTTAAAATGGACAGGTATTCCCACCAGTGTAGGTATTGCGCCAACAAAATCTTTGGCTAAAGTTGCTAATAAAATAGCACGTAAGTACCCTAAACAAACCAATGGTGTATATGTAATTGATTCAGATAAAAAAAGAATAAAAGCATTAAAGTGGATTAAAATTGAAGATGTTTGGGGAATTGGTCGCAGTTTACAAAAACAACTGAAAATTAAAAATGTTAAAACGGGCTATGATTTTATTCAATTACCAGATGAATGGATTCGTAAAAATTTTTCTATAATCGAATGGAAACTTAAAAAAGAACTAGAAGGTACTCTTTCTTTTAAGTTGGAAGCTCCAAAATCAAAACAATCTATCGCAACCACGCGGAGTTTTGAAACTACATTTTCTGATATCGATAATATTAAAGAACGGGTATCAACTTTTGCAACAAGTTGTGCCGAAAAGCTTCGTAAACAAAATTCCAGCTGTTATATAATACATGTTTTATTAAGGAGTGATTGGCATAAAAAAGATTTACCTCAACATAGAACAAGTAAATCTGTAATTTTATCTTATCCAACAGACTCTACCTTAGTAATTAGCAAAGCTGCTGTACAAGCTGTAACTTCAATTTTTAAAAGTGGAATTAAATACAAACGTGCAGGCGTAATTATTACGGGTTTAGTACCAACCAATAATCACCAATTGAACCTATTCAATAATGAAAACCCGAAGCACAAACCGCTAATGCAGGTACTAGATAGTTTAAATACTAAATATGGTGATTATAAAATAAAACTAGCAAACCAAGATTTAAAACAGACTTGGAAAATGCGTCAAGAACATTTATCGCCACGATATACAACAAAAATCAATGAGATTATTCATATAAAATGATAAAACAAAAACAACATCAAGATTTCACCTTTTATTCTCCCGAAAACAATACGGATACTACTGGAGCTATTTTTATTGATATGGGTATATCTGCTGGCTTCCCCTCACCTGCCGATGATTTCAAGCAACAGCGTATTAGTTTAGATAAAGAGTTAATTAAAAATGCAGAGGCTACATTTTTTGTTCGGGTAAGCGGACAATCAATGGTTGATGCAGGTTTGGATGATAATGATTTGTTGATAGTTGATAAGAGCTTAGAACCTGAGCATAATAAAATTGCCGTATGTTTTATCGATGGTGAATTTACGGTAAAACGCTTAAAAATTGAAACCGATGGAATTTGGTTACAACCAGAAAATTCAAATTATAAGCCTATTAAAATTACAGAAGAAAACAATTTTATTATTTGGGGAATTGTAACCAACATAATAAAAAAAGTATAGCATTTAGAATAAATTTTAAAAAGATTTTCTATATTCACTCCCTATTTTTATAAGTGTCAAAAACTAATTTTAATTCATGACAGAAAATAATAAATTTGGAACTTTTGCAGGTGTTTTTACACCTTCAATCTTAACCATTTTAGGTGTTATTTTATATATGCGTTTGGGCTGGGTTGTTGGTAATGCAGGACTTGTTGGTGCAATTGCCATTATTATAATAGCGCATGTTATTGCTATTACTACAGGATTAAGTGTTTCTTCCGTTGCAACGGATAAAAAAATTGGTGCTGGGGGTATTTATTATGTATTATCTCGTAGTATGGGAATTCCTATTGGTGGCTCTATAGGTATCGCATTATATGTTGGAACTGCTTTTTCAATAGCTTTATATTTAATTGGTTTTGCCGAAAGTTTTAATGGATATTTTGGTTTTGGTATGGCGGTAAATGATTTTAGATTAACAGGCACCATTGCTTTAGTTTCTATAACCGCATTGGCATTAATAAGCACTTCGTTTGCATTAAAAACTCAGTTTTTAGTGCTTACTGCAATTATTTTTTCATTGGTTTCTGTTTTTTTTGGTACATCAGATTTTGTACCAGAAAAAGTAAATATGTTTTCTACCGGAGCATCTGTTCCCTTAGAAGTTGTATTTGCTGTGTTTTTTCCTGCCGTTACCGGATTTACAGCTGGTATAGCTATGAGTGGTGATTTAAAAGATTCAAAAAAATCGATACCCATTGGTACGTTATCTGCTATTGGTGTTGGACTTATTGTTTATCTTGGTTTAGCCTTTTTTATAGCATATAATATTGATTCGAAGGTATTAAAAACAGATTATAATATTTTAACGAAAATTGCCTTGTTTGGCCCTGCTGTTGTTGCCGGAATTTGGGGAGCCACATTATCTTCTGCCCTTGGTGGAATTCTTGGTGGCCCTAGAATTTTACAAGCGATGTCTATTGATAAAGTAACTCCAAAAATATTTGGAAAAGGAAAAGGCAAGAATAATGAACCTGTAAATGCATTAATCATGGTTTTTATTATTGCCGAAGCGGGTATTTTAATTGGAGAATTAGATGTTATTGCAAGAGTAGTTTCGATGTTTTATTTAACAGCTTATGGTTTTATTAATATCTCCTACTTTTTAGAAAGTTGGGCAAATCCTGATTTTCAACCCACATTTAAAATTAAACGTTGGATAGGTTTACTTGGCTTTTTAGCTTGTTTTGCTGTTATGTTTAAGTTAGATATGCTTGCTATGCTTGGTGCATTAGCAGTTATTAGTGGGCTATACCTTTGGCTGCAAAGAAAAGAAGTGCATATAAAATCTAATGATGTTTGGCAAAGTGTTTGGGAAAATGTAGTAAATAAAGGTTTAAAAAAAATTGATGCAAAAGTAGAAGGAAAATCCAATTGGAACCCAAATGTTATTTTATTTAGTGGGCAAAGTGATCATCAAAAATACTTATTACAATTAAGTAAAACAGTATCTGGTAGAACGGGAATCGTTACCAATTTTAAACTGATTCTCGACAAAAAAAAAGGTAAACCTTTGAGAAAATCTGAGCAAATTATTAGGGATGAGACATTTAGTGAACTAGGTATTTTTGCAAGACAAGTAAAAGTTGATAATATTTATAGTGGTATAACAAATATTGCTACTACTTTTGGGTTTTCGGGCGTTGAACCGAATACCATTATGATGGGATGGCCAAAAGGATTAGAAAACTCAATTGAGTATTCTAAAATGACAGAAACCTTACTACATTTAGATTATAATTTATTGTATTTAGATTTCGACAGAAAAACAAAATTTGGTAATTATCAAACGGTTGATTTATGGTGGCGAGAAACGGATAGCAAAAATGCTGAAATGATGTTGAATATTGCTCGATTTATTGTTGCATCTCCAAGGTGGAATGATACAAGTATTAGAGTGTTATTTGTAAATAATAGTAATACAGAGACTACTTTAATTCATTCGAAAATTTATAAACTGGTTGAAGATCTACGTGTTAATGTTGCCATTGAAATTATTAATAACGCTGTAGAGCAAAAAGCTTTTTACGATATTATTGAACAGCAATCTAAATTTACAAACCTGACTTTGGTTGGAATACCAAATTATAAAATTGAAAAACAAGCGGAGTTTATACTTAAAACTAACCATTTATTTGAAAATATTGGTTCAACCCTATTGATTAAGGCAGCAGATAATTTTAATGAATTGGATTTAGAATTTACAGAGTAAGAATACAATTAACAGAAGTCTTTATCAAACAGAAATAACAGCTTCAACAATACCTTGAATTCGAAATGCATCGGATAGAATTATAGGTTGGTATTTTTTATTTTTTGATTTGGGTTTTAAAACTACTAATGTTCCGTTGTGATGGTATTCTTTAATAGTAGCTTCATCATCAATTAATGCGACTACTTGATCTCCGTTTTCTGCATGCTGCTGTTGTCTTATCAAAACCAAATCACCATTATTGATGCCAGCATCATCCATAGAGTCTCCTTTTGCTCTTAATAGAAAATATTTATGTCCTTTTTTTAATATTTTGATAGAAACAGGAATATTAGCTTCAATATTTTCTTCAGCAAAAATGGGTAAACCACAAGCAACACTTCCTAATAAGGGTATTTTTATAGTTTGTTCTCTCGTACCATAATCATTTGGTAATTCAAATTCGGATAATTGAAAGCTTCCATCTTGTTTTTTTTGCAAAATCCCTTTTTCTTCTAGACCTTTAAAGATAACAGAAACTGACCGAGGTGATTTATAATCTAAACGTCTCATTAGCTCACGCACACTAGGCATTTGTCCGAAATCATGGATATACTTTCTCAATTCTTTTAAAGCTTGTAACTCTCTATTTGTTAATTCTAAAAACATACAGCAATATACACTAATTATACAATAGTGCAGTATATTTTATAATAATTAATTTTAGAAAAGTAGTACGCTACTTTTTTCCAATAGATCTCAAATATAAATTTTCTACTTTATCTCTTGCCCATTGGGTTTTTCTTAAAAATTTTAAGCTAGACTTTATGGAAGGATTTGATTTAAAACAATTGATTGGAATTTGCACTGCTAATTTTTCCCAGCCATAGTTATCTACTAAAAATTCTAAAATATCAATAAGTTTAACTCCGTGTAAGGGGTTGTTTGGCTGCTCGTTTTGCATAGGCAAGTTTTAGATGATCAAAAAATATGAAATATGACAAGCGCATAAAGATAAAAACGTACAAATCGTAAAAGCCCAAAAAGTAAGTAGTTTTTAAACTTATAATCAATAATGCCAGCTGCTATACTAGTAATTGCAAAAGGTATTGGTAATAAAGCACCTACAACAATTAAAAAACCGCCCCATTTGCGAATCATAATTAAGTGTTTTTTCATTTTTACTTCTAAGTAGTTAAATACTTTTGGTTGTTTGGCTATAGACCTGCCAATGAAATAAGATATAACTCCACCCAAATAAGAAAATATTGCTAATAAGGAAATATATAAAATAGGCTCAGCACTCTTACTTGCCCAAACAATAAATATTTCTGGAGGTACCAAACCTAATAATGATTCTGAAATAAAAAATACGCTGATGATTGTAAATGCAGAATAGCGCTCAATTATTGAAGCAAACAAATCGTTAAAATCAATAATAAAATAATGCACAATAAATAGTACCCCTACAAATAGGGCAATTGGAATAATTGATTTTTTTAAACTATTTCCAACAAAAGTATAAAATCCTGTATAGCCATAGTACTGGTGTAATAGCTTTATTTTTGATTTCTTTATATTGGTTTTTGTAGCAGTACTCATAAAAAATTTGATCAATAACTAATTTTAATTTTACCGTTTTAGAGGTTTTAAAACGGCAAAGATACTATTAAATTGTATTTTTAAAAGTAACAAAAGTGATTTTGGTGGTTAATTCTTTGTTAAAGTAAAAACAGACTATTTTAATAATAACATCTAACTTATTATTTTTAATTAGCTATTTTCACCAACTTAAAATCTTAAATTAAGATGATGAAAAACTATTTAATAATTGTCCTATTTTTTTTATCCTTTTCTGCTAAAGCACAAGATCTTACGAAATTGTATGAAAAAGTAAACCCTGCTGTAGTTGTAATTTTAACAGAACAAAAAGAATTGGTTAATAATGATCAAACAACAAAAACAGTTACAGCCGGAGGGCTAGGCTCTGGATTTATGATATCTGATAATCAGATTATTACAGCGGCTCATGTTGTTCAAGTTGCTGAAAAAGTAAATATTCAATTTTTGGATGGAGAAATTATTCCTGCAAAAGTAATTAGCTCATTTAATAATGCCGATATTGCTCTTTTAGAGCTTATTTGGCCAAGAAAAAATGCAATCATAGTAAAATTAGGAGATTCTAATCAAGCAAAAATTGGTTCAAAAGTTTTTGTTGTTGGTGCTCCTTTTGGACTTGGTCATTCTCTTTCATCTGGTTATGTAAGTGGAATTATTAAAGAGAACAAAGATAATAATCCTTTTACTATTTCAGAATATATTCAAACAGATGCAGCAATTAATACAGGTAATTCTGGAGGGCCGATGTTTAATATGCAAGGGGAAGTAATAGGAATTGTAAGTAATATATTATCTAATTCTGGTGGATTTCAAGGTATTGGTTTTGCAACAAGTTCGAACTTAGCTAAAAATTTACTTTTTGAAAAGAATAGATTTTGGAGTGGTATAGAAATTGAAGCCGTATCAGGTAAAATGGCAAGCTTATTAAATGTACCTCAAAAAAGTGGTTTAATGGTACTTAAAGTTGTAAGATCGTCTCCTTTAGGAGTTATTGGTTTAATGGGAGGAGATACTGAAATGATAATTAATAATGAGAAAATATTAATTGGAGGTGATATCATTTTATCTTTTAATGGTATTAAGATTGAAGATACAAAGGAGTTTTTAGGTAAAATAGCAAAAAATATTGAGCAGAGATCTAGTAATGACCCTATTGAATTGGTTGTTTTACGAGCAGGAAAAATTATCACTTTAGGGAGACAATAAAAAATGTCCATAGAATTAATCTATGGACATTTTTATTCTAAGCTTTACCATCTTTAATTTTTGATTTCTTTTTTATCATTCTTTATTGCCGGTTTTATTGGGTTACCATCAGCATCTATTTCAATTATGGCATCAAAACCTAACTCATCTAGTTTACTTGCAATCTTGGCTTTATCGCCTACCATAAACCAATTTACAGCTTCAGGTTTAACAACTTTTTTACTCACTTCTTGAACCTCTGTTAAAGATAAATTTCTAACATTTTCATCGTATTTTTGGTAATAGTCATCCGGCAGGTTATATTTTACCATGGTTGTTAGTGAATTATTAACAGCAGCATTTGTTTCCCATTGCCCAGGTAATTTAAGCACTTGATTTGTTTTTACCTTGTCTAACTCTTCTTTTGTGGCAGGATTTGTTGTTACAAATTGTTTGAGTTCCTTTCTAATTTCAATTACCGATTCAGAAGTTTTATCCGTTTGAACGGGAGCGTATACGATAAATGGTCTTTCTTGCTCTGTATCCATTACAAACCCACCTGCACCATAAGACCAATGCTTATCTTCTCTTAAGTTCATATTGATTCTTGAAGTAAAGTCTCCACCAAGGATACTTACCATTTGTTCTAATGCAATTTGCGAAACATCGCCATATTTACCTGCTAAATGTCCAGCAATAATTACAGATTGTTGAGATTCGGGTCTATCAATTAAATAAAGTGTATTCTTTGAATTTACTTTAGGCTTGTTAAAAGTAATTTTAGGGATATCTTTTTTCTTCCATTTTCCTAGAGATTTTTCTAAACTTGATTTTAATTCACTCATTTCAATATCTCCAGTTACCACTAAAGTAGCATTATTAGGGCGTACCCATGTACTGTAAAAATCAACAATATCTTTTCTTGTTAGTTTTTTAACAGTATCTTCATATCCCGTTCCTGTGTATGGGTTGCTGTAAGGATGACCCTCACCATATAAATATTTATTCATTGACCTTAGCACCATTGAAACCGGTTGTGCTTTTTCTTTTTTAATATCATTGATTTGATCCGCTTTAAGACGATCGAATTCTTTTTGTGGAAAAGCAGGATTTAAAATAATATCGGCAAACAAATCTAAACTTGCACTTAAACTTGGTTTTAAGGTATTCATATATACATTTGAATTGTCCTGGCTTGAAAAAGTATTTAAACTAGCACCTAGTAATTCTAATTTCTTATTTATATCTAAGGAGTTCATGTCTTGGGTTCCTTCATCTAATAAGTTCATTGCCAGTGATGCTGTTCCAGGGCTAGATAGGAAATCAGTTTTATAACCCGCATTAACCATGAGGTCCATTATAATTGTAGATACCCCTTCTCTTTTTGCCAAAACAATATTAAGACCGTTAGATAATTTTGAACGTTCTACTTTTGGAAATTTAGAAGTTTTCGGAGTTCCAAGTGGAGGTAATTTTGAACGATCAACACTTGATTTAGTTACGCTGTATTCAGGAAAAGGATTACAAACTATAGTATGCTTACCTCTTGTAAGCCATTTTTGAGCTGTTGCTTGAATGTCTAGTATTGTAGCATCTTCAACAAATTTCAAGACAGTTTTATAGTAAGATGCATCTCCAAAATAAGTTTCATTCGATGCCAAGATATCTGAAGTTCCACCAAATCCACCAATTCGTTCTAATCCTTTAATAAAACTAGAAAAGTAAGAAGCTTTTACTCTTTTTAACTCTTCTTCCGTAGGTCCGTTTTTAATAAGTTTATCAATTTCTGCAAGAATTTTAGCTTTTACTTCTTCCAGATCTTTTCCAGGTTTAACATTTGCCATAGTAACAAATGTACTTGCTATTTCACTCGAAGCTTCATACGAATTTACCATACTGGCAATCTGATCTTCATATACCAGTTTTTTATATAACCTTGAATTCTTACCGCTTGTTAAAATTGCTGAAATCAGATCAAAATGAACATCTTCTTTGTGACCAAATGGAGGTGTATTCCATGCAAATAAAATTCTGCTTTCCGGCACTCTGTCTTCATAAACCTGATAAGTATCACCACTATGAACAGGTACATTTACCTCTTGTCTTTGAATAGTTGGACCTGCAGGTATATCGCCAAAGTATTTTAATATTCTCTTGTAAATATCTTGTGGTTCTACATCACCTGCAATTGCAATTACTGCATTAGCAGCTCCATAATAACCCTGAAACCATTCATTAACATCTTCTAATGAAGCTGCATTAAGATCTTCCATTTTTCCAATAACTGTCCATGAATATGGATGGCCTTTGGGATACATTGCTTCTGTAAGTAAATATCGCTGTCTTCCATAAGGTTGATTTTCACCTTGTCGTTTTTCATTTTGAACAACACCTCTCTGTTCATCTAATAAATCCTGATCGATATTTCCTAATAAATGACCCATTCTATCAGATTCTAAGAATAACACCTGATCTAAGGCAGCTGTTGGGACATTTTGAAAATAATTTGTTCTGTCAGAATTGGTTGTGCCGTTTACATCTGTTCCTCCTATTCTTTCAATGGCTTGAAAATAATCATCGTCAAAATTCTCACTACCATTAAACATTAAATGTTCGAATAAATGCGCAAATCCGCTTTTTCCTGGTTTTTCATTTTTTGAGCCAACATGGTACCATACATTTACAGCAACTATTGGTGCCTTATGATCTTCATAAACCAAAAGTTTTAAACCATTTGGTAAAACAAACCTTTCATAAGAAATGTCAATGTCATCTGCTTTAAATTCAAAATTTTGTGCTTGCTGTTTTTGTATTATAAATACAAAAACAAATAATAAAATTATTAGTTTTTTCATTTTAAGGGGGTGTTTGTTAATGTTTTATGTAAATATAAGTAATTTATAATATTAATTTGTTAATAATTTACAATCCTCTTGCCTTCTTGTATCGATTCCGTTCATAAATTTGCCATTGATTATTCTTTCATTCCAAATCTCTTTATGAGGTATACCCAACAGCTATTCAAAGTTAGTAAATTCAATAAAAATTTATATTTATAATAGGATGTTGTAAAATTATTTCACTTTTCAACTATGCTTTACTCTATTGAAAAACAGAATAGCATGTTAAATAAGTGTTAATATAGTACTTTGTTTTACATAGTACTGTAACAAAATAAAAGATAGTGCGTCTATTAAGTATAAACCAGATAAAACTAAACATTATGAAAACTTTAATAAACATCAATTCAGAACTAGTATCAAGAAGATATATGAACCATTCTAATTTCAGAAATTCAAAAAGAATACGTTGGTCAGAATACAGAACATTTGGACACTAAACAACATTAAATAATTAAAATCATCTAAAAAACAAATATTATGAAAACTTCAACAACATTAACACCAACAGAAACAAGAATATTTTCAACTTTTAGAAATACTAAAAGAATGCAATGGTCAAATCATAGACATTACGGACTATAAGCAACATTAAATAACTAAAATCATCAAAAAAACAAATATTATGAAAACTTCAACAACGTTAACACCAACAGAAACAAGAACTTATTCATCAACTTTTAGAAACACAAAAAGAATGCAATGGTCAGCCCATAGACACTACGGGCTATAAAAATCCTATAAATTTCACAAAAAAAACACCCATTCAAATTTGAATGGGTGTTTTTTTGTGATATTCAGTAGTGTCCGAGTGAAATTATTAAAATGGATTAAATACTTTGCTATTGAAATGTTTAAATCGTTTTAGAAATAGCACACCTTGCTTTTGCATATTATAAAAAAAACATAAAGCAAAACCTTTAAATCATTACCTATAAGATTATCAATTAGTTACGGCTAGGTCTTTGTTCTATCAGCGAGCGTAGCGATCTTTTATCTTTGACAGACAACAATGCTTGATATTAACTAACTTCTCTAAACTTAATGCCTAGTTTATTTTCAATTTCATTAATTCTTTCTAATTCATATGGCAAAACCAAAGCAATTGAAAATCCTCTTTTACCAGCTCTTGCAGTTCTACCACTACGATGGGTATAATATTCTAATTTCTCGGGTAACTGATGATGAATTACAAAAGCCAAATTACTTACATCAATTCCGCGAGCAGAAACATCGGTTGAAATTAATACTTGTAAACTTTTATTTTTAAAAGCACGCATTACTTTATCTCGCTCTTTTTGCTGCATGTCACCTTCAAGTGCATCAACAGAAAATCCTTCTTCTTTCAATAAATTAGATAAGTTTTGTGTACCTGCTTTGGTGCGGCAAAAGATAATACCTCTTTCTTGATCGTGTTTGTCTAAGAAGTCAGTAATAACTTTAATTTTATTTTGAATAGAGGTTTTTATAAATTGATGTGTAATATTTGCATTCACCATAGCATCTTTGTTTACTTCAACCTTAATAGCACTTGGAGACATGTATTTTTTAACTATTTGTTGAATTTCCTCGGGCATAGTAGCTGAAAATAACCATGTTTTTTTTGCTTTGCCAGTATATCGTAATATTCTATTCAATTCTTGTTTAAACCCCATGCTTAACATCTCGTCTGCTTCATCAAGTACAAGTGTGTTTACTTCCTTTAAATTTATATCACCTCTTTCAATTAAATCAACCAATCTACCTGGAGTTGCGACAATAATATGGGTTGTTCTTTGTAAGTTTTTAATTTGTTTGTCAATTTTTTCTCCTCCATAAACTGCTTCAACAAATATTTTATCATCAACATATTTAGTCATTTTAAATAGTTGTTTTTTTATTTGTTGTGCCAATTCCCTTGTAGGGGATAAAATTAAAGCCTGAACAGCAGGGTTTTCCGCATCAATTTGCTGTAATATTGGTAACCCAAAAGCAGCAGTTTTACCTGTTCCTGTTTGTGCTAAACCAATAAAATCTGTTTTATTTTCTAATAATACTGGAATTGTTTTTTCTTGAATTTCGGTTGGAATTTTAATACCTAATTCTGCCAAAGCTTCAATATATGGCATCTTAATTCCTAATGATGTAAATGTAGTCATGTGTTCATTTTTTAAAAATGCAAAGATATGCTAAGTTGACATATTAACAACTTAATTATTATTATAAAAAGAGGAATGTTTTTTTATAATTTGCTCATACTAATTATATTAGGTATATTGTGTATCTACTAACAATTAAAATCATTAATTATGTCAGAATCAACAAGTAAGCCTTCTACGGGCTTTTGGGTTATCAGTATTATTGCCTTTATTTGGAATTTGATGGGCGTTTTTGCCTACATAGCACAAGTAAATATGTCCGATGAAATAATTGCTGCTTTACCCGAAGCAGAAAGAACATTATACGAGAACGTGCCCTCATGGGTAACTGGTGCATTTGCCATTGCAGTTTTTGGAGGCGCTTTAGGTTGTATTTTATTATTACTTAGAAAGAAACTTGCAACTTCTGTATTAATTATTTCACTAATTGGAATAATTGCGCAAATGATCTATAATTTTGGAATGAGTAAGGCTGCTGAAGTATATGGACCTGGGGGAATGATAATGCCTGCTATGGTAGTTCTTATTGGTTTGTTTTTAGTTTGGTATGCAAAACAAGCTACAGCAAAGGGCTGGTTGTCTTAAAATTCATTTAAAGTTTAAAGCCCAAGGTATATCATATTTTGGGCTTTTTTTATTAATCAATCAAAGATTCTCCATTTAAATTAGTGGTTAAAACATCACTCATATAATCAAAAAACGGTCGGAGTGCTAAAAATGATTGATTCACTTCTTCTAAAAAATTAGTTGAAAGCACCTCTTTATCTGTAAAGTTTCTTACAGCAACAAAAGCCTTTTTACGAATCAAATCTATCGCAGCATGTTCTTTATCAAAACCCTTTGGAGCTGTTTTTAGCTCACTTCCTTCTAGTGTGCCACCAAATATTTCTTTAAATGGTTGATTACTTAATATTTTTCTGATTTCAGAGTCGCTATATTCAAACTCTTTTCTAATTCTAAAAAGATCTTCTTTATTTGGTTCCCAAAAACCACCAGCTAAAAAAGATTCTCCTGATCTAATTCTTAAATAATACCCACCTCTTAGTTTTTTACCAGTTCGTGAAAAAGAACCTGCAAAGTGCGGATTAAATGGTGTTTTATCTTTTGAAAAACGGATATCTCTATAAATTCTAAATAGTTTAAACTTATCAATGTCATCCTGTTTTTCTAAATTATTTCTAATGGCTTGGTAAAAATCTTTGGCATTGGTTTGTGCTATTTGAAATGTATCTTTATTTTCATGATACCATTCTCTAATGTTATTTTCTTTTAAATCAGTTAAATACTGTAAGGTAGATTTTTCTATTTGCATTATTAAAATTATTAATTCAAATTACAAAGTACAATTTTTTATTAAAATGTGCAATCAGGCTTTAAAAAAGTGAAATTATATGTAATTTGCGTGAGTTGAAAATTAAAAGATAAATGAAAGTTTGTATTGCCGAAAAACCAAGTGTTGCCCGTGAAATTGCTACCATTTTAGGAGCTAAAACTAGACATGACGGCTATTATGAGGGTAATGGTTACGCTGTAACTTACACTTTTGGGCATTTATGTACTTTATTTGAGCCTCACGATTATAAGCCCTATTGGAAAAGTTGGGATTTGAATAACTTACCCATGTTGCCAGAAAAATTTGAAACCAAAGTAGTAAGCAATTCTGGTATAACCAAACAATTCAAAATTGTAAAAAGGCTATTTGATAAAGCAAGTTTGGTAATAAATTGTGGTGATGCAGGACAGGAAGGAGAATTGATTCAGCGATGGGTAATTAATCAGGCTGGATATAAAGGAGAGGTTAAACGACTTTGGATTTCTTCACTAACATCTGAAGCAATTAAAGAAGGCTTTGCAAACTTAAAGCCTTCAAATCAATATGATAACCTTTATTATGCTGGCTTTTCAAGAGCGATTGGCGATTGGTTATTGGGTATGAATGCCACAAGGTTGTATACGGTAAAACATGGTGGTTATAAACAAGTTCTATCTGTTGGTAGGGTACAAACCCCTAGTCTAGCTATGTTGGTTAATCGCTTTAAGGAAATTCAAAATTTTAAAGCCCAACCCTATTGGGAATTGCAAACA